>CALAMC010000098.1 GCA_937925655.1 uncultured candidate division Zixibacteria bacterium | reverse complement strand
TCAAGGCAGGTTTTCCTGATAAAACCAAGCGCAAACAGCGCAAGAAATTATATGAAATAAAAAACCACCGCTGGTAATGCTCAATGCTTGCTTTTAATTTATAGGCGTGATATAATCGGGATTGTGAACCACAGCAAAGATGAAATAGAAATCAAATTGACGGCTGAAGTCTCGTGTGCCGGTTGAGCTTCCAAACTTGGTCCAAAGGTTTTGGACGCGGTTTTAAAGGGTTTGAATTTTAGAAGCGACCCGAATTTACTGGTCGGCTTCAATAAGGCCGATGACGCCGGCATATATAAAATCAGCGAAACACAGGCGCTGGTGCAGACGGTGGACTTTTTCCCGCCGATTGTTGATAACCCGTATGCCTTCGGGCAAATTGCGGCGGCCAACGCTTTGTCCGATATTTATGCCATGGGCGGACGGCCGTTGACGGCGCTCAATATTGTTGGTTTTCCGTCCAATATGCCGCCCGAAATTCTGGTCAAAATATTGCAGGGCGGGGCGGACAAAGTCCAGGAGGCCGGGGCCGCCATTGTCGGTGGCCATTCCATTAAGGATAAAGAACTTAAGTATGGTTTGGCGTGCACGGGGCTGATAAATTTAGATAAAATTATCACCAACGACCGGGCCCGGGTCGGGGATCGGCTGATTTTGACCAAGCCGCTTGGCACCGGGATCGTTTCGACAGCGGTCAAACAGGGTAAGGCAAGCGCCGATGACGCCGCCGCGGTGGTGGGTCAAATGGCCGTTTTAAATAAAACCGCAGCGGAACTTATGAGCAAACACGGCGCCGGTGCCGCTACCGATGTCACCGGTTTTGGTATTCTGGGACATGGATCCGAGATAGCCGACGGTTCCGGAGTGACTTTGAAATTAATATTTAATCATTTGCCGCTTTTGCCCAATGTCATTAAATACGCCGAGATGGGTTGTCTAACGGGCGGGGCATCGGCCAACAAGGATTTTCTGGAAGGGCGGATCAGTTTATCAGCGAAATTAAGCAAGGCCCAGATCGATGTCTTGTATGATGCCCAGACGTCGGGAGGGCTGTTGATATCACTTTCTCCGGAAAAGGCTGTAAAATTCATGTCCGAGGCGATGTCGGCTGGGCTGACCGCTTTTGAGGTCGGATGTGTAACGGAACGCGGTGATTGTTCCATAGTTGTCGAATAAATCGGTCAAAAAAGTTTTTTTATTGCAACCAAGGCGCGATTCCGATTGTTTATATATATAAATGGGTGTCGAAGGTGATCGATTGCCCGCCGGAACAAACGGACTTCATGATTCCGTGTTTTTGTTGACACCCGACCAATAGTTTTAAATAATTGAGGTGACGGAGGGGAGAAGATGGAAATTAATATCCTGTTTTCGAGGGATAACGCCGATCATCTCAGAACCGCTGATTATGTTCGGCAAGCAGTGCGGAATTTGGGAATCTCGGCGACCATAGTTGAACGCGATATATGGCGTTCTCATAATCCACAAGTGGTCGTGAACGGATTCAACCTGATAGGCGAAGACAATCGCAAATCTTCGCCAATATCATACGAGGTTATCCGCAATGCTCTGGAGCAAACCGCCTGGGCTCATATTTAGGCGTTCGTGTCAGTCTACTTTTACTACCCGCAAAAGCCTATGGTGTTCAGTGATTTTTGTCCCATTTGGGGCAATTGATGCATTTTTGTACCATGAGGTACATTTGAATCTTTATGATTTTCCGACTCTGTTTCCGGCCATATTGAATATCAATGACTTACAGGGCCAAACTTTTTGGCACGACATTTGATTTTTCTTTTATAAGTAATGGAATTTATAGGTTAAAATGACGGGAGACCTAATATGAAAAAAATGTTTTTTCTTGCGATGCTGGCCTTGGCGGGGCCGGGGCTTTTTATCGGTTGCGGAAATGACAACGCCACCCAACCGGAAAGTCAGAGCGATATCGCCGATGAATTCGGCGGATTTACTCCCACCGATGAACCACCCGCATTTGGCGACGCCGATTTGGCGGCACTCGTTGGAGGCGATGTTGAGTTCGACGATCCGATGCTTGACGACCCGGTGGTTGAAAACGATATCAGGTCGGCCACCGCGATTTATTCGATGCGGATTATCTGGGGCCGGATGGAGTATGATTCGACGGTGACGGCCGTCACCGACTGGACCGGTTCTCTGTCGGTATCATGGGGAGCCATAGTGGTGCGTCGGACTATTCGTTTCGAACCGGCCACCGACTGGATTCTTCCCCGAACCGACCGGCGAGTGGTGGAATTCGTGTCCAAGACTACGGTGCATAACGACGGATTGCATATCAATATTTATCAACCGCCATCGGTGACCGACGAAATCAAGACGATCACGTTCGAAACCGCACCCTATAGCGTGACTTTTGATGTCAATTCTCTGATAAAGATGGATACGCTCATTGAGCTGGGTGATGGTAATGCCGTCTCGATTCAGGCTCATAAAATTACACCGCAGGCTTGTCCGCGGGGATTTTTGGCCGGGCTCTGGGGGCGCGATGAAGACGGAAATCGCATCTTTATGGGCCACTGGATGTCGATTGAAGGTACGCTGATGGGATATTTACGCGGCACTTGGGGTGAAGAAATCGATGGTGTCAAATACAATGTGTTTTACGGCAAATATATCGATATCAACGGTCAGTTCGAGGGATTGATAAGGGGAACCTATGGTCCGGTTTCGCCGGCCAACGCCCTAACCGTTGCGGGACGTGTCGGTTATTTCAGGGGATATTATTATGACGCCAATGGCAATGTCCTGGGCGTGCTGGGCGGTCATTATCGGCCGGTCAAAAACCTGGGATATGGCGTATTTTTCGGAAGGTGGAAACAATTTTGCGCCGCGATTACATCCAATGCCGAATTTGACGGACTGGATTAGACTTACCCGGTGCCTTAGGGCATACCTCTTGTTAAAAAAGACCGGAAGTGAATGCTTCCGGTCTTTTTGTTACAGAGAAGGTTACCCAAAAGGGTATGGTGAACTCACGTCTCCAAAGGAATGCTTTTCTTATTTTTTCGGTAAATCAGGGATTTTCCTGATACACCATTGTCGCATTTGGGCATCGGCCGCATATTTTTATAGTCGTTCAATTTCGCGGTGACGAACGATCGGAAAGCCTCGCGGAATTTTTCGACGGCGAATTGCAGGGCGTTGGCGCGAATCATCGAAGCGTTGAAATCATGGCGATGCCGTTCAAAGCGAATCACCGCTTCCTGCAGGCTTTGCGAAGTCTGTTCTTCGAAAAACAAGCCGGTTATGCCCGGAATGACGGTTTCGAGCACGCCGCCGCGGCCGTAGGCGATGACCGGCGTCCCGCACGCCTGCGCCTCGACCGGAACAATCCCGAAATCCTCTTCGGCGGCAAAGACGAAAGCTTTCGCCTTTTGCATATATGCGACGATTACTTCGGTCGGTTGAAAACCGATAAATTCAACGTTGGGTCCGGCCAGGGCCTTTATTTTTTTAAAATCGGGGCCGTCGCCGGCGACAATCAACCGTTTGTCGGGCATGGCAGAAAAGGCTTCGACAATGACATTGATTTTTTTGTACGGCACCATACGCGAGACGGTGAAAAAGAAGTCTTCCTTTTTTTCCATCAGCGTGAATTTGTCAATTTCGACGGGTGGATAAATGACATCGGATTCGCGTCCATAAACTTTTTTGATGCGGCGGGCGATAAAATTCGAATTGGCGATGAAATGATCGACACCGTTGGCGGTACGGTTGTCCCAGATGCGTATGCGATGCAGGAAATACCGGGCCAGCCAACTTTTAAATCCCTTGGTCAGGCCGGATTCCCTCAAGTACTGGTGGGTCAAATCCCAGGCGTAACGAATCGGAGAGTGGCAGTAACAAATATGCAGTTGATTGGCGCCGGTGATGACGCCTTTTGAAACGGCGTGATTGCTGGACAAAATCAAATCGTAGCCGGACAGGTCGAATTGCTCGATTGCCAGAGGCATCAGCGGCAGATAACTGCGGTATCTGGTCCGGGCGCCGGGAAGTTTTTGAATAAATGACGTAGTCACCGGTTTGTTTTTTATAAACCAGCGCAGGTTATCCGGTAAAAAGTCGACTAAAGCAAACAGGTCCGCCTGCGGAAACAGCTCCAGCATTTGTTCCACCACCCGTTCCGAGCCGGAATAATCAACCAGCCATTCATGGACGACGGCCACTTTGAGATTTGAAAAATCGGGGGCGTTGTCATTTTTATTATTCATCAGGCAACTTCCTCTTCAAGCTCGACCACGGCGGCGCGGGTTTTAATCGACGAATTCGTCCGGAAGCCGGAGGCGATTCTCTCGCCGTGTTTTTTAAGAGTGATTCTGACCATCGGCGGGGTTTTCTTATGGGCTGGAATCATGTCAAAATCCTCCGGGGCGATCGCCAGCCAGTGCCAGAGCGATTTTTCGAAATCATATTGAAATTCGAACCCGGCGTCTATCAGGGCCTGCGGAATGATATGGGTCGGCGTCGCGGCTTTCATGACGCGCACCGGATGAATCGGGTTTCGAAAACCAATCAATGCCTGTACCATATGGGATAGGGGTTTTAGAATCCAGATGGGAACAGGAAGAACCAGTGCTTTGGCACCGATAAAACGTTTGATATTTTTTACCAGCTCCATGAGCGGTTCGGTTGGAGTTTCCACATAATTATAAATGAAATGTTTTTCGCGGCTATCCATGACGAACTCGATGCTGTCGATAAAACCGTAGATATAACCGTATGATTTATAAATCCTCGGTGATCCGGGAAAGGCGAAATAGCCCTTGGCGATGGCTTTGATCATACGCATGATATTTCCCGGATCTCCGGGGCCATAGAGCACCCCCGGACGGGATATCAGCAGGCGGCGACCGGGTCTGGCCCGGTACCACATTTCATGCAATAATTCGGCCGGGTATTTGGAGCCGCCATAGGGGGTCGCAGGCTGAATCGGGTGGTTTTCGTCGGTCGGCCCGTCGGTCGGCCCATAGACCGAGATACTGCTGGTGAAGTACATGTTATCGCAACCGACCGCGTCGGCCCAGGCGCAGACATTTTGTGCCCCGGACAGATTGGTTTCGAAGTACTCCTGACGAATATGGCCCGGTTCGCGATGAACCGCGGCGAGGTTGAATATCCACTCCGGTCTTTCTGAAATCAGATTAGCGGGTATGGGTTGACGGACATCGGTTCGGGAATAACTAAGCCCCGGGCGGCCGTCAAGCGGACTGGGACGGATATCGGCCAGATGAATGTGGTCGAAGCGTTCGGTTTTCAGAAAATGCTCGGCCAGATGAGTCCCGACAAAGCCGGAACCGCCGAATATAATACAACTACTCATGGTAAACCCCTGAAGAGATTAAGTCCGATTCATGAAATAAAAGATATATTTTCATCATCATTCAATTCCGAATTCGACGGCGCCCAGCCAGCTGATCATGAAGCTGACCCAGGCGCGGTTGGTGCTTTTATCGACGACGTTGTATTTATTGTCGATCCAGCCATAACCGGCGTTGACCGATAAAAACAGGTGTTTTTTGAAATAGTCCGATAACGGCAGGTAGCCGTTGAAATGCACGGCCGTGTGTAAACCCTTTTCGACGACGCCGGTGGGGAAAGGCTCGCTGTAGTCACCTTCGCTTAGCGCCCAGGGTTCATCCCAGGCGGTGTAAACGGAACCCTGGCCATGCCGGCAATAGGCCACTTCGAATTCGACCGCCTGCCACCGGGTCGGCCAGAAGCGGGTCACCAGCGACAGCGAATCGGCATCGGGTCCCAGGGGATGACCGATTAACAGGTTGCGATTGAGATAGCGATTACGCGGCTGACTCTGATGGTACGTGCGGTTGGTGATACGAACGTACTCCAGCTTGATGTCCGGTGAAAACGATGAGGTCTTTCCGGATTTGAACAGCCCGGCCATGCAACCAATTTCGTTGGGTTCCTGATCGCCCCGGTTGCGGTCGTCGATCTGGAAATCATCGACCAGCAACTGGCCGTAAAGCATCAGGCTGTTGACGGGGATGCAGGAAAAATCAAAGCCCAGCATGGTGTTGTCGTCTTCATCTTCGTTCAACTGGGCGGTATGGAAAAATTGAAGAGGGTTCAGATAGTACAACTCCGGTGGACGGCCCTCGCCGCCGTAGATAGTGGTCTCGAACAGACCGAGACGAAATCGGTGGTGGAAATGAATATCGAGGCGGTGCCCCACCAGATAACGATTATCGTTGAAGGTTTCATCGGCCAGACGAAGGATATCGGTCGAGTCGGGGCGGCTTTGGTCGAGACGGGCGAAAATAAAATTGAATTGCAGGCGGCCCTTTTTATATCCGGCGGAAAACAGATCGAGCGGCTCGGCCGTTTCGGAAATCAACAAGTTGACCGGTTGCGGACCCCAGAAAACGCGCTGTCGTCCGAGAATGAGCGACATTCCGCCTTTTTTAAAGTACAGTCCGGCGGTTTCGATATCTCCGGCCAGACCGCGCCAGACTTTGCCGGTATAGTCCGGGTCGATGGCTTTGGCCCGGTCGAGGTTAAAAAGCACGGCCGCACCAAAATGTTCGGAGGGTTGATAACGCAGGCCGCCGGAAAACAGGAATAGGTCCTGTCCCCGCGTGTATTTTTCGGCAATAAATCTTTCGGAGGCGATGGTAAACAGACGCATCCGGGAATTATCGAGGTTATCCATCAGGGTAAAGGCGGGCGAAGGGCCATATTCGGTCACGATGTCGAATTGATCATAAAAGTACGGTCCGACGGCCGGTATGGCCGCGACATTGCCAGTCCGGATGGCCGCCTGATAATGGCAGTTATAATCCAGGGCGAAGGGCATGCGCCCGGTCGGATAAGTGATGTCGGCGGCTACCTGGGCGGCGCCGGATAGCACCAGTATGATGGCCAGAAATTTTGCCGGAGGCATGAGTTATTTCTTCCCTGAAATGAGTTCATATCCATTTACTTATTTATTTCCAAGTTTTCGACCGGCACATGGTCGTGTCGGGTAAAGCGGTTACGAATACGATTGATTGTCGTCCCGGTTCGGGGGAAAGCTTCGGTTACGCTTTGGCGCAGGTATTCCAGCGAATTGTTATTGGTTTTAAGACAGCGCAGCCGGATGTTCTCAATAATCATAAGGACCGTTGTCATCGCCATCATGGTCAGGATCCCCGCCAGCAAAACGGTCATAAGTCGCCGGGGGGCCGATTTCATCGACGGAAGAGTCGGAGCGTCGAGAATTCTCACGATGGGCGTGTCTTTCTGTTGTTCGAGACGAGCCAGTTCGTATTGCTCCATCAGCAAAGTATACATTTTCGTTTTCATCTCGATTTCACGCCACAGGCGGGCCAGAGTCATTTTCGTTTCCGGGTCGGAGGTGGCGTCCCAGTCACGGTTAGCCATCTGGAATGCCTCGAGTTCGTTTTCGGCGGCGGTCAGTTGTTCTTTGACCTTCGTCAACTCGGTTTTAAGGTACTGGACGTTTTCCTTGGCGGCCGAAAGCCGTCGGTACCGATTAAAATGCTCCAGTTCGGAAAGGTACTTATTCAACACCGCCCGGGAAAAGCCGGGGTAGCGACTTTCCAGGAGCAGGTATATGACACCGGTTTTGTTGTCGGTCGCGATACGGGTCATCGAGGCCAGTTTGCGGCGCAGGATATCCATATTTTCAGATTCGCAATAATCCGAGAAAGACATCTCGAGCCGTTTGCCCTGATGTTCGAATGAATAGGTGGCCATGACAACGTTGTCTTGTATTGTCTGCGACTGCAAAATCACCGGGTACAACTCGGAAGAGTTTTTATCAAGCGAAGAAAATCCGCCCATGCCGGCCAGTTGGCGCAGTTCCGCAAATTTATCGGTGTTGCCGGTCGGAAGAATGCTGCATTGCGACGTGTACAGATTGGGCATTAATAAAACGATGAGCGCGGATAAAACCATGACCGACAAGGCGGCGATGAAAATTACCCGTTTTTTTCGAAGAATGCGGCCGATAAGCTCGAAAAATTCAGGTTCGGGATTATCCGAATATAGATTTCCATCGGAATCGGCGGACTCATGGCGACCCTGATGACCGCTATTTTTTAATATAATTCTTTTTCGATCAGCGTTCATATCTAAGGAATATTATTTACGCAATTGTCGTGCCGACAAGGTCATTGAATAAGGTGCTGTAACTTATTGAAATGCGAATAGTTATGACCCGCGCTGGGGGCGACTCTGAAACGGGCTTAATTCCGAGGAAATTGTTTCACCGACGGTTTGAAAATTTTTCCTGACAAAGGGTTAAAGAGAAATGGCAACGGCAAGAACTGGAGTTGATTTATATCCGGGTTTTTAACATTGGTGGGTCATGGTTTCGGCGTTTTTATTCGAGGAAGCAGAGTTAATCAGGCCGGTAACGGCATTGAACACCTCATCGACCGAAACCTGCCGGAGGCAGACGTTGTTTTGGCAAGCGGCGTAGTTTTTGCCGTCATAACAGGGTCGGCAGGCCAGTTTGTCTCCGCCCCACAGCACCCGGACTTTACTGCTTCGGGGAGCCTTTTCAAAAGGGTTGGTTGGGCCGAAAAGGGCGACCATCGATGTTCCGGCCAACCCCGCGAGGTGCATCGGTCCGCTGTCGTGCGTTACGACCACCCGGCATTTTCCATATAGCGCCACCAGTTCAACAAGATTCGTTTTGCCCACCAGATCGATGACGTTCAATGCGGCAAATGAAGGAATAATCCAGTCATCATCGGGCGCTCCGGTCAGAACAACTTCGTAACCGTTTTCGATCAATTTTTCAGCCAGCGAAACATAGTGGTGCAAAGGCCAGCGACGCAGGGCGTCATCATGCAGAACATTTTTAGCTCCGCCGGGGGCAAACGCCACGAGGGCGGTCGTTTTATCGCGGGGAATTTGTTCCTGCAGTTCATTGGTCAATTCCCAGTCGACCACCGGCAACAATGCCTGCGGAAAAACAGGTATGTTATCTTCACCGATAAGTCGCACATATTCATCGCTGTGATGCCGTCCGGGCAGGGGAAGAAGATGTCTTCCGGATCGTTTGAAGCGCGTTCTTTTCTTTGCCAATGCCGTCAGGCTCAACAGGGCATATCTGCCATCGGCATGACCGGTAGCGATCAGGTCGAAACGTCGGCCAAAGAGTTTTAGCCATACTTTAAATAATTCCATCAGGCGTCCGGCCAGACTCCCTGTCAGAAGTTTTTTTTCATCAAGAGTGATTATCTCATCGACCAGATTTAATTTTTCCAGCAACGGGGCCGCCGTTTTGCCGCACAGCCAGGTTATTTTTAGGCCGGGATTCTGGTCGCGAAGTGTTTTGACCATCGGCAGGGCCATGACAATGTCACCGATGGCCGCGAGCTTGACTATCAATGCCGAACGCTTCATGCCGAATCCGTTTCTTTTATTGGCGATGGAAACTTAATGATTTGGGCCAGCGCTCTGATGGCTCGTGATGCCGCCGGGGCCAATATGGCGATAACCAGCAAAGTGATAATTATACCGGCATTGAAAATGTACACCCGCCAGATTTCGGCGAAGCAGTACAGCAAAACGAAATAAATCAGGATTATGAAATTGTCCTTCTGTCGGTACAGCATCCCCATGAAAAAGGAAGCAAGCATGACCGACACGGTCATTATGGGAATGAACATATTGCCGCTGATACGAATCAACCCCAGCAGGGCCGAATTGGTCGTCAGCGACGGATTGATGCCGGTATAAAGATGGCTGTGCTGCGGGTCGATCATGATTTGTTCGAAATGATTACCGGCGGCCAGCGCTCCCTGGAACGGAGCCGCCAGGTATTTCACTATTTCCGATATTCCCGCGGCGAAAAATCCGGCGTTACCCTGATTTATATAGAAATTAATATTACGCGAATAGTTATAGAACGAAAATATAATAAAGACGACAAACGATATCGCCAGCCAGCGCCCCGGCTTTATTTTAATGTCGGGCCGGTTTATAATCCATAAGCCGAAACCGATCGTAAGGGCAAAGACGACCGACAATCGGCTGGCGATAACGGCTATCAGCAAAAGCATGATAATATTGGCAAAATCCAGAAGCGAACGGGATATTCGTGACAGAATACGGTAAATCGCCAGGCCGGCACCAAGAATCAAAACATAACGTAATGAAAAAAGGCCGATGGAATATTCCTCGTACAATTTTTTATGGAGAACATTGGCTTCGCCGCCCATGATGGTAAAAAGCACTTCGTTCAGGCTAAAACTTTGAATGATATACAAAACAACACAGGCAAAGCCGATAAAACCGACGGCGCTTATGAAGCCATAGGCGGCAAAATCATCAAGACGGACTTTATATCGGGGACGTCCGATCATATTCTCGGATATTCGTCCCAGGCGGAAACAAGTCCAGCCAATCAGGATAATGGCGCCGTACCAGACGGCCACCACCAGGCCGCCGAAAGAAAACAATTCCTGCGGCGGGTTGTAGCCTTTCCAGATAATACCGAAATCCGGCGACAACCAGGCGGCAAAGCTCAACAGGGTCGTCACGACCACCATGCCGTACGGTTTAACGATAAAGCGGAGTATATTGGTCAAAGCGGTTTGCATATGTCATCGGTATTATTGAGGTTTGGCTATCATATGTATAATCTGCTTTCCACATTTTCCGTTTGCACAATATTTAATTTTGCCAGCCAGCTTTGCACCAGATCATCCCACGATGGTATTCTGTCATTATCAATCAGCGTGTGGTTGAATTTTTGGGCCGTTTCAAGAGCCCGGGCGATGCTCACCGAATCGCCGGGGCGATAGTATATGAAATTGGAGCGATCGCATTCGAGGAAGTCCGGGGCGATTATCGGCAGGCGGCAGTATGTGTACTGAACGACTTTAAGGCTATCGGTAAACGATCCGGCCCCCGGCCGGAAGGCCAGAGTATGCAGGCCGATGTCGGCATACTTTATAAACGGGATGGTTTCTTCGAACGGTTTTTCACCATAATAAATAATATTTTCGCTCATGTGTTCCGACGAGAGCGGTCCGATGACGTGGAATTTCCAGTGCGGGCATATTTGCAAAGCCCGCCGCAGAAAATCATAATCGAGATGCGCCTGGCCGATAAAAACAACATTGGTGCATGATGCATCATAGGGATTTTCATAGTCTTTATCATACAGGTCTTTGCGCAGACCGTGATGATCCAGAGAGGCGTGCCCGAAGTGTTCAAAATACCGGTGCAGATAGGCGCTGGGAGAGCTGACGAGGTCGAACAGGGGGGCGGATTTTTTCTCGGCTTCGAGTACCACCGGGGGGACGTTCAGAAGTTTCAAATCGTCGGACACGCGATAAATCATTTTGGCCTTCGGGTTGATTTTTCGGATTTTATCGAAAAATAAAAGAGCGGCGCAGCTTTCGAATATGAACAGGTCGGCTTGACGAATGTAATCCATCATCTCGCCCGTCAAAAAACGGTCGTACCTTCTGAATAACGGCGCAAAAATACCGTTTAGGAATCGATTTTTCAGATTAACCGGATGCCAGGGTGTTTTGAGGACATAGCTGTAATCATTTTCGCCGTGACGGTGCAGGCGGTTCGTTTCTTCGGGGATGATGCACCGGGAGCGATAGTTGTTCCGTATTTGGGATAGGAGGCTGTAGGGAGCCGTCAGAAAAAGGGTTTCCCAGCCTTCGTTGCGGAGGGCATGGGCCAGTTGATGAAATCCGGCCTGGCGAGGGGATTTGCGGCAGTGATAAGTTAAAAGAACCGCTTTCTTGCGGGCGGGCGACGCCGGCGCACGACCGCGTTCCTGCCCGGAGTCACCGGTTCTTTCGGCGGCATAGTCCAGTGTGTTTTCATATACTTTTTCATATCTGGACCAGGGGTATAAATTGAAACTGGAGTTATGCCAGAGCAGGACGAAGGTTCCGTCATAGCGGTACACCCGGTCGATCAGTTTGTGCAGTTTGCTTTGAGCGCGGCCGGGAGGCATCCGGCGATATTGCACGAGGGTCGCATCCATGGCGATAAGGGGCATTTCGCGGAGATTCAGCCGTTTGCGCGCCACTATATCGAAGACCGGAAAGTCATAGCAGACGCCGCAGCGAAAACCCTCCCGTTCGGGATAACCCAGAGTGCTGTCGAATTTCATGTCGTGATAATCCCAGATGCGCCAAGTGTCGGGAAGGCGAAAGCGGAGGTAATGCTGGCGGCCCTCGGTGATATTACTGTCGGTCAGGGCGGTCAGTTTTTTGTACTCTTTGGTCCACCGGGCATAATCATCCGGGGAGTCATAACCGGGATGAAAACCGATGGTATGTCCCCGACGTTTAATGTCTTTTATGATTCTAATTAATTTTGGGTCGTCGGGATGATAATGGTTGCCGTCCTTACCGCCGCCGCCGGTCATAAAGAAAAAATGGGAGTGCAGGCGGCGTTTTTCGGACTGCGTCATAAGATAATCGAAAGTATCGTATGGCTGTTTGGCCGCACCGAAAGTCGATTTCAAAAAATGTGCGGTATTGGACATTGCTTGAGGCAGGGATTTTCTTTTGATGATATCGCCGCCCAGAGTTTTGATGAAGTCGCGGAAATTATTCCATAACGAAATATGGTCGATGTCGTGGGTAAGGTATAACGCAAAACGACGATATTTTCGTTTTTGAATATTACCCAATTCGGCCAGCATATTCCAGAGCATCTCGATGTATTCATTGACGACGGGGCGGTCGATGAAGTCGAATTTGACTGCCAGGGCTTCGGCTGCCGGGAAACGGTCATGCCGGTCGCGGGTTTTGACGGCGTATTCTTCCCAGCGCGAGAGCATAAAAAACGCCCCGGCGAAGATATCGATGGTACAGATCATTGTTTTTTCCAACGGCGTCCGGCCGGTCATTGTCAGCAGGCGCACTGATGGTTCCGCGCCGCCGTAAATAACCGGGATATTCGGCTCGCTGGCGAAGCGACTGCAGACGTATTTCACATGTTCCGGGATATATTTTTGCGAATAGTACTTGTCAGCCGGTTTGACATGATTGAAAAAATGGTCCTCGATTATCAAGCGGTGGCCGTTTTCAATCTCCATTGTCCAGTCGGCGATTGTACTGTCGGTTCGGATATCGTATTCCAGGCCGAGGAAATCGCCGAGGACGACATCGAGAATATACGTTCTCTCGGGAATGAAATTATCCGGTATAGTTACTTTCAGCATAACGGTAATGAATATCTATCTATTCGTTTTAAACCGGCGACGCAACATTTTTAGCAGTTTGTGCCAGGCAACAGATATTGCGGATCCGTCGCTGAATTCCCAGCCGGTCCGGCAATCATAACAGGCCGGGTCGTGACACAGGAAAAACGCCGGGTCTTTTTTAAGGACCTCCAGTTCCAGGGCGAGGGTTTTGGCCATGTCGGTTATTTTGGCGGGAGCCTGCCCGATGAATCCTTCGTTAATAATGCACCCGTGTTCGCGGTACAGGGGGATGAAATTATTGAACCCGACGCCGCAACCGCCGGCCCAGTCGCGCCGGCATAACTTGATTGTGCCGTCGGCGTCGCGGTAGTTGATGCCGTACGGTTTTCGTTTTTGCCTGAAACCCATCCGGCCGACAGCCACGTGAGTGGTGCCGACGCCGACCACTTTTTCATCGGGTCCGATTTTGAGATTGCGCCCCAGGCCGGAATCGGCCATAACACCCAGGACGTCATAGGCGTAACTTTCCGGTTTGTGGTCGGCCATGAGACGCTCGGCGTGATGCCCGATAGCGACAAATCTTTGAATCGGGTGGCGGCTGCAATATGCTTTGGGGTGTTTAAGCATGGCGTTGGCGATGGCGCCGGCATAGGATGGCGTGTGGCGGTCGCTCAAAATTTGCATCTGTCGTTTGTTAAGAGGCAGAGGGAAGGGGTCAATGAAGGAATCGGTGACAATCGTGCCGCCCGGGTGCACGGCCTCGATGAGGGCTTCGATTACCGTCGCCGCGCCGCCATCGACGTTCCCGATGGCCCTAAGCGAAGCTTTGACGTAATAAATAAATCCCGATTTCACGCCAAGGCGTACCAAATCATTAACCAATCGATTTTTATCGATTGTTTGTTCCGTTATCGACAATCTGGTCATCGCATTGCTACCATAATCATTGGAAGTCTTATTCATTTTATAAGTCCGCGAATAAAATCTTTTGTTTTCAACAACAGAGAGTTGGTTTTTGTGATTTGATGATAGGGTACTTGTACAGCGCCAAAAGACCTGAAGTGTCGTTCCACAGATTCAATCATGGATCCTTCAAAATCAAACTGCCTTGACTTAGCGGACGCCAGTTTAATCGATTCCCAGAGAAGAAGGCTGCCGGCATCGGTTCCTTTGAATTGCGTATTTGTGCAACCAACCAGATAATAAGTTGACCTTTCGTCCCAGACAAGAAAGACAGCGGCATGGACGTTTTCATCCGAATCCACCGCAAAAAGCATTTTGCCGGAGTCGTGCTTTTGGGCAGCCGTAACTAGCCGACGCAGCGTCGCATTTGTGAAGGGAAGTGAGATATTTTGTCTTTCATACGTCATTCTGTTTAGTTTGATCAAGGTATCGACCCCGAGATCATCGCATACTTCAAGGGATTTTTGCGCTTTTCTTATTTGGGATCTTAATTTGGACGCGAACCCGTCAAATACCCTATCCTGATCCGAAATGTCTTTTAAGATATATGTATATCGCGTAGTTTGCTTGAATCCTTGCCAATAAAACGGAAGCCAGTTAGTTATGGAATAATCAAAATTCTGACAGAAATAATCGAATTTTGGCAGTTTATTGATTAATTCCGTCATAATCGCCTTATCATTAGATAGCCGCCTTGTCGTCTTGCCGCCGGTATCCTTAATCCACGGCCCCAGGGTCTGAATTAGCGGCGGCATTTGTATCATACGAATCCCAGGATACCGGCCAATAAATGAGTACGGCATCCAGCCCAAAAGTTCATCTCTTGAGCGAACCTCGACCCGAGCCCAATTATTCGGAACGACGGCATCCAGATACCAGTCGTTCTGGAACACATTATTGACTGGATGTGCCGTATTTATGGGGGTTGTTTCAATCATATTCAATTAATTGCATGCAATCATTTTAAATATTGATTTTAAATCAAAATTCACATACAGACGAATCTTACCATCTCGATGAGCGACGTACCAGCCTTCGGCATCCTTGCAGACAGTACCAGGCATATCGTCGTTTTCCACTTTTATAAATTCACCAATTTTCCATCCGAGTCCGGCTTTCCAGCCCTGCGGGGGCTCGATTTCGGAAGTCCAGCTCGTGGTTCCGCGAAGAACGTGCCAGCATCTTTCAATAGACCATTCATTCCATTTGATATAGTTAACATCGGATTTGACAAAGTCCGCGATATGGGGGCAGGGAAGATCCGCCTGTTGAATTCTGACGACATCACCAGTCAGGATATTCTTAAGAGTATCCACGAACATTTCGTGAGCAAGTTCGGTCGCTTTGGCATAAACCGATGAGAATGATTCTCCCGGCTCTATAGAATATTTTTTTCTGGCGATAATATCGCCGGTATCCGCGTGTTCATCAATATAGTGTATGGTTACTCCGCCTTCCTTTTCGAAATTATAGTACTGCCAAAACCAGGGATTGGGGCCTCTATAATCGGGCAGGTAAGATGGGTGGACGTTTATTGTGCCGAGGGGAGGGAACGAGAAGGCTTCCGGTTTCAAAATCTGCGACATCGACACGACGCACATCAAATCCGGTCTGACCCGTTTTAAAAGCGAAAGCAGATCGTCGTGTTTTCGTCCGGTCAAATACAGATATGGAATATTGCGCTCGCGGCCGATTTGCAGGAATGTTTTCCGGCCGGGGCGTATTAACCGCGTGAGAAGCGTTGCCAATTTACGGGGTTCGGCTTTCCTTGCCTTTTTTCTCAAGGACGATGTCACTATCCCCACAACGGAATGATAATCAAGGGCATGTTGCAGGAGCCGGTGCGACATTTCATGTTCCTGTCCAATGAAAACGATTTTCAGCTTAGACATTGAGGTCCCTTTTCCGGAAGCGCTCGAACTTTTCCATGGGGATATAGCCAATGAATTTATTTTCGTTTTCGAAATCGATCATATCTTCACGATTCAGGGCTTTAATTATCCTGGCGGGGGACCCCGCGAGGACGGAATAGCCGTCCGGGAATGACTTCGTAACGACGCTATTGGCCGCGACAATTGTGTGGTCTCCAAGAATGACATTTGGCAAAATTACCGCATTCATTCCCAACCAGCAATATTTTCCAATTTCGATCTTGCCATTGACATGGTACCGATGGTCATTGACGGAATGATTGGCGCTGATGATTCCGACGTTTGGTGCAATTATGGTGTAATCACCGATAACGACCTTGCCCTTTCCCTGGATATAGCATCCGGGGGACAATCCCGGCGCCGTGCCCACCCCGATCAAAATATTCTGAGGATCGGATACAACACTCGTGAAATGTGTCGGCCAGTAGGCTTCCGAATTTATCCCGACGATTTTTTGCAGGAAAAGTGTTCGTAATGAAATCGGCGCCGCCGTATTACGAACTTTTCTGGATCTGACCAGATAAAGCGGGATTTTCAGCCATTCTTTCAAAATTCTCATCATTCTTCCTGTAACCTGTTCGGGCTAAATTGTATGTAATCGTCAGATTCAATAAATACCCCAGTGACATCCCCGTGGAATAACAATAAACGTAATTTATGCCGCCTCCCAAAATTCTGCCCAGCCAGAGAGAGGCAAGGGATAATGTGACAAAAATCACCTGAAAATAAAGGTCCAAGTCAGTTCTGCGCGTGACCATAAAAATAGTGCTCAAGGGATTTACGATGAACCTGATCATAAACATCGGGATTAAGCCTTTAGCGATCGCGGCAAAACCCATCCACTCGGTCCCGAGTAAAAGCATGTATATATTATCATTTATTAGAAAAACCGGTATAAAGATAGTAAGGGACAATAACGTTAATCTCTTTAATGTTTTTTTGTAGACTACCTGGCATACGCCGCTATTATCAAGCTCTCTGGCCGCTTCGGAGTAAAAGACCTGGGAAAAGGATGATGAAATGAGCATCAAAGGCATAGCCATAAGTCGATTGGCAAGTCCGAACAAACCCAGCAAAGTTGACGACGAACCGGCAATGAAGAACACCGGCAACTGCGGTGCAACGGCATTCATCGAATGCGAAAGCATGAGGTACTTTGGGAATTTGGAATATGTGCGTGCAAGTCGACGGATTTGGGCAAATTTGACACTTTTCAGGAAAGATTTGAAATCGTCTTTGATAAATTTCCCAAATATATAATACATGGCCGCAAATTGTCCCGCAACGCGGCCCCATATAAGTCCGGCGGGACTGCCGGAATATATAATACCCGCCCCGATTTGAGTCGCTTGAGTCAAAACTGACTGGCTGACCAGGGCGGCAGCAATATGATTAAATTGTTTCTTTCGTGTTGACCAGTAATTAAGAGTCTGATAACTGCCGGTGGCAATAACTGAAAGAGGGAGGTACCAGAGGTACGGGGCGATTTCCGGCATATTTAATAGCGCGGCGATCTTATTACCTGAAAAAAGCACCGTTATCGATATGGCAATGGTTGAAACGATTGTAATCAGGAAAGAGAGCCCGACCAAATTATATGCGTCTTCTTCTTTGTCGGGAAGGACAATGGCTATTTCATAGCGACCGCAAATGACCACGGTTAATATTGCGACGACAGAAACATAGAGGGCCACCACTCCAAATTCCCCAGGGGCAAATAATCTTGTAAGAATCGGGGTGGCGGCGATTCCAATAGTCTGTGCCAATCCCGTTCCGGACATGAGTGTCACGACATTATGGCCAAAACTCCCTTTGGCAAGCCGCTTTTGAAGATAGTCCTTTATCATAGCGTTTGGTCAAGGATTAAAGTTGTTCTTCTTGGTCCAAAACAAGGATCATTACAAAATCCCCAAATCAGGCGATTACTTCCATTAAAAATTCCCATTTTTCCAGTATTTTGAATCAAAGGTCGTGCCGTAATAACAGGTATCAGGGCTGGATAAGTAATATATTGTAAAATAATGGGTTAGGGGATTATTTAATTCAAATCAATGTATCGTATATTCGGCATTTGTGGAAAAATTAAGTGAATAAAACGGAAAATTATTCCAAGGACGGATTTTATAAGTAAGCCAGCGTTATTTTAACACCCCTTTAAGACCAAATGGACAATCGAATTGATGCCGGTCCTCCAAATTCGGCGCCGTTTATTACAGGCGGCTGATTTGCGGGTGCGAGTGTTCTTTGGCTCCGGTGGCGGCGGCGTTACGGATGCCGTGGACCAGCTCAATCGACGGTCGGGCGTCTTCAAGGCCGAAACCGTTTCCGGCCAGCGTCTCCTTATAGACGACCGTGTGTAAATCGGTGAAGCCGCCGGAAAATTCGATTTCCTCGCCATCCATGGTTATCGAACGATATGTCGCCTGGCCTTTTTCTTTCACGTCCGGGGGAAGGTCATCGGCATCGATGGATAGATACCACTGGACGCGGGCATTGTTGAGTTCGATAAATCCTCCGGTTTTGGTGGGCGAGGCATAGTGCACTTCGCTGTGTTTAACGTCGCCGAACAACCACATCATAATATCGAAAAAGTGAATGCCGATATTGGTGGCCAGCCCGCCGGAACGCTCCACCTGGCCTTTCCAGGAGACCAGATACCAGAGTCCGCGCGACGTGATGTATGTCAGCCGCACGTCTTTACGGGTGTTACTTGGCTGCTCGCGCAATTTGCGCCGTAGTTCAATCATCGACGGGTGGACGCGAAGCTGTAAAATAGTAAAAATGCGATGACCGCTTTCCTCTTCGAGTTCCCTTAAGGCGTCGATATTCCAGGGGTTTAAAACCAGTGGTTTTTCGCAGATGGCGTCGGCTCCGACGCGCAGGGCAAAACGGCAATGGGCGTCGTGCAAATAATTGGGTGAGCAGATGCTGACATAATGCACGCGCTTGTCGGCGTTTTGACGGCGGAGTTTTTCGACATGGCGGTCGAAGCGCTCGAATTCCGTGAAAAAACGAACCTCGCGAAAATAGCTGTCCAGAATTCCGACCGAATCGTGGGGGTCAACCGCCGCCACCAGGGTATTGCCGGAATCGCGAATAGCTTTCAGATGTCTCGGGGCGACATATCCCGAAGCGCCGGTCAGGGCAAAATTTTTCGACATATTTATTCCTCAATAATCTTTCTATCGATATCGGTAGTAATTTATAACTTTTCCTGCCGGCGACAATATAAATCCCTGAATGCCATCCGGCACGCCCTTTCTACTAAGCCTCGTTAATTATATTTGTTATGAAGATAACCTGTTCCCGGGTCATTTTGGGGTGGAGAGGCAAAGTCAATGAATTAGCGATTAATTTGTCCCTCGGCGAAAAAGACGCCCCGCCAAAATCCTTGAAATCCGGGATAAAAGTATAATGCTGGCTGGTCTGAATACCGTTATCGGTCAACTTTTGCCTGATTATATCCGGACCGTTTTTCGATATGATGACCATCAGGTGGCAGGCCGAAAGGTTCAAGTCCCGGTCGGCGAAAGGGATAATAATGTTTTCATTGTCGGCGAGCATTTCGCGGTACCAGGCCGTAATCTGCCGTCTTTTCTGTGTATTAAAAGTGAGTTTTTTCAACTGGTTTATTCCCAGAGCCGCCCGGATGTCATCCATGCGATAATTATAGCCGGTGGTGACGACATCATAAGATGACTTTTGGCCGCGATGTCGGTCATAGGTGGTGCTGGTCATGCCGTGCGAGCGAAGGAGCTTCACTCGTTCGGCGAGCTCTTCGGAATGGGTGGTTACCATGCCGCCTTCGCCGGTGGTCATGTTTTTATTGCCGTAAAAGCTGAAGGCTCCGCAGTCGCCGATGGCTCCGGCCATTTTTACCCCGCCGGCCTTATCATTCCAGACGGCCAGAGGCGCGTGCGCGGCATCCTCAATGACGAATAAATTTCGGGTGTGCGCCAATTCCATAATGCGGTCCATGTGGCACATAAAGCCACCGAAGTGCATAACTATAATGGCCCGGGTTTTCGGCGTAATTTTAATTTTTATATCATCGGGGTCAACCGTCAGGTCACGGGCCGAGACGGCGTCGGCGAAGACGACTCTGGCGCCGACATAGCGGGCGGCGTTGGCGGTGGCCACATAGGACAGCGCCGGGCAGATGACTTCATCGCCGGGGCCCAGTCCCAGCGCCAGAAAAGCCAGATGAAGAGCCGCTGTTCCGCTGGAAACCGCGCGAGCGTATGAGGCTTTTGTCAAATCGCACCAGAGTCGTTCGAATTCGGCCACGCGAGGCCCCATGGTCAGCCAGCCGCTTCGTACGACATCGGCGACGGCTTGGGCATCACTGTCGTCGAGGTCGGGTTCGGCCAGAGTAATTTTCCAGTCCATTTACCGGCCTTTCAGATAGCGGTGTCGGTTGCGGTCGAATTCTTCAATGGCGGCCTGATAATCTTCGAAGCGCCCGATGTCGAGCCAGTGGCCGTGATGTGCCATGATGCCGGGGGGGCGACGTTCTTCGATGAGCTTTAAAACCAGCTGATCGAAACCGAAGGGTTGATTTTCCGGGATATAATTCAAAATTTCTTTCGACGCCATATAGATGCCCATGCTGACGTTGTGTTCAACGGCCGGCTTTTCGGCAAAACCGGTTAACAAACCGTCGCCTGAAACCTGAAGGACTCCGAAATCAGTAATCTGGCGTCTTTTATATGAAGCGATGGTAAACAGATTTTTCGAATCAACATGAAGTTTAAAAAATTTCTCGAAGTCGAGGTCGGTCAGAACATCGCCGTTCATAATCAGGAAATTGTCCGGCAGGTCGGAGATTAGTTTAAGCGGGCCCATCGTTCCCAGCGGGCCTTTTTCTTCGGAATAATCAATTCTGACATTCCATTCTTGTCCGTCATTGCAAAAAGCCCGGATGATCCCGGCCTGATGTCCCACCGCCATGGTTATTCGTTCGAATCCGAAAGATGATAGTTGTCGGATGACAATTTCCAGAATGGGCAGATCCCCGACCGGCATGAGCGGTTTGGGCAGGGTCACGGTATAAGGCCGCAGGCGGCTGCCGGCGCCTCCTGCCAGAATTATGGCCCGTTTAGACATTATAAATGTCCCCTTTATAACGGGCGAGGTTTTCCTTTTTGGAAAACCATTCCACGGTCAGCGACAGGCCCCGGTCGATATCAATTTCGGGGGCAAAACCGGTCAGTTTTTTCATTTTGGAGCTGTCGCATAGCAGGCGATAGACCTCCGATTTTTCCGGCCGGATTCTTGTCCTATCGGTCATGCACTCGGCGGAACCGCGCATGATGCTTTTTATTTTTTCAAACAGCTCGCCGATGGAAATTTCCGCGCCGGAGCCGATGTTGACCGTTTCTCCGACCGCGCGGTCGCATCCGGCTAACGCCGCCAGACCCCGGCATACGTCGGTAGCAAAAGTAAAATCGCGGGTAGGGGCGAGATTGCCCAGTCTGACCTGTTTTTGTCCCGCAGCTATCTGCGTGATGATGGTTGGAATTATGGCCCGGGCCGACTGCCGGGGACCGTAGGTGTTAAACGGTCGGGCGATGACGACCGGCAGGTTAAAGGCATGATAAAAACTTTTGGCGACGGCATCGCCGCCGATTTTGGAGGCACTGTACGGTGATTGCGGCTGGAGGGGGTGATTCTCATCGATGGGAACGCGGACCGCTGTGCCATAGACCTCGCTTGTCGATAAATGAATGAATCTTTTAACACCGTTATCCAGCGCCGCCTGACATAGATTCAACGTTCCTTTGACATTGGTATCGATATAGCTTGACGGCGCGGTGTAGGAATAGGGGACAGCGATAAGGGCCGCCAGATGGAAGACGATATCAATGTCTTTTAAAAGTGCCCGACAGAAGGCGGCATCGCGGATATCCCCGGCGACGATTTCTATTCTGTCTTTAATCTCGATATCCTCAAGCCAGCCCCGGAAGTTGAAAGAGTTATAATATGACAGTGCTTTGACTGCGGCCCCTGATGAATATAGAAACTCGGTCAAATGAGAGCCGATAAACCCATCGGCGCCCGTCACCAGGACTTTTCTATCGGTTAACCCGTTGTTCATCATATAAATGTCGCGCGGATCCGACAAATCATTGAAGGCTATTCCACACCCAGTTCGCTCTGGAGCGCTGTAATAATCGAATCCAGTTTGTAAAAGGCCGGAGTCTGGTCCTTGTATGTTTTATAAATTTCCAGCGCTTCCAGCTTTTTTTTGCGATCATCCATAGTCGTCAGCACGTTGGCCAGGTTTACCCAGGTGGGAATATTATCGCTACTCAATTCCAGGCTCAAGCGAAAATACTTTTCCGCTTCTTTGAACATGGCCAGATTGGTGTAATTCACCGCGATATTGGTATAAAATTCCGGTCGCGGGCCGAATTTCTCGACCGCGGCAAACAATACCTTGTTGGATTCGGCCGGTGTTTGTCCCAGCGAGAGGACGCCCGCCAATGACAGATAGTAATAGGCATTACTTGAATCGTCTTCGATCAGCAATTTATAATAGGAAGCCGCCTTATAGTATTGCTTGTCCATGTAATACAGCTCGGCCAGTTGCGGCCAGTACAATTTTTCGTTGTCACCGGTGTTGATCAGGGCGGCGATGGCTTTAAAAGCAATGTCATAATCCTTGTAGGCCGGGGCCATTCGCAGTAATTCCCGGTTGACCTCGCGGTCATTATTATAAAGCAATTTGGCCCTTTTATAATAGAAATAGGCGGAGTCCGTAATCAAGGCTTTCTTATAAGCGGAAGCCAGTCCGACGATAATATCTCGGTCCGAGGGCATTTCTTTATATGCTTGCCGGAAAATATTGATGGCCAGCTCACTTTTGCCCTGGGCCAGAGCGGCCTGGCCGTCCTGTTTTAGGGCTTCAATGTCTTTGTTTTTGCCACAGCCCACTGACAGGAGGGCCGGCAACATAAGTATTATAAATGTGATATTCCTTAACATTAGATTCAATTATAGCCGGTCGGTTCTTGATTTTCAAGCACTTTTGCCCAATTATACCGTATAAAGAACATGTTTGCCTTTAAATTTAACTGTTTTGCAGTCGTCTTGACGGCCGTAATTTTAACAGCGACCGCTTTTGCGGCGCCTTCGGCAGATCTGGCGCCGGGACGAATGGCCGTGACGCTGAACCTGTCAATTACCGGCGAAACCGACCGCTCTTTGGTGTCCGGTCTTCGGCAATGTCTTATATCTCACCTCGAATATTATTTTTGGAAAAAGGGGTGGGAGGCGGAGATTGTTGATTCCGATACCCTGTCGACTTTGCCCGAAAGTGACCGGGAATTGAATAACGCGGGGTTCAAATATAGCGCCGAAATAGGCGGCAAAATCACCTGCCGCCGCTTCGGTACCCCCCTTTTGGACGATTGTCTTCAATGGCCGTTTCCGGATTTCGAAATATCTTCCCATTTGCGGCTGACAATTCGAGATTTATGCGGTGGCGGCTTGATTTATTCAGGAAAGCCGGTCACTATGTCCAGTCTCAAGAGGTGGTTATTTTTCGATGGTGTCAATATCGAGCGACAGCCGAGGGAGTTGCCTAATTTTGTTTTCATGCGCCAGATCGAACAAATGATGTCCGAATTGCCATTGTGTCATTATCAAAACGAACCGGCCGCCAAGGCGCTTGAGGTCGAAATTTACGCCGAAGAATTCGATTCCGATCTGGAGCTGGCCTTTGATTATGCCTCGCGGATTTTCCATCGGGACTTCGGCTTAGAGCTTAAAATCCTAAATAAAAGTAAAATCGGCTTGACGCCGGGGCCATTGGATAGGCTCGAAGATGTTTTCCGGGAGGGCCGGAATATTCTATCGTCGAAAAACGGGCCGATGCGGGTAATTATTTATCGCATAACCGACCCGGACAAGGTGTTTATCAGCCGCGACCGGATTCAGGTCGGGCTGGCCGATGTCGGTTACCGTCTCGCAGTCGTCACGGCTCTGGAAATGCCGGGTGAGGATTATAATTCTTTCCGGGCGATGCAAATCGGACAACTTTTGGTTCATGAAATCAGCCATTTATGCGGCGCGGTCGATGTCGCCGATGATAATTCGATCATGTGCGGTTATTCGAGCTGGGTTTCATCGGGGCACTTTGACCCTTTGAATCGTAGAATTGTATCGGAAGTTGGCTTGCATGGTGGACGACCCGGCCCGATCGCCGATTATCTGGCGTTTATCGCCGAGGGTCTTGAGCGTGGAGATTATACTCTGGTCGATTTTCCGCATATGTATTTTCAGTTCCAGAATTTGAACGAACCGGGAATAATCTCCGAGGCATGCCGTGTCGGGCAATTCGGTCGGGCATTGCCATACGCCGTCAAAGGTTTTCAGGATTATATATTGAAGAATTATGAATCATCGCGGGATAATTTTTATAAATGCCTGGCTCTGCTGGAAAATAACGGAGCGGTTCATTATTATTTGTCGCTTGTGACAACGGGTGCCCTGGCCGATTTTCACGCCAGAAAATCGGCCGAAGCCGGATTTTATCCGGCTCGCGTTGGATACAATGCCGCCATTCGGCAGGCTTTTCGATAAATCGCCGATTTCATTGACCAAAACAAATATTTCATTCGTCCTAAACATCGGTGGACAGGGGAATCGATGTTTCCACGTATAATTGGCGATTTTTCGCCACAGGACTTGACAAATGAGCGACCTTGTTGTAGTTTTTCAGCTTTATATGACAAACCTTTGCATGGGTTTGCGGGATTGAGACGAAGGGTTAATTCGCCCGTATCTCGACATGATTGGGCGAGGGATAAAGGGTAAATTTTTAGTCTTAAGAATAAATGGAGAAGAGAATGGGTCATAAGAGGTACGCGGCCGCATCATTTTTAATTCTGTTGTTGGCCTTGTCGAGCGCCCATAGCGGCGGCTTTACATTTGATGGAATCGGTGTTAAAGCCCAGGGTATGGGCGGTGCTTTTCGGGCCGTGGCGGACGACTGGTCGGCGGCTTATTATAATCCGGCGGGCTATGGCTGGATTCAGGATAACATGCTGTCGGGCAATCTCGCGCTATTTCATAATCGTTATTATGTGACGCCCGAATTCAAATGGGGCGGCCAGTTCGCTTCGGGATATTATAACGATATCCGTCTGCCCAATAGCCATGCCATTCATAACGTTCCTCAAGTGGCCGCTTTGATCCGACTGCCGGTCGCGAACGACGAAATGGTTTTCGGCTTCTCGATAATTCAATCATTCGACCAGAACCTCGACTGGACGACCGTATTCGGTTTCCATGATATCGAGATGTACGGCATGCGGGATATCGGACCAAGACAGTTTTACAACAACTTCGACGTCGTCGATGCGCAACTAACCGCCGCCCGAACCTTTCTGGATGACGATAAACTTTCGGTTGGACTGGGAATCGGTTTGCGGCGGGTCGATTTGAAATTTTCCAATCTCGTCCTGCGGCGAAACCCGCTTCTGGATAATCCCGACTTCGGGTCCTACGTGGAACGCCCCTATGAAAGGGTGCCGCAATGGTATGAGAATGACGGGAACGGTTATGGTTTCTGCTATCGTCTCGGACTGATGTATGCCATAAATGAAAAGACCAAGGTCGGTCTGACCTACAGCGGCAAAAGCACCATCACGGTTGATGGCAGCGGGACTTCGGTCTTTTTCATGGGTGACAATGCCTCGCTTTTATCCAATAATACGCTCTGGACGGAAGTCACGGAGCAATACCATTTCTTCGCGGGCGAGAATTTCACCAATATGTATGATTTCAAGGCCGACGTTGATGTCCCGGCCGTGTTCGGCGGCGGGATATCTTATCAGTTCAATGAAAGGCTTCTTCTGGCGGCGGATTTCGAATATGTGCTCTGGTCCCAGTTCAAAGGTTTTGAATTCAAGAGCTCGAATTATTCCGGCGTTTACGACGATTTCCGGTTTGCCAATTTCACCTATTTGAATGATTCTTTGATGCGCCGTGATATTTCTTATCCGGTGAAATGGGATGACGCCATGAAATTCATGGCCGGAGCCAATTATCAGGTTAACGGTTATACCCAGGCGCGTGTTGGTTTCGCTTATGACCAGTCGCCGATTTCCGAAATGACGCTGACACCTCACTTCGTCGACCTGGGTAACAAGATTACGTTCAGCGCCGGTTTGTCATTCGATATTGAAGTCTGGCGTGTCGAAATCGCCGGAACGTATACTCATCACCCGGATCTCACGGTCGGAGAACTGGATGAAGTCAACGGCGATGATTTGATCGACAACTTCCCGGGCTTGTATGAAGCCAATACATTCCAAACCGTTTTAGGCTTTACTTACCGGTTTTAGGAGGACCTGATGAAAAAAATCATATTCGCGATATTGATCACAGGATTGATTGCCGCCGCGGCCCTATTAAGTTGTTCCGACAGGGGAAACCCCGTGGAGTCTCTGCCTTATTATCCGGGCGGAGTTGTCTTCAATGCGGTCAATCAGCACTTTGTTCGTCATCTGGATTATCAGATGTTCGGTCAAAATTCCATTTATTTCCAGATATATGTTCCCTATGGCTATAGCGACACCGAATCTCCGCAGAGGTTTTACCCCATGCTTCTGATGCTGACACCGTTCCGGGGTGATGAATACTTCTATTTCAATCATGGGCTCAAAGACCTTGCCGATAAGATGATCGCCACCGGCGAGATTAAACCGATGATAATAGTTTGCATCAGCGGTGCCACCGATTTTGGCGGGTGCTTCTATGGCGATAACTGGGCGGGCGGCAAATATGCCGAAACCATCGGGAATATCAACAATCCCAAGAGATGGACCGATTCGGCCGGCACCATGCTGGACTATTTTATCGGCATACTCCGGGATTATGAAGAAGAGGGCAACATTCATGGCTATCGAAGCACGCGGGCCGTTTCGGGTATCGGCATGGGCGGCTACGGGGCCATGAGAGTCGCGTTGCGCTACAGCGAGAATTTCAGTTCGGTCTCGGCCGTATCGGCCCCGCTGGATTTCGACGGTGCGGCCGGCACGGGAGGTTTTATTCCGTTATTCCATGATCTCATGACCGAGGTCGGCGCGGCCAATTATGCCGCCATGGATATTGATAATGCCAAGCCATTGCAGTCGATGTTCTTTGCGGCGGCATCGGCGTTTTCGCCTCATGATACCGGATATATCGAAACGGTAATTGCCGACGGTGTCATCAATGACCCAGCGACCTGGTTTAATAGTTTTGCTTTATCGGCCAATGCCTCGGTCCACCTGCCGTTCGGCCCGGACGGTGAAGTAAGCGCGGTGCCATGGAGCCTTTGGCGGGAAAACAATATTCCCACTATTCTGGCCGATTACAGCGGAGCGCTGGACAGCCTGAATATCTTTTTGATGCATTCCAACGGTTGGGACGGGTACAGTTTCAACGAACAGACAAAGGATTTCCGCGACCTGCTGAGGAATACGTACGGCAAAATCCCCGGGACGCCGTCGTTTGATACACTTTCATACAACGGTCTGCCCGGTTATGATTCCGATGCCAACATATATGTCTGGGATATTCTGCCGCATATTCTTAAATACCATAGTGACAAATTCGTGATTCCGCAATAGGGATAAAGACAGGGAACAAATTCGGGCCGGGGGAGTTTAAGGCTACTCCGGCTCTTTTATTTGTGAGGAATAATGGCGAACCCGAAATATGACTTGATTTCAATCGGAGCGCATCCCGACGATGTCGAAGTCGGGACCGGCGGGGTCTTGATTGATTTGAATCGTCGGGGCTATAAAACCGGGATCGTTTACCTTACAAAAGGTGAGATGGGTACCGGGGGGACGGTTGAAATTCGCGCCGCCGAAGCCACCCGGGCGGCCCGGGTTATGGGTTCTGACCTGATCGAAACGTTTGACTGGGGTGATTGCGGGCTGTTTGACACCAACGACCGCCGTATCGAACTGGCGACGCTTATTCGCAAATACCGTCCCGAAATAATCCTGACGCCATATCCTCATATCGGTCATGGCAAACGCCAGTCTCATCCCGACCATGTAGCGGCCGGGCAGATTACGATAAACGCCGCCAATTTTGCGACACTCAAAAAAATGCCGATTGAAGGGGAGCCGCATCGGGTCAAACAGATTTTTCATTATTTCCTGCCGCCCGGCCTGGCCCCTAATTTTGTCGTCGATATAACGGAGCACTTTGAGCAATGGCTTGAGGCGCTAAAATGCCATGAATCGCAATTTCTGAATCCGGAAAAATCGCGCGATTATATCTGGTCTCTGGAGACTATGGCCCGCGCCTTCGGTCAGCAGGCCGGGTGCAAGTACGGGCAAGGTTTTTATAATGTCGAACCGATTCGTATTGTCGATATATTCGATCTGGTCAAATAGCCAATCCCGGCGTCGATAGAAGTATATTTGGCGTCAAGCGGGCGCTCGTCGAATTCGCGATTGCTTGTAACTGACCGATAGGCATAGGGATAGGTTGGCGCAAATGATTTCAATATTATCTTGACAAAAGACTCTGCTACAAATAGATTGATACACCGTTTTGTTGAGGAGCCATAAAAGGAATTTTAGGCCGGGCGGTTGGTTGCCCGGATATAAAATAAATAAAACAGTCAAACAAGAGTTTGGTTGTAAATACGGTCGGGACGACGCCGTTCCGACAACAATGAACAAGGCGTACGCGTGTCAGGCCGATCATGCGTGTGTCTTTTTTTTATACGTAATCCCGAAAGGATGTCGGCCAGAAGGAAAAAATCATGTGTAAGCGTTTACTGTCGGGTGTGGCGGTATTCGCCGTAGTGGTGCTCATGGTCGGGTGCAGCGAGGCTCCGGTCACCGAGTTTGACGCAGGCAAAAAAGCCCTGGAGACCGCTCAACAGGCGGAAGCCGAGTTGTATGCTCCGGCCGTCTATAAAGAGGCAATGGATTCCTTGAACGCGGCTTCGGTCGAAATCCAGAAGCAGGACGGACGTTTTTCCATGTTGCGCGATTATGATCAGGCCAAGGCGACGATTGCCGCGGCCCAGCAACTGGCGGCGAAAGCGGCCAGCGAAGCGGCCGTCGAGAAAGAAAACATGCGTCTTTTGGACAGCACCCTGATTGTGGAAATCGATGCTCTTATGGTTGAGGCCAAAACTGCATTAGCCAAGGCGCCCAAAGGCAAAGGGACGCGTCTGGACATCAAAGTTATGCAAACCGATCTTGACGCCGCCGCGACCGCGTTGACCGCCGCCACCACTGATTATCAGGCCGGCAACTACCTGGTTGCCCGGGACAAACTGCAGGCCGTCAAATCGCAGATAACGAGAGTTAAAAACGATATCGGCGCCGCCGTTACCAAGGTTACCCCATAACGCGATGGTTTGGGGACAAAAATAAAAAGGGACCGTCAAGTACGGCCCCTTTTCTTTTTGCCCGACACTCGATGATATATTGCAGGTTAATATGAAAAACCGCCGTCGCCGGGTTTGGTTGTTGCTTTTGACGGTTGTCGTCGCAGGAGTCGCCGCTTTTTTCATTGGCTACCGTGAGTACCGTCAACCGCCCTTCGACAACCTCAAAAAGGCCATGAAGGCAGTGTCTGCGGCCGAATCCTCCGGCGCCGCCAAACTTGCCGGGACACAGTATAAAGAAGCGGTGGCCCACCTTGACCGCGGGCGTCGTGCCCTGGACTCGGTCAGCCGGGACTGGTGGCCGTTTGGTTCTTTTAATGAGGCCGATTCTCTTTTAAAAGAAGCTACCCGTCTGGCCGAAATGGCCATGGAAAAAACCGGGAATCAGCGAGTTTCGCTGGCGGCGCGAACCCGGGCCGAGGTCGACCGTTACGAGGACAGTCTGACGGCATGGCGTAAAATTCTCGACGAATCGCTGTCTCGTACCGACGATGAGATATTGTACCGTTCGGCGGCTTTTAAAATCGAGAATGCCCGTGAGCTGGTTGACCGGGGGTTATATAGTGAAGCCGCACGGAGTATCGAGGTAGCCGGTTCGGTTTTTACACGACTTGAACAAAGGCGCAAGGAACTGGTCTCCACACGACAGAGCAATCAGGATACCTGGCAAGGCTGGGTTGATCAGACCATTGCCGATTCCCAAAAAAGCGGCGGGGTAGCCATCGTTGTTGACAAAAGCGCGCATCGGCTGTACATTTTCAAGGCCGGCAAAAAGATCGAATCTTATGTCTGCGAACTGGGATATAATTCCGGTCAGCAGAAACGTATGGCCGGCGACGGGGCCACTCCCGAAGGTAAATACCGGGTCGTGAAGGTCAACAATGGCAGTAAATTTTATCGGGCCCTGTTGCTCAATTATCCCAACGATGAGGATAAAAAGCGTTTTTCGGAAAATCTTAAATCCGGAGCCATTCCGGCGGGAGCCAAAATCGGAGGCTTGATCGAAATCCACGGGCACGGTGGCACCGGGAAAGACTGGACCGACGGGTGTGTCGCCGTCACCGATAAAGAGATGGATAAAATAATGCGCCTGGCGGGCATGGGAACGCCGGTCACGATTGTTCGTCATTTGAAGGAACCGCTTTGAGAATTGTTTATTTTATAAGCTTCGTGATAATTATCGCGGCCCTGTCCCTTCTGGGCAGCGGGCGCCGTTTTGGTGTCTGGCTGGCCGGCATAAACGAAAGTTGGGGGGCATTTTACGAGGGTGGGACGATGCAGGTGCAACCGGCGCCGGGAGCTCCGGTGGAACGACAAAAATATCGCCCGCCGGTCGGGCGTCCCTATGGACCGTATATCGTGATCGACCGCTATTGCAACCGGTTGTATTTGCGCACGGCCGATACGGTGCTGCTCGAAGCGGTCTGTTCGGTCGGGTCGGGGGGGGAGCTGGTTGACACTGCGACCGGGCGGCGCTGGCGGTTCGATACGCCGACCGGGGTTTTTGCCGTCCACAGCATGCTCGAAAATCCCTGGTGGAGAAAACCGGACTGGGCTTTTGTCGAAGAAGGCGAGCCGATTCCCCGTTCGGAGTCGGACCGGCTCGACAACAATATGATGGGCGATTATGCCATCGGCTTCGGCGACGGGTATTATATCCACGGGACGATTTATTACCGGATGCTGGGGCGGTCGGTAACCCACGGCTGTGTCCGGCTGGGCGACGACGATTTGAAGAAGCTGTACTATCGGACTCGAATCGGGATGTTCATCTATGTGTACTGATCTGGCCATATATAAACGATTCGGGCTGGTTGTCGCCATGGTCATTATCGCCGTGATATCGTGGGCGGCCAAGTCGCAGTCCAGCGCCGATAAAGTCGAAGGCGTTCTGAAAAAAGAGGGCAAGATTTATCTGGTGGTTGACTTTTTTGAACGGGTGATGACGCTCAAGCAGAGCGGGACGGTTCTCCGGGAGTATGCCTTCGCGATGGACGAAGACAGCGCCGTCACGACCCGATTGGCGGATGATCTAAACGAACGCGACACGACCGGGGCGACTATTGAAATTGTCAGTCTTCTGTCCGGGGCGGCCACTGTGCCCGAAGCCGAACTGGAGATAATTTGTGAAGAAACCCATCTGGGCGAAGAGCAAATCCAGAGATATCTTCCGACACGTTTTGCGATCGTGATAAACGACGGTCCCTGCCTGCATTTCGAGACCGAAATTGTGCCCAATAAAAAATTTCATTTGCAGATAGTCAACGATTACTATCGTCGTCTGATGATGTTTATATCGGGGCGGAAGACACTTCATATTCGACTGGCGCCGGACGATGCCATGTCGCTTTACGGTGCCGCCCGCGATTATCCGAAAGTCGTGTTCCGAGAGTAGTGACGTCTCCAAACCGCGACGCGAATTCAATTTACCCTAGGCATTTCCGCGCAGCACCTAATATTTGAAGCATGTTGGCGGTGGCGGTCCGGGCGGCGAATCGTACAAATATGAAATCAGGTAAGTTATATCCAATAGATTAATTGTCCCACTGCAATTAGCATCACCAAGTCTCAGATTTGGAAATGGTTCAGGCCCATCCTCATAAATATATGATATCAGAAAACTAATATCGAGCAGATTTATATTTACATCGTTATTAACATCTCCGTGGCTGATCGCAAGCATGGCCCGGGCCGCATTTATCCGGCCATAGCCGATTTCGTTGGAGACAACAATCGTATCTTCATAATATGGCGGATCATGCCAGCCGTTGCCGGTGGAATTCTTAATGATGTATTCGACGGTATCAGGATTGCCGATGAATTCCGGCCGCCGAGCCATGATTCGGGCGGCCAGTCCGGAAACAAGGGGGGCAGCCAAAGAGGTGCCGTCGAGAAAGCAGGCAATATTATAATCATCAGCGCAGGGGATTGACGAATTGGATTTCCAATAACCGACCCCAGGACCCATCTGGTCTAATGTAATTATGTGCTGCCCGGGTGCCACGACATCCACTTTGGAGTCGTCGGCATCATAATGTGAATACTCCCATCGTGTCACGACATGATGGCTGTCCGATGCCCCGACCGCGAAAACATTATCTTTACCTGATGGCCAGAGGACGCAGGTGTCACAGGGTAATTCGTCAAAACAATTGCCGGTGGCGAAGACGACCAGGCAATTCATTGTATCACGGGCGTAATTTATGGCATTATTTACATAATACCCGATATAATTGCCTGGACCCGAACAGGATGTATAGGCCCAGCTGTTGGAAATTATCGCCGCGCCGTTGTCGGCGGCATCCCGAATTGCGCGCATAATGCCCATGCCGTCAGCACTGCCACTTTCTTCACAATCGAAAATTTTGTGCATGGTGATCGATAAATTATTCGTCGCGCCGGCAATGTATTGTGTGTCATTAATGGTTGCGGCCAGCAGTCCTGCCACGGAAATACCGTGATAATGGGCGTTATCATGGGCTTGATTGGGATAACATATATCCGGAAGGTCATACTCGTAAAATCTGTAATCATTTTCCTCATAATGATAATTAAAACCGCCAGCGATTCTCGAGGCAGGAAGATCGTCGTGTGGTTCAAGCCCGGAATCCAGCAATGTGACATTGATAATTGTATCGGTCAACTGGTAGTCAAATGCCGATTCGAAATCGGTCCGGTCGGGACAAAGATAATACTGCTCGTCTTCGTAATACGTATCATTCGGCACCAGACTTAATGTCATTGGCGAAATGTAGTCCACGCCACAATGATACGCGAGTCCATTTTCGTAAATACCGTTAGATATCGCCATCATTTGTCTGACGCCGGAGTTTTCGGACCCGTATATATAAGTATTTCGAGCACTCCCGGGGTTGTATAGAACGATCAGGTTATTCGCCGCCTCAATGGAATCAATGATTGCATCACTTACATCGGTTTTGTAGGCAATTAAAATTTTGGGGTACAAGTAATAAACCTGACCGTCATCATTCAGGAATGCGTTATTTACATCGGTGATTCCGGGGTAGTCCCTTAAGTTCTCGATTACGTAATCAACATTGCTTCCGGCACGGATCCGGGCGACATATAAATCCCTGAAAATATGGGCCAGACCGTATTCCCGATCCAGTTCCGGAAATTCATTTAACATCTGCAGGTCGCCCGGGAAATCGTTTTCAGCGATACTAATGGCAATATATTCACTGCTTGCAATCAGGATATATTTTTCGTTGTTAAAAAACGCATAATAATCATTATCATCGATTTGTGCGGATATATTTGCAGCTATAAGTACAACCATAGCTATGCCCGCCCACAAAGTCCTATGTGACATGTCCGTCTCCCTATTTTGAAATATCAACCGGTCTCACTGCTATACATTCGGCTCCGGCAGGAGGTGAATCAAGTTGAATGATTATTGCTTTTGACAGAGCGTCCGTGATTATAAGTGTCGATGTTGATGACATCGGATAAAAAGATAAGATTACGGCATTCCGGCCATCGGGAGTAAAAGCGATTTGTGTCGGATAAAACTGATGGGGGGAGTCAATGTCATCCTGCGTGATGAAGCCGGAAATCGTATTCGCGTCGATTGAATAAACGTCAATGAGGCTGATATACTGGGCGGATGGCGCCGCCTGATGCAGGAATATTCTGTTGCCGTCGGGATGAATCGTCATACCGCCGTAAAATCTGTCCGGGATTTCAAGCTCTTCCTCAAGCGCGAAATCGTTCGTGTTATATACTTTGATGTTTGATTTTGGATCACCATAAAATGTCTGCAGGATTACAAGTTTCGCCCCATCGGGTGTCACTTCTGCGGCCATAACCGATCCGCCGATGTAATGTTGCGATGTAAGAACGTTGTCCGGGTCGGTAAAGTTCAGGACATATAAGGAATCCTTGCCATTTTTGATATAGAAGGCGTGTCTGTCCTGCGGCAAAAAGCCGCCGTAGCTGACCGTGATGTCCTCCACCAATATGGGTGTGAGATCGGGATATGAAAAGACGACGAAAGGATACCCGTCGGAAACGAGCAGAAGATCCCCGGTGGCATTCAATCGGGCGCAGTGCGTCGCATATTGATTATTCTCCGCAATCACTTCTTTTGATTCATAATCGATGATTTTCAGCCACGATCTGGACATGATGATATTGGAGCCATCATTGGAAAATATTACCTTTCTGTACGACGGCATTTCAAAGACGAAAGTATCGATTGGTTCTCCGGTTTTTGTACTTATGCCATAGGTATAATAACCGGTGGGCGGAGCCGCCTCGGCGCCGCCGTAAAAAACGGTATATTCGGCATCAGAATCGCCGCCGTCCGGAGACAACAGGCGGTCTTCAACGCAGGCGTCAATCAGCAGCATCGCCATGATCGACAACGCAATGCCGACATAAACGCCCAGTGCCTTTCTGGACATATGAATCCCCCAATTAAAATTATGATAAACCAACACTTTAATATAAAGTGTTTTTATAGAAAGTCAAGAATATTCACCCCCCATCATGGACAAAGAACCTCGTATTGCCATTCAGAATTATCGCCATTTTGGTTCGGGAGTTGAGCAATTCGGGGGCAAATCGAGGGTGGGATCGACCCACTTGATGAATTACTGCCGCGATTCCTGGCAATTATCCTCTCGAAAAGTGATTGTCATCGGGGGGGGAACCTCGTATAATGTCGGAAACGAAAGTCATAAACTATTTCAAAATCGAGGTATGCTGAAATGTTTGGAAATCTGATGTTCACATCGGTTGATTCTTTTGTTAAGACTTGGGAGGCCCATTCCGGCCGCACTGCAAAGGTTTTAGAGGCGCTGACCGATGCCAGTCTGAAGCAGGAAATTACGCCCGGGCACCGTAACCTGGGACGGATTGCGTGGCATGTGGTGACGACCGTAGCGGAGATGCCTTCGCATCTGGGATTGAAACTGGAGGGGCCAGCGCACACCGAGCCGGTTCCGGCCAAAGCGGCGGATATTGTCAAGGGGTATAAAACCCTGGCGGCCTCGCTTACCAAACAGGTGAAGGGCTGGCAAGACAGCGACATGGAAATTGAGGATAATCTCTATGGTGAGATGTGGAAGCGGGGAATGACTCTTAAGATATTGATTGACCACGAGATACACCATGTCGGGCAGATGACGGTTTTAATGCGGCAGGCGGGGTTGGCGGTTCCGGGGATTTATGGGCCATCGAAAGAAGAGTGGTCCCATTATGGCGGCCAACCGCCGGAGGTTTAAACAACGTTTTAACATGGCAAAAGGGGGCTTTTGGGCCGGGTGAAAACGACTAAAAATATTTTTAAAAAACATCAAAAAAATCTTGAAAAAAAATAATCCGGAATGCTTTATTTGTCGTCATATATGACGAAAGATTAATTCAAAGCGTATTGGCAGGTCTTTGAAACTTATGTCCACCCGACCGGGATGAAGAGGTTGATTCCCGGAAGACATCGCTGGAATCAGGCTTAGGAGGATAAAGATGCGCTGTGAATTTTGCGGCGAGCACATCGACGGCAACCCCATCAAACAAAACGGTGAATTTTTCTGTTCGGTGGAATGCGCGAATATGGCGTCGGAAATAGAAGACGATGACGATGCCTATTTTGAGGATGCTGACGAAGGTGATTACGACGAAGACGATTTAGATCTTGAGGTGTACGATTACGAAGAATAGGCCCAGACTTCACAAGTAATTTCATGTCCCCCCGGATACATCGGGGGGATTTTTTTATTCGTCACGGGAGATTTTTAGAATTTCGTATTCGAGAATTCCTGCCGGGACTTTTATTTCGACCTTGTCGCCGACCCCTTTGCCCAGCAACGCGGCGCCGACCGGTGATTTGGTGGAGATCATGTCGTTGTCAACGTCGGCCTCATCTGGCGGAACCAGCTTATATTCGATCTCAAAGCCACGCTTGATATCTTTGATAGTGACTTTGGCGAAAACATAGGCCTTATCCGACGGTATATTTTCCGTATCGAGCGTTCTGGCCCGGCTTAATTTATCTTCCAGTTCGGCGATTTTTCTTTCGATATGGGTTTGTGCTTCTTTGGCGGCGTGGTATTCGGCATTCTCACTCAAATCGCCCAGTTCGCGGGCGCGTTTGATTTCGGCGATTATTTGCGGGCGGTCCTGGGTTTTGAGTTTTTTCAAATCCTGCTCAAGTTTGCGAAGACCGTCTTTTGACAGGTATATAGGTTTGTTATCCATAGGGTTAATAATAACAAAATTGAACGAATTTAAAAGCCCAAACTGATTAAACGACTGCGAAAAATTTTCCGTCATCAAATGCCAATTTCTTCCGCTTTTCAATATCGCTGGGCCGTCGGCTACTTGTAACTTGTTGTCAGACTGGCAGATTAGTCTTCGCGCAAGACGGCACAGGGTTTGAAATACATCTCAATCGAGAATGGAAACGTGATAATATACAAGGAAGGTTGAGATGAAGAAAATATTGTTGCTGATTCTTCTGGTTTTAATCCTGGTGTCGATAAGCTGGTTTCGGCCGGCTTTCTGCAATAATAATGTGGACGACAGCCTGATCAACGCCTATCTGAAAAGTGCGGCGTCAAGTAGCATAGAGAATAGGCCGACGGCAACTTATAGCAGTCCGCAATATTTCAGTTCAGAAGAATACCGGGGGGTGGCCTCGGATTCCACGTCCATGACTTTTCGGTCGCCGACATCGGGGCCGATGCCGGATTCAAGTTCTCGAAAGATATCGACGGGACTTCGCCCTTTCGGATACGACCTGTTCAATTCGCCCAATGAGCTGTCGCGACCGATTGATGTCGCGGCGGCCTCGGATTATATCCTCGGTCCCGGCGATAATGTTATTATCAATATATGGGGACGCGTCGAGAAGGAATACAATCTCACGATTGACCGTCAAGGTAACGTTTTCATTCCAAAGGTCGGGGCGACAACCGCCTGGGGGATGACCATCGCTGATTTTTCTTCCCAGATTGAAAAGAAATTATCCCAGGTTTATACCGATTTCAAGATATCCGTGTCGTTGGGCGCCATACGCTCGATTCGCGTGTATTTGACCGGGGAAGTCAAGAAACCCGGAGCGTACACGGTCAGTTCGCTGACGACGCTGTTCAATGCTTTGTATCTGGCCGGAGGTCCGAATGAACGCGGGTCATTGCGCAATATCCGCCTGATTCGCAATAACCGTCTGGAGAAGACGGTCGATATATATGATTTTTTATTGAAGGGTAATACCGAGGGAGATATCCGCCTGGCTTCGGGTGATGCCATATTCGTGCCGGTGTCAGGTCCGCGGGTGACGATATCCGGCGAGGTAAAACGTCCGGCCATTTATGAATTGTCCGACGTGGAGACGGTCGCGCAGTTAATCGAACTGGCCGGGGGGACGACGGCCGAGGCCTACCTGGACCGGATCATGCTGAACCGTATTTCTGAAGACAACAAGAAAATCGTACTCGACGTCAACCTCAATCCATTGCAGGCGGGCAATCCGCCGGATATATGTCTGGCCGATGGTGACCGGGTGACCGTATTTTCGGTGTTCGACGTGCATCGCAATGTCGTCAAAATCGGCGGCATGGTACAACACCCGGGCACATACGAAAGAACCGATTCCACCACCGTGGCGACTCTTATCGCACGGGGGGAACTGCGGCCGGAAAACGTTTATCTGGAGCGGGCCAATATATTCCGCAAGTACCCGGACCGCCGAATTGAAATTATCCCGTTCAACCTTAAAGAGGTTTTATCGGGGCAGGCGGACTATTCATTAAAAGATCTTGATTCTCTTCACATTTACAGCATCGATGAAATCGAGTGGAAAAAGTACGTTTATATCGACGGGGAGATCAAAAATCCGGGGCAGTATGAGCTGTATGACGGCATGACGGTATATGACCTGATTTTTCTGGCCGGGAACCTCAAACGTAACGCTTATAAATACCGGGTGGAACTGGCCCGGACGGATACGGCGGGGAGCATTACGACGCAGGTAATCGACATCACCGATGACAACATGCGTCAAATCGGGCTGGAAGAGGACGACCGGGTCTTTATCCGTGAATTCCCCGACTGGTTTTTGCACCGCCTGGTGAATATCGAGGGTGAAGTTCGCTTCCCCGGGCGTTATTCGCTTTTATCCGGCGAAGAAACGCTTTACCAACTGCTGAATCGTGCAGGCGGATTTACCGAGCGGGCTTTTCCTCGCGGACTGGTACTGCAACGCAAATCCATAGGAAATGACCTGATTCGGCAGAACATTCCGGAAATAATTATCAACTCGCAACCGCTGGTCGAAGATTCGACCGGCAATGTCCGCCGTCTGGAAACGGGATCGTTCGATCCTCATAAGATGAACCGCATTATTGTCGATGTGGAAAAAATTCTGGCCACCGGGGGCCGCGAAGGGGATATCCGCCTCCAAAAGGATGACTATATATATGTGCCGGATATGCCCAGCGGCGTTTCGGTCATCGGAGCCGTAGCGTCCAACGGGACGATCAAATATGAACCGGGCCGGTCAGTCGATTATTATGTCCGGCAGGCCGGGAATTTCACCGGTCAAGCCGAGAAATCGGGAACCAAGCTTATCAAGGCCAATGGGCAGGTATTTGCCCATAATGGCACATTGCGCAAGAAGGTGGACGTCGGCGACGTTATTTTCGTACCGACCGAAATTAAAAAGCAACGTGACTGGTTGAAGTCGGCTTCGACCGTAGCGACAATTCTGGGCGGGGTATTGACGTCCGTCCTGATAATAGACCGACTATAACGATTAACCCATTCTCACCTTCCAATGGAGCCGCCCGGTAACAAACTCCCGCCGGGCGGCTCTTAGTTTTGGAATTAGCTTCCATTATCGACGGAAAAATTTTCGGTTTTTATTCAATGATTTAAAACCTGTTTCCAACCGCAGGTTCTTTTATATGGTAAGTCATTATTAGACAATGTCTTAAAAATTGTTTCGAAGCGAAACAAAAAGACCGTTTCGGGCATCAGTCTTGCCATAGAATGAATCAAAAAGGCTATGGATGGCAATTTAATGAAACTGGATCTTCATATTCACACCGGTCATTCGTTCGACAGCCAAAGCGACGTGACTGAAATCATCAGGGCCGCCGAAACGGCCGCTCTGGATGCAATCGCCATCACCGACCACGACACCATGTCGGCCTGCGGCTTAGCCCGTAATATAACATCGAAAATCACCATTATTCCCGGCATGGAAATCACCTCCGAGCAGGGGACGCATGTTATAGGCTTGTTTTTGCACGGCGAAATAGTCAGCCGGGACGTATTCGACATTATCGACGAAATTCACGCCCAGGGTGGGCTGGTCATGATGCCGCATCCGTTTCATCGCGGCACCGGATTTCTAAGCCATCGCTTTCATGAAAAAATATATGACGGTCAGGAATTGGAAAAAATGCTCGCCGGCATTGACCTGGTCGAAGCGTTTACGTATGGGGCCGAACCGGACGATATTATCGACACCGGCCGGTTTCTGGCGGTGCACCCCGAAATAGCCGTCACGTCCGGCAGCGATGCGCATCGCATAGAAGATATCGGTAAAGCCTATATCGAACTGGAAGAATTCAGTTCGACCGATCCTGATGATATTAAAAAGGCGCTTTTAAAATCCCCGCGACTGCTTCGTTATGAAGCTTACAGCGCCGAGCAAGATATGACGGCGATGCGCACGGCTCACCAAAAAGGTAAAGAAAGCCTGTTGAAGAAAATCGCCGGTGCGACTTTTGGCCCGATGGTGGAGTCGATTCGAAATCGGTATCAGCGGTCGAACAAAAGGGACGAGGAGCAATCATGACGATCCCGACCGAATTCGGACGAAACGGCGTCCGTGGTGCGGCCAAAACACCCGCCCGGACGGGAGTTTTATCCTCCAATGATCCTGCAAGGACAGCGCCCGTTTTCCGTCCAACCTGGCCGCCGACTCAAAAGGTTCTCGAAGCTTTGAAAAACCTCGAACGGGACGACTTTCTGTCTTTCGTGTACGATGAAAATGAATTGTACCGATCCATATCGGAGTTCTGCGGTTTGCCGGAAAATTACATACAAACGTACGCCGGAGCCGACGTGGCGCTGGAGGCGGTTTGCCGGGCGTATCTCGAGCCGGGCGTGGAAATACTGATAGCCCTGCCGACCATGAGCCGGATTCGCCATCACGCCGATTCGTTCGGGGTGCGCATCCGGCGCATCAACAGCCCGACCCCGTTCGATATCAACGTGGATAGTCTGATCACGCATATTAATGATTTCACGCGATTGTTGTATATCGGGCAACCGTCGCTTCCCGGCGGTGTACTATTGAACGAATCCGAAGCGCGGTATCTGCTGGACAACGCCGGACGGGCCATGGTTATAATCGACGAGAGCGCGCTGATGATGCGGCAGTACTCATTGACGTCTTTGGTACGCAAGTATCACAACCTGTTCATAGTGCGTGCCTTCGACGGCGTGTATGGACTGGATGCCCAGCCGTTTGGATTTATCCTGTCGCACCCGGATAATCTGAAATTTCTGGAAAGATATCATCTGGGTCACAGCCCGCATATTCTGGCCGATATCGCCGCCGCGGCGGTGCTGGCGGACATGGATCGCATCGACGAACGCATCACCAATATTCATGAGAACATGCTCTATTTGACGGTCCGGTTGCGGTCTAAAAACATGACCTGTCGCATGACGCCGTCGGGACATATTCTGATAAAAACCGAAAATCCCGACGTAATCATGAAACGCCTTTACCGGCATGGCATCTTTTCGCTATCGCTTGCGGCCTTCGAGCATTTCGAAAACTATATCATGGTTCCGGTCGAAGCCGATGATTTCAGCGGTCGTTTGATGGCGGCTTTCGAAGATATATCGCCGCCTGACGAACAAAGGGGGATAACGGCCAGGGCAAGAATCACTTTAAAGGCCAAGAGCCGTCGGGTGCGGCCGGGAAATGCGTTATGAGCGGTTTAAAGAATTTTATGAAGGTGTCGAAGTACGACATTATGCGGGTGCCGGGACCGAGGCAGGCCTGGTTTTTACTATACAAAGCCGTTTCGGGATCGGACCGCAAGTCATGTCAAAAACGGACAGGACTATGGGAAAGGGGCCTTTGAAAATCACGCGTTTACATATAGAGAATACCCTATACAGGATTATAAAACTATCCCTGATTTTTTTGGCCGTGTTTTCGGCGGGTTTTGCCGGTCATAAAGCCAATTACGATTTGACATGGGTCGAGCTGGGGGCATTGTTTGCCGCCCTTCGTCTGGCCCTGGCGTTGAGACTGCCGTCGTCGGAATTAAAGCCGCTTTCATATCAGCGTATCGACATTCCAGCGTTCCTTAAAAAGGAGATAATCTTTATTTTACTGGTCAGCGCCGTTCTATTTTTGTTGGATATCTATGCCGATCGCAGCTTCGTCGCGAAATTTCTGGCGGTAAATTTTATTTTGCAGGGCGCGCTTTATTCACTTTGGGTGGTGTACAACAAGTTTTTCATCCGGCCGCAGAATCTTCGTCGGGCCAGTGCTTCGGAACGCACGACCATAATCGTGGGGGCCGGAAAACGGGGAATGAATGCGGCCGACATTATACTAAAGCATCCGGATTTGAATACGCGCATCATCGGCTTTGTCGACTTTCATAAAGCGGGCTTATGGCGCTACCGGGATATCCCCTTGATCGGCGGCGGCGATGAAATCGAGCAAATTATACTTAAAGACCACGTCGATTATGTCATCATGGCTACGGAGCCGGAAGACCATGTCAGAAGTCAGGGGATTTTTCGGCGTATCGAAGCCACCGGGACGCGCCTGATAATTCTTCCGTGTATTTACAATCAAGCCATTTCACGCTGTTATACGTCGTCGCTCAACGGCACCCCGGTGCTGTTGTACCAAAGCAGTCCGGCCTGCCGCGGTCGCCTTTTTGCCAAAGAGGTCATGGATCGGGTGGGCGGTCTGGTGGGGATGATTATTTCGGCGCCGGTTATGGCGTTGGCGGCGCTCGCTATCAGACTGGAATCGAAAGGGCCGATATTCTTCAAGCAGATTCGCTCCGGCATAAACGGCCGGCCGTTTGAGATGTACAAGCTACGGACGATGGTGGCCGACGCCGACCGGTTAAAAAACGAGCTCAAGCATTTAAATGAAATGTCCGGTCCCGTCTTCAAGATAAAAGAAGATCCCCGTGTCACCAGAATCGGCAGGATACTGCGCAAATTGTCGCTCGATGAATTGCCCCAGTTTTATAATGTTTTCAGGGGCGATATGTCGCTGGTTGGGCCGCGCCCGCCGCTTCCCTCCGAAGTTGAAAACTACCAGCCGTGGCAAAGACGCAAATTGTCGGTCAAACCGGGGCTGACCTGTATCTGGCAGGTTAACGGCCGTAATAATGTCGATTTTGACGACTGGATGCGCCAGGATTTGGAGTATATCGACAACTGGTCGCTGGCCAAAGACGCCGAACTTATCATCAAAACCATACCGGCGGTGCTCAAGGCCAAAGGGGCCTGTTGAGCCTTCAGATTATCTTTTTTGGTTATTAATTGAATATTTGACAGTGCGCCGTGACATTCCCAGGCGCCGTATTCGATGCGGAACCCGTCCCGCCCTTCAGCCATTATAGGTGTAAAGCAAAAGAGACCGAACCGCAGTCGGCGATATAAAAGGATTACGAAGAGATGACTGACCATACCGATGAAACCGTGAAATATACCAATGCCCTGATTGACGAAAGTTCGCCGTATTTGCTCCAGCACGCGCATAACCCGGTCAACTGGTACCCCTGGGGTGAGGTGGCTCTGGAAAAAGCCCGGCGGGAGGACAAGCCGATATTTTTATCGATCGGTTATGCCGCCTGCCACTGGTGTCATGTGATGGAGCATGAATCATTTGAAGATGAAGCCACGGCGGCCATTTTAAACGAGCATTTCATTTCGATAAAAGTTGACCGGGAACAGCGGCCCGATTTGGACCGGATCTATATGACCGCCACGCAGGCCCTGACCGGTTCCGGAGGTTGGCCGATGTCGGTCTTTTTGACACCGGACTTAAAACCGTTTTTTGCCGGGACCTATTTTCCGCCCGAAGACGGTTATGGTCGGCCGGGATTTAAAAACGTTCTTATGCAACTTATTCAGGTTTATAAAACGGAGTATGCGCGAGTAGAGCAGATGGCCGACCGGGTCAGTGATGCTCTGCACCAGTATGGACAAACGGCAGGCAATGGTGACAGACTGCATGACGGGCTAATTGATGAAATCGCAAAAAGCTTACAAGGCGGTTTTGACCCGGTTAACGGCGGTTTCGGCAATCAGCCGAAATTCCCGCACGGGGCGGAGTTCGGGTTTTTGGTAAAATATTATGCGGCGACCCGAAATGAAGATATTCTTACGATGATTAATCGCTCGCTGACAAAAATGGCTCATGGCGGCATCTATGATCAGATCGGCGGCGGATTTCACCGGTATTCGGTTGATGCCCGGTGGCTGGTGCCGCATTTCGAGAAAATGCTCTATGACAATGCCATTCTGGCGGCGACTTATGCCGAGGCGTTTCAAGTTACCAATAATGATTTATATCGACGCGTTGCCAAAGAAACGCTCGATTTTATGCTGCGGGAGATGATCGATACAGCGGGTGGTTTTTATTCCTCGCTTGACGCCGACAGCGAGGGACAGGAGGGTAAATACTATGTCTGGACAAAAAAAGAAATAGAGGCGGCGTTGAAAGACAAGGCCGCGTTGTTCTGCAAATATTTCAATATCACCGACGTCGGTAATTTCGAGCACGGGGCGAATATCCCCAATATAGACCATTTCTCGCGGGAAGCTCGCCAAGGCTACGAAGGAGGGCAGGAGCAATATGATAGAATAATCGCCGAGGGCCGCGATATTTTGTTTCATTTACGCAATGAACGTATCCGGCCCGGAACCGATGATAAAATCCTGGTTTCGTGGAACGGTCTGGCCATAGCCGGTTTTTGCCGGGGGTATCAAATCACGGGTGAAGAGAAATATCACAAGGCGGCTGTCGGGGCGGCCCGGTTTATCAGGAAAGAATTGTATGATGACGGGCGTCTGCGTCATTCATATCGCAAGGGCAAAATATCCGAGGGTGAATTTCTTGAAGACTATGCTTATATTATTCCCGCCTTGATTGATCTTTATGAAATTACCCATGACTTTGATTGGATTGAATTTTCATGCGACCTGGCGCGGCGGGCGGTGACGGAATTTGCCGACGATACCGGGTGGTTCTACCTCGCTCCGGATGGTCAAAAGGATCATTTCATACGGCCGTCGGATGTCCATGACGGAGCCATCCCGGCTCCGGGGTCGATACTGATTCAGGGTTTGATCCGGCTGGCGGGTATCACAGGTGATAAAACATTTCAAAAACAGGCGGAAAAATCACTCTCCGCACTGGTACCGCAAATTGGGCAAATTCCCAACGCCATGGTTTCGGCGGCGCAGGCGTTATTTATGATATTTGCGGAAAAGCTGGAAATTGTGGTGGTCGGAAAAGAAAACCGTGAGGCCCTGGAGCGCGAAATCAATCGATTTTATCATCCCAATCGGGTAGTAATTATATCCGACGACGGCTTGGAAAATATACCCTTGCTGGAGGGGCGAACGTCATCGGGGCCAACGGTGGCTTATGTTTGCCGCAATAATGCCTGCGGGGCACCGGCCCGGACGGTGGAAGAACTGCGTGCCCGGCTTGACGGCAAATAGCCATTTTATTCTCCATATAAAGCACCGGAAAATCTTATATTGGTTTGAGATTTTATGAATCGATTTGATAAAAATCGTATCTAAACGGAAATGGAGAATAATGCCGATGGTTGAAGCTAAAGTCAGATGGACAGGGGGTTTGAGATTCGAGGGGAAATCGGCCTTCGGACATGCCATCGCCACCGATGGTGCCAAAGCCGCGGGCGGAAATGAAAATGGTTACAAGCCGACCGAGCTGGTGATGTATGCCGTCGCGGGTTGCACGGGGATAGATATAATCCGCATCCTTGAAAAAATGCGCCAGGAAGTAACCGCCTTCGAGATAGAGGTCAGAGGCTTTCACCCCGATGAGTATCCCAAGCCGTTCAACCGGATCGAAATCAAATACGTTTTTCACGGGAAAAACCTCGACGCCAAAAAGATCGAAAAAGCCATAAGCCTGTCCAAGGACAAATATTGCATGGTCAGCCAATCACTTAAAACGGCGGAGATCGTATCGGCGTATGAAATAAAGGAGACGTGATCTCATGTTTGATATTAGTTATAGGGTTGAATCGAAGCGGCCGTTCGAAGAAATTACGTCGCGGCTGGAAGCGGCGATTCCTCAAAACGGATTCCGGGTGCTGGCGGTGCATGACGTTCAGAAGACGCTTGAAGAAAAAGGGTTCGATTCGAAACCGCTGAAAATAATCGAGCTGTGCAACGCCAGATTTGCGCATGAAGCATTGAGCCGGGAAATAGACGTGGCTATGATGATGCCCTGCAAAATAGTCGTTCGATCCGAGGGTGCCGGGTCGGTCATGACGATGGTTCGTCCGAGTATGATTTCGCAATTTTCCCCTGACGCCGGGCTGGACGAACTGGCCGTCGAGGTCGAGGATGTCATGAAGAGAATAATGGATGAAGCCGGATAAAAAACTGTTTACGAAAATCTCGGCCGGGCTTATATTCGGAGGACTGGCCGGGTGGGGCTTAAGCTGGATTTACGGTCAATTGGGGGCGACCTGACCGCTTATATGTCGGCCCGGTCGGGCGATAGTGCTGGGAATGGCGGTCGGCGTGCTTCTGGTGCTGGCCGAGGTGAAGAAATGATGCCGTTGTATGAGTTTACATGTGCCCAATGCGGGCGGGATTTCGAGGAGCTGGTGAGTTCCGCGAGTGCACCGGTAAAATGTCCCGACTGCAAGTCGGACAGAGTGGAGAAGAAATTCTCCGTTTTTGCGTCGTCGGCTTTTTCCGGCAAATCGAAATGCAGCTCCTGCAAGCCCAAAAGCGGCTTCAGTTGAGCCTCATGTTAAGCGGTGCGGGCCGGTCGGTCCGCCGGGAAAGAGAATATGAAAAGAGCGGTTTTCGCCATTTTGATAACAGCCTTTTTGTTCTGGGCGATTCCGGGATGCGGCGATAAACAGAAAACCCCGGAGGATATAAAAACGACGGTGGCGTTTCTGGACGCCCGTCAGGCCCTGCCCAATTTTCCATTCGGGACCAAACCGATATACATGTTTTTCAACGCCGACTGGTGCAGCTATTGCCGCAGGATGAAATATGATATTTTCGAACGCCCGGAAATAATCAAGTACATGAACCGGAATTTTACCTGCATTTCGGTCGTGCCGGACAGCCTGGATCGAATTTTCTTTTTGGGCGACACCGTGACGGTGGCCGAGTTCAAAAAGGCGTTCGAGCTGGAAGCCTACCCCTCGCATTATTTCTTCGATAAAACCGGCCAGATTCAGGGTGTTCGCACGGGATACATTCCGCTTCTGCAATTCAAGCAGTTATTGAAATATGTCGCCAGCGGTGAGATCAATAAGTACGATTTCGAGACATACTTAAGCAAACCCGAATCAAAAATGGACACGGTCTGGGGCAAGTTTTAACTCTTTTGCCCGATCAATAAATAACTCAATGGAATGATTTTCTTTTCGGCCAAATCATCCAGCGCTTCGGTAAGGTCGTGAGGGTACTCATACAATTCTTTTATGACAATTCCCTTTTGAGCGAGGGCTGTGATGATGTCGGCGAATTTGTGGGTGAAACTGTAATTGACTTTGGCCTTGTACCTGGTTTTGCCGACATAATCAATGCCCGAAGTCGACGACCATGGTTCGGTTTTAAAGTATGAATATACCGGTTTGTCCGGGTGGGCCGGGTCGTAACCTTCTTCATCGTCGAGCGCCAGCATGAAATAGAACGGGTGCTGGTCATAGATGACCAGATGTCCGCCGGGTTTGAGAAGTCCGATGATTTTGCCGAAAGCCGCGTCAAGGTCCTGCACCCAGGTGAGTCCGCCGATAGAAATATAGACCAATTCGAATTTATTAAAATAAATTTTGTCGATGTCAAAGATATCGGTGCGGACAAATTCCGCCTTGAGACCCGATATGATTTTCAATTCGTCCGCCTCCTTGATGGCTTCATCGGAGATATCGAATCCGACTCCCGAAGCGGCGCCGAGGTTGATTATGGATAATAATTCACGGCCGTTGTTGCAGAAGACTTGCGCGACGTGTTTATCTTTCAGGCCGATTTCTTTCAACTTGGCGGTAATAGTCTCATCGAGAGTGGAAAAGCCCTTTTCGCGGAATTTTTCCTTTAAACTGCCACCGCGGTGTTTCTGGTGGACATGCGTCGCCTCATTCCATGCCTCGCGGTTGGCCTCGGTGTATTTTTTGGGGTCCATAATATCAGGCCCTTTAATTCATTTTTTTATAAAGGCGCATCGGAATTCAATATTGAATACATGATCAGATCATAATATTGTCCGTCTTTGCAGACGTGCTGACGGAGAAGACCTTCGTATTTCATGCCGGTTTTTTGCATGACCCGCCCGGAAGCATCGTTGCCGACAAAGTGGGTGGCAAAAATACGATGAAGTTTAAGGTCCTCCAAGCCGTGTTTTATCATGGCCCGCGCGGCTTCGGTGCAATACCCTTTATTCCAGTATGGCACGCCAACCCAGTAACCCAGTTCGGCTCGATTGAAGCGTTTATTTATATGCAGTCCGACTGCCCCGATCAATTGACCCGTATTTTTAAGGGTGATGGCGAAGTTGCTAAGCTTGCCGTCTTCGATCTCTTTAAGGTGAGTCGATATCCACTCTTCGGCCATGCCGTTTTCATAAGGGTGTGGAATATTAAGGGTGGTGGCGGCCACCAGTTTGTCTCCGGCCAGACGTTGAACCTCGGGTGCATCGGCCAGCGTGAAGCGGCGAAGAACCAACCGCTCGGTAATGATATTTGCGTTTTTATCGGTCATGGCATCAATAAGCTTTTTGTGTTCCTGCAATTAATAAGGTGACAAATGATAAAAGGCAAATCATTTGATGTAATGGCCCAATAAGACTTCTGTGGACCGTACCAAGCCGTACGAAACCACTCATATTTGTACGCGATGGTACGACCGGGCAGGAAGGCGGATAAAATGTGTCGCTTGATGTTGTTGCTGGTCAATAAATTGTGGTTTTCGCTGAAGATTGGCATGGATATTGATTTAAACCGGGGCGAGGACGATGAGTCCCCTGCGAGATGAAAACAATTTAGCAAGGAGTAAGCAATGCGCAAGTCAACCATGTTCGCACTCATTTTCGGGCTGGCTTTGCTGATAGGGGCAAGCCAGGTTTCCGCCGGGAACGGTTCCATGTTCGGGGGCGGCTTTAATTTCTTCCAGTGGTTGCGGGACGCCGATGACGATGGTATTCCCGATGGACAGGACGAGGACTGGACCTCTCCCCGAGACGGGAGCGGATTCAAATCCCGGTTCGGCTTTGGTGACGGTAACGGCAATGCGAATGGTGACGGCAGTGGCGCCCGCCATGAAATAAATAATCGTTTCAACTTTCGGTACAATGAAACCGAGGGCGATATGCTTCGGGATCGCGATCAAGCGCGCGATAAAATCCGCAGTCGCCTGCGTGACGGCAGTTGCGAAGAGTAGGATCTGTTCCCCCTAAGGTCCGATTTCATATAGAAAAGGCCCGCCAAAAGCGGGCCTTGTTTTTTTCAAATGACTATTCTTTGGTGTTTTTTATCTTTTTGAAAATATATCCGCCGGTTACGGCCCCCCAGACCTGCAAAGAATCGGCGCTCCAACCTCGATCCCAGCTAAACAGGTAATCTTTGGCGATACGCACTTCCGACGTGGCCCAGGAGGCATCGTTATGATCGCTTTTGCATTGGGCATCGACGGTGCTTCCGACAAAGACGGAATCGCCTTCCGGATGTAAAATGATGGCGCAACCGGGGCGGGGGATTAGGGAGTCGGCAGTAAGTTCGGCCAGCGGCATATCCTCGCGCCATCGGTTCGAAAAGCGTTCCGGTTCGGGAATTTCATAAACTTCGGAAATAAACGTGGTGTCATCGGTCTGGAAAACTCTATAAACGCGCTGACGGTAGGGGCGGCTTAGATGTGAAGCGGCGGCCTGTTCGACATACAGCCAGTGGGCGTCGGAGCGGTGCAGCCAGATCGGCCACATTTCCAGGCGGATATCAAAAAATTCAGAATCGGATACTGCCTGTTCGGCCGATGAAAACGAGCCGGTCATAAAGCCGGTCAGGTCAGCCAGCGTGAGACTGGACGGCGCCGGCGGCAAAGTTCGGGCATCGTCTTTTTTTTGCCCACAGCCCAAAGTCATTATAAATATTAAAATGAAAGAAATCGTAACCAGCCGTTGCATAAAATTCTCCTGCGGGTTTTTTGCGTTTTTATCAGGGTAGGAAAAACCGGTGACAATGCCAACAAAAAACGGGGTCCTTCGACAGGGCCCCGTTTGGAAGTCTTGGATAGTGGTTTAGTATCTGCGACGTCCGCCGCCGCCACCACCGCGGTTACCGCCGCCCGGACCACGGCCGCCGCCACCGCCACCGCGATTATCGGTGCGAGGACGAGCCTCATTGATGGTCAGGGAACGACCGCCCAGTTCGGCGCCGTTGAGCTCGGCGATGGCTTTCATAGCTTCATCTTTGCCGGGCATTTCGACAAACCCGAACCCGCGCGGTTCATTGGTGTAGCGATCTTTTAGAATGTTTACCGAGCTGACTTCGCCGTATTCGGCGAATAAATTGCGAAGATCGTCTTCTGTCGTCGTGCGTGACAGGTTACCTACGTAGATATTCATTCTACACTCCAGATTTGTTTATACCGATTCATCACTCGAACGTCCTTTTGAATCGGATAAACGTCATTTGCGCACCATTGCGCCGAATCTCCCATTAGGTTTTCGGTTAGTTTCTAAAAGATCCCTACCATTAAACTATTAATATGGAGATCGTGTCATTTGCCAATAAAGATACGAATTCCTCAAAAAAAGTTCAAGAGGAATATATAGAATCTTTCGCCTGACGGGCGAGTTTAACCAGTTCCCAATAGGGAGGCAAGTAGGCATTTTTTTCCCGAAATTGGCCGGCCAAAACCTCCAGCCTTTTTTTGATTTGTCGGTGGCGGCCGGAAAACCACTCGTTTTTAAGGGCGACGGTGGCATTCATGCCTTCCGGGACGGGACCGGCTTGGCCGAATCGGTTTAAAATCGAGCTGTATAGTTTCAAGACGCGGGCGAGCGGGAGCATCAGACGATTATATTTCAATTTCATTCCGCGCTCGGCATCCTCGAGCATGACATCGACCACGGCGTTGTCCATTCGATCCTGCCAGAGGGTTTCGAAATCGCGCCATTCGGCCACAACCTGCAGTTGCGGGTCATATTCCAAATCCGAGGGTTCCTGCGTCGTGAAATTTCTCACCCCGAAAGCGGCCAGCCAGTTTCTCACACCCGGGCTGGAAATATGCGACAGCCCCGCCCAGAGGTTCACGCCTTGGGCGCCATAGGCGTCGGAGACAACTTCGGAGCAAAACAACTTTGAGGGTTCGGATATGTCCATCGCAAAATCATAGGGGATATGCCCGGCTTTGGCTCGCGCCATGGCATATTCGGCGGCCTTATGCGGCAGTTCCGGGTCGGTTTCAAGCGATGGATGATCGGATCGCAGGCGAAGAACCATTATGCGGAGTTTGGTATCTTTCAGATATTTTTCAACGTCGGCGATGGCGACCCCGATTTCAATATGCGATTCGATTATGGATATTTTACCGGTCCCATCGTCAATATGAACCAGCGCGGCATGGGAAAAATTGCCGGGATAATCGTTGCCACGGGCGATAAGAGCCGAAGTGGGGGCGCCGCCGCGCGAAACCAGAATATCGCCGCTGTGGATGGCGACGTCCATGAATTTGGCCGCCGGTGTGGCCGAGGGTTCATCGGTTCCGAAAGTCAGTTCCGGGCTTTTGTCCGGGCCGGCCTGAAGCATAATTTCTTCAAGCGCGGTCCGTCCACCGTAGATAAGGCGATACACCCGGTCGCGGGCGGCAGGCGTATTCATATCCCAGCGCCGGGCCTGATTTATCAGCAGATATCTCATACCGGTGTAAAGATTGATAAACCCCGACAGGCTGTCCGGGCAGGCGGCCAGAAGACAGGTTAGGTCGAACAGATGCGTTTCGATCAAGGTAAAGAGGCTGTTATCAGGCTGAAGGGTATCGCCGGCCAGTCTTGATATCAGCACGCCGGTGGAATCAAGCCCCCGGGCGATTTGGTCTTTTAATGAGTCACAGCCAAGCCGACGAGCTTCATTGAAACGGTTTTCGAGAAGCGACCAGTACTGGTCCTGATTCCAGGCAAAGGGTTGTTTGGCTCCGTCGTCGGCGGGAATAACCGGTTCGGAGTCGGGAATAAGAAGTACCAGATAGAAAGCACAAAGGACGGCAAGGGTTATCCTGATTATGCGGGTGTTACGGTTCTTGCTCGCCAATATCAAATCTCCTTTTGAACCCAGACGACGTCGAAATCGCGGCTGTTTTTGCAGCCCACTTTGGGGAAACGGCCGACTTCGCGGAAGCCATGTTTTTTATGGAAATTGAGGCTTTGTTCGTTGAGCGATGAAATCTGGCCGAGGAATATTTTTATGCCCCGTTCGCGGGCCTGTTCGGTGAGATAGTCCAGCATGAGTTTGCCCAGGCCGCGGCCGGTGTGTTCGGGCAGGATGAAATAGGTCAGTTCGGCGGTGTGGCGCATGCTGTCGGCGGGGTGATAGGCGTGCATGAAAGCGAAGCCGACGGTGCTGTCGTTGTCATCGCGGATGGTGACGGCCGGGTAATTGCCTATGACCATCAGGAGGCGGTCGAAAAATTCATAGGGGATATTCTTTTCAGAGTATGCGGCAAAGCTGTTTTCGATGAAGTGATTTAGAATATCGATGACGGCCACGCGGTCATCGGGAGTAATCGGTTTGAAGCTGTATGACATATGTTTCTCCGAAGGTTTGTCTATATAAAATGATAATAATATATTTATGTCGGTTGAAAGGCAAATGTAATCGGGGGGCAAAAATGTCTCTCATAATTGTTCAAGACTATTTCCGACCCGATTTCCACCTGAAATGTCATCACTCAATGGATCCTTGGACCGATAATGGCAGGCGGCAGACGAGGGGTGGCTGTCGCCCATGGCGGGAATGAGAATCAATAATAATATTTGAGACCTATTTCCGACATCATTGCCTCGATCATGGCGTCGTAGAACGGGTTTATAATATCGGCAGAATCTTTCATTTTAAATTTATTTGTTAATTCATTTGCCAATCGGGAGCCTGAATTGGTATAAGTCGCCACGAATTTTCTCCAATTTTCCGGCAATTTATAAGAATCTATATGCAGATTATTGTAAATCTTGTTTACCCTAATATGACCCCGACCGGGATTAAAAAGGCGGATTACATTTATGGATTCATTATCCGAATGGAATTTAAACATCCATTCATTAAATCCATTTACCTTATGTTCTTTTTTAATCAATTCAACTGAATCGATGAAGCAACTTTGTATCGCCCAAAAAGGTGGATCTCCCAGGCAAATAATTAATTTGGGCTTCAATATTGTAATCTCCTTAATCATAATTTCGAGTTTCATAATGCAATTATTGTACATAACACGGGTGGGCGTACCGGCCTCTTTATCAACCGAACATTTTACGCAATTGGTGAATGCAATGCGATCCATCGCCTCACCGATTTCTGCATTTTGCTCACCGGTTAATCGTTGGGTCAAATACCAAATAACCTTTGATATGGCAATGCTTTTAATTTGGAGCCATTCATAACAGGCATAGAAATCCTCCGGCCCCTTAGCGCCATCATTAGAATTGATGCCGATAAACAAGATTTTGTGTTTTTCATAAAAATCCCCCACCATTGCGCCGATCGGAAAGAGCAATTCTTTGCCATATAGATTGCAGCTATTGGCGCACTGCTTCTCAAATTTACATTTCCAACCTTCCGGGCTTATGATGTCTTCAATATAAAGGTTGTTTAGTTTTTCCCTTATATCATTAGGGGTTTTGGGCGGTTTTATTCCTATCATTGAGTCTCCTCTCGTCTTTTTTCTCTGTTCCCATATTGTCATTTCGCCATATTGATTTGATTTGCAAGAATACATCCCCTCACAACGACAGCCTTAACCCCACCTGATTGATATTGCTGTCTTCGAAGGTGGAAATGATTCTCTGATAATTAAACGATAACTTGCCGGCCAGCGGTTTGACAAACGACAACTCGATATAATAATCCCGGTCCAGATACGACATATCCCAGTTGAAATCGCCGGTGAATTCGATCGTGAAATTGGTCAGTAGTTTAAAGCTGTTAATCGAAATCACCTGCAAAGTCCAGCCGCGATTATCGAAATCATCCTCGGCGTTTTTGTAGAATGACACCTCGTTGACCGCCGGGTAAATGCTGAAGACGCGGCCCTCGACCGGCGGCAAGGCCGACGCGGCGGCGGTGGTTATTAAAACGGCGGTAACGGCCAATAATGACACTTTCCTGAATGTTCTCATGGCGATTCCTTCCTGTTTAATGCCCGACCGGCGGGCTTTCGTTTTCATATGACACTTGATAGAATCTATTTTGCGCCGTAAATTATGACAAATGAAATCTTTTTTAAATAAAATCTGGTCGGCCTGGAAAAAATTCGCCCGGGCTTTCGCGCGGGTGCAATTGGAAATCATTCTGTTTGTTTTTTATTTTCTGATTTTCACACCGTTCGGCATCGTTATGAAGTTGTTCGGATTCGATCCCCTGCGCAAAAGATTGGAAGCCGACACCAACTGGCAGGATGCCGAAATCGGGGCCTTCGACCGCGAACGGGCGAAACATCAGAGTTGATGCGATGAATATACTCGGCATATCCTGTTTCTATCATGATTCCGCCGCGGCGCTGGCAATTGACGGCGTCCCCGTGGCCGGGGCGCAGGAGGAGCGATTCACCGGACGTAAACACGACGCCGATTTCCCGATCAACGCCATAAACTTCTGTCTTGAAAAGGGCGGACTCAAAATCGAGGACATCGACGCTATCTTCTTCTATGACAAACCGTTTCTGAAATTTGACCGGATTTTAAACGGCTATTTGCAGACCGTGCCGTTTTCGTATCCCGCCTTTCGCCTGGCCATCCCGGTCTGGCTTCGTGAAAAACTATGGACCCCGCATGTAATCAAATCGAAATTGCACTATCACGGCGATATATATTTTATCGAGCATCACCTGTCGCACGCCGCCGGGTCGTATTATACTTCGCCGTTCGACCGGGCCGCCATATTGACTATCGACGGGGTCGGGGAGTGGGCGACGGCCTCGATAGGCAAAGCGTCCGGTACCGATATAAAAATAATCAAGACCATGAACTACCCGCACTCGGTTGGCCTGCTTTATTCGGCGTTCACGTTCTTTCTGGGGTTTACGGTTAATTCATCGGAGTACAAAGTTATGGGGCTGGCGCCCTGTGGCCAAAGCAGATATGCCGATTTGATCGAAAATGAAATCGTGAATATTCGGGATGATGGCTCGATTCATCTGAATTTAAAATATTTTAAGTTCCACTATGGGCTGACCATGACCTCGAAACGATTGGAAAGGCTTTTTGGCCGTCCCCGGCGAATGCCCGGTCAGGAAATTACATCATCGGACAAAGATATTGCCGCCTCAATTCAGGCCGTCACGGAGAAAATCATATTCTCCATGGCCCGCTATGCGAGAGAAATCACCGGTGAAAATAATTTATGCATGGCGGGCGGGGTGGCGCTGAATTGCGCCGCAACCGGAAAGCTTTTGAAAAGCGGTTTTTTCGAGCAAATCCACGTTCAACCGGCGTCATCGGACAGCGGCGGAGCGCTCGGGGCGGCGCTGTATGGTCATTATGCCCTCACAGGGCAAAATAAAAAAATAAAGATACCCGCCTCGCCGCCGGGGCCAAAGTATGAAGCGGCTGATATTTCCAATTTTCTGGGTGAGAATAAAATCCCTCATACAAAACATCCTCTCCCGGAATTAGCCGAGTTGGTCGCCCGGAGCCTGGCCGAGGGGAAAATTGTCGGTTTATTTCAGGGGCCGATGGAATTTGGGCCGCGGGCGCTGGGATTCCGGTCGATTCTGGCCGACCCGCGCGATTCCAACATGAAGCCCCGTCTCAATGAAGCGGTAAAATTCCGCGAACCGTTCCGTCCTTTCGCGCCGGTCGTCACCCAGGACCGTGCCGGGGAATATTTCGATTGCGACGGACCATCACCGTATATGCTTTTCAATTTTATTGTCCGATTAGAGACACGGTCGCAAATTCCGGCCGTGACGCATATCGATGGAACGGCCCGGATTCAAACGGTCAACGCGCGCGAAAATCCCTTTCTGTATGATATTCTGAACGAATTCGACCGGCTGACCGGCGTGCCGGTGTTGTTAAACACGTCCTTAAATCTTCGCGGCTGGCCGATTGTGCGTACACCCCGGGCGGCCTTTGCCACGTTTATTTCATCGGGACTGGATATTCTGATCATGGAAGATTGCCTACTGGACAAATCCGTCATAGTCCCGGCCGATTTTCCGTCGTATAAAATCATGAGCCGGACGGATTAATAAAGCAGTTGTTATTGGAATATTTCTCGTTATATTTGATTTACTATTATGAGTAGCTGGCAGGCCATAAAAGACCGGTTGCGGATAATCGGCGAGTTCTGGTATTTTTTAAAAACCTCCAAACGGTGGTGGTTGAGTCCGATAATACTGTTCTTATTGCTTTTGTCGTTGCTGGTGGTACTGACGGAATCCAGCGCGCTGGCGCCGTTTATTTATTCGTTGTTCTGATTGGATGAAACAGAAGCAAGAACAAACGGGAGTCCTTAAAGCCGGGCATAAGATCGCCTTACTGATCCTGGCGGTGCCGGTTTTTCTGATAATCAGCGAACTGTTTCTGATAGTGATTCCGATAAATACTTATTTTGAGAACCGCTTTTTTCTGGTTAATCGGTCGCTGGATTACCCCGACGTTTTCAAAAAAGATCGGCGTTTGCTGTGGCGGTTGCGCCCCTCGCAGGAAATAACTTCGCGGTTTTTCGAAGGGAAAACGTATCGCATCAATTCCCATGGTTTACGCGGGGGTGAAATCGGTCCCAAAAGCGACCGGCTCCGCATCCTGCTTCTGGGAAATTCCTGTACGTTCGGGTGGGGTATGAGCGATAACAATACCTATGCCTATCATCTGGAGCGAATGATTAACGCCGATTCGACTATGCCGCCGGTTGAGGTTATCAATGGCGGTGTGCCGGGATACAGTTCCTTTCAGGGGCGGCGGTTTTATACCGAGGAGTTATATGGACTGGAACCCGATATCATCATGATCATGTTTGGCTGGAACGACCAGTGGGCGGCGGCCGACAATATTCAGGACAAAGACCAAAAATTCCCTCCGGATTGGATTCTAACCGTGCAGGATACGTTTGCACGATTGAAATTGTACTCACTGTTGCGCCGGCTGATTCTGGGAGGGACCGAGGAACCTCTCGAAAACAAGCTCTCGCCGGGAGAGCAGCCGCAGTACCGGGTATCCTTCGATGATTTCCTGGCCAACCTGAAAACGATGGCCCAATTCGCACGGCGGCATGGCACCGGTTCGGTCATATTAACCTCTCCGATTCCGTCGCTTTCGCAGTACTATCCACCGGGAAGCAAATCCCCAATGCACCGGTATCACGAATATTACAACATGATGGCCCGGCAGGCGGCCCGTAACACCGGTTCGGCCCTGGTCGACGTGGACGTGGCCTTTTTATCCATCGACAGCTTGTATGATGACGCGCCTCGCGACCCGATTCATTTCAATGAGCGCGGCCATCGGGCGGTCGCCGAAATCATTTATAACTACCTTAAAGAAAATCCACAATGCCTGGTTCCCCCGGAACCGACGGTACCGTTTCAGACGCCCTGGGATGCGAGGAACCGCAAGAGGGTCCGAATTTATTGACCGGTCGTCTGCGTGCCCTGGATTTCCGCCGGTGGAGGCTCAATCGGCGCCAAGGCTGTTATTGAGAAGGCCTTGGCCGCCAGCAGGGATCCCGAGGCATTGAAAACCTTGACTTCCCAGTGGCCGACCCATTGCGGGAGAATATCTTTGCTTGACCAGGTGCGCCATGACGGGCTTTTCACGGGCAGATCGACCGTTGCCATTTCTTCGCCGTTGTAATAGTACACGTGCCGGATGGATGTCGTGTCGGCGGCCCCCGTGACACGGCACCACGCGAACACCTTGCCGACGTCGGCGCCGAAACTGGCGGCCATGCCGGTCGGCATACGCTCGCTTATGCCGGATGCGAATTCAAGTTCGACCTGAATTCCATCCACGACCGCTGTGAGTTCCTGTGCCGACACCGCGGCGGCCAATAGAAGTGCCATAATCGGGAAAAACAGCTTTTTCATCGTTATTCCTCCTATATAGAATTCACGCGAAAAAACAGGCATGCTATAATAAAAATAATACGGCCGCGATCCCGGAAGGGCAACTAAAAATTATCGAGAATTCCGATCAGTCGATCGATGTCGGCCTCGTTGTTAAACAGGTGCACCGAAACCCGTATTGCCCCCTCACGAAACGACGTGAATATCCGGGCGCGCGTCAGAGCGACATACAATTCATGCGCGTCCCGGCAGGTGAAGGCCAGAATCGACGAGCGGTGATGCTTCTGCGGGTTTGATGTAATCCGGAATTTGTCATTGCCATTAAGGTACAATATCAGTTTGTCCAGCAGGGCATGGTTGTGCTTTTGAATATTAGCGATACCGATGCCGGTCAGTATCTCCAGCGCCTTCGACAGGGCAAAAACATGGGCGTAGGGATATGTCCCCAGTTCGAAACGCCGGGCGTTGTCGAAAAAAGGCAGATCAAAATGAAACAAATTGGTGAAATTCAGTTTCCAGTCGACCGACAGCCAGCTTCCGAGAGGTTGTCGCAATTGCGGTTGAAGGTCTTTCCGTACATAAAACAGGGCGGTACCCAGCGGCGAAAGCATCCATTTCTGTGCACCCGATGACAAAATGTCGATTTGGCATTTTCTGACATCGATCGGTTCCACTCCGCAACCCTGAATACCATCCACCACGAAATATATGCCGCGGTCTTTACAGATTTCACCGATCGCTTTCAGGTCATTTTTAAAACCGTTGAAAAACTGCACGAATGATAACGACAGGACTTTGGTTTTCGGTGTTATGGCTTTGGCGAATTTATCGAGGTCGAAGCACATGTCGGCCGCCTCGATAAATTTAACTTTCACGCCTCTTTGGCGAAGAGCCAGCCAGGGGTAGACGTTGGCCGGAAACTCCACCTCGGATAATAAAACTTCATCGCCCTTTTCGAGCGGCAATCCCTGGGCGGCGATATTCAGGCCGTAACCGGTATTGAACCCGAAGCCGACTTCATCCTGACGGGCCCGGAGGATTTTTGCTCCGAGCCTGCGGATATTTTCGAGATGCCCGAAGGCGATGCGGTCGATGTCCGGGCGGCCGGTCGAACCGTCGCTGTACTGCGACATCTCGTAATATTCATCCAGTGCCTCTTTTACCGGGCGGCACAGCGGCCCGGTCGAAGCGCTGTTGAAATAAGTGATTCCGCGTTCAGGGTCGGCCAGAGGGAATTGCTCACGGATGTCATTAAAAACCGATGCCGTGTTTTTCATCATGGCGGGTCCTTCCGTTGTTATTACATTATGTATAAATACCCGATGATGGCCATGCAGCCGATGAGTTTTATCAGCAGACCGAGCATTAAGTACATTATATACAGCGAGGGGATTTTTATCCGGAACATGGTCAGAATGGCCAGCGGAACCATGCCAAAGATATATACGTACAATCCTACCGCGATACCGCCGCGGATGCCGTAAAAAGGAATCACCGTATAGAACCAGCTGTACACCACGGCCGGAACGAAGGCGAAGAAAATAAATTCGATGACAAAGCATGAAATAAACCACGAAACCCCGCGTTTTTCGACGAGGTTCTCCGGAAAGCCCCGCAGGGCAGGGATGACATTTTCCAGTTTGTACCATAAGAATCCGACGAGCAGCAACCAGGCCGCGCCGGCCAAAAGGCAGGCCGTCAACAGCGAAAAACTGACCATCATAACCACGCCTCCATGCGATACCAGCGCATTGTTTCCAGCGCTCCCTCGGCGAAATTGATCTGCGCCGTGAATCCCAGTTCCTTCTCGGCCCGGTCCGTGCTGATTTCCCAGGCGGCCAGAATTTCCGCGGCCTTTTCCATCGTGAACATCGGCGTTTTTCCGAAGGCACGCATAAGCGCTTCCGACAGGCGGGCTATCAGCCTGACCGCAAAACCGGGGATGTAAATCGGCAGGCCGTAACGGCGCGACGCCCTGGCCAAGATTCTTATCATCTCGCTGAAAGTATAACTGCGGTTTTCGGCGATGAAATATATCGACCCGGATGTTATATTTGATTGCACCGCGCGCACCGTCGCCCGGGCCAGGTCTTCGACGTGAACGAGTTTCAAACGCCGGTTCAATTTGCCGATGTACGGCCGGATGCGGCAATCGACAATCTGAAAAAAGGCCAGCATTTCTTTATCGCCGGGGCCGTATACGCCGGAGGGACGTAATATAACGGTGTTGATTTTATCGCTGCCCTCGCGGATGACTTGTTCCCCGGCCAGCTTGGAACGGCCATACTCGGTTACCGGATGCGGTTCATCTTCTTCAGTAAGGATTGTTCCGGGTTGCGACGGCCCGGCGGCCGCGCCCGAAGATATATACACCAGCTTTTTAAGTCCCGCGGTATCGGCGGCGGCCGCCATAACGTTGGCCGTACCCTGCTTGTTGACGGTATAAAACGCGTTCGGATCGCGCGCCTTGACCAGCCCGGCGTTGTGAATGATGTAATCGACGCCGGACAGCATTGAGGGCAGGGTGTCAGGTTTTGTCACATCGCCGAAACGATATTCGATATCGAGCTTTTCAATGAGTCCGATATCGCACTCTTCGCGAACCCCGGCGATGACATGATAGCCCGCATCCAGAAAGGCCCGGCATAAATGGCTTCCGACAAATCCGTTCGCCCCGGTAATCAATACTTTTTCTTTGCTCGGCTCCGTCACGGCCACAATGTAAACGTCCGCCGAAATAAAGACAAGCCCCAACCGGTATTAAAATTGCGGAAAAATCAATGAAATTAATGACGTGGGTTTTACGATTAAATTAAAAAGACAGGTGCAAATTCGGCCGGCTAAAAGACATCCGCCGTAAACCTATAAATCTCGGCCCGTTTGTCTTTATAGCTGTTTTTGGGCAGTCCCGCTTTAAGGCAGGTTTGTTCGAGGAAGGTGGTGCTGTCCCAGCCATACTCGGTTGCCACCTGCGGCAAAAGCAGGCCGGAATGCATATCGAGGCGAATCAGCAGGCCGTCGCGCCCGACTTTTATTTCGTTTAGATCATCGACCTTCATCAATGGCGACAGAACCGATATCTCGATATCGATATCATAAAACTCATCCTCGGTCAGGCTCATAAAACGGGGGTCCTCGAACGCCGCCGCCTGCGCCATTTCGGCCACCGTTTTATAGAGTGGCTGGGCCGCCCGAATCTGACCGATACACCCGCGCAGGTTGCCGTTAATCTTGATCGTTACGAATGCCCCGCGGTTTTCCTTAAGTATCCGCGAGGGCGGTTCCTCGTCGCGCAATTTTTCACCCTTCATGCCCATGACTATGGAGCGTTTGGCCAGATCTCGAAGATACTGCTTGTCTTCCTCGGTTAAGCCGTCATTCTGCTTTTTGGGCAGGGAACCCATGGTATGGTTGACCGTTTTGACTTGCCTGGGAGAGACGATCACCGCCGAAAGGTAGCCGACCACTTCGCTGAAATCGCCCGATGATTCCCCCGACGTGGTGTAATTGGTGATGACGATTTCCTCGCCCCCCAGCCGTTTGGTGGCGATCATGGTGGCGATCACCGGCCCGCCGCCGCAGGCTTCACCTTTGCCGGAGCTGATGATGCCGTGCAATTGACCGGGATTATAATTTTCGATGGCCTTCTGAATCTGGCCGTCGAGACGGCGGGCGTCTTTTTCGGAATAAAAATGCGACAGGTCGGTCGAGGCCACAATCAGGGCATTTTTACCGTTCAGGGCCGATGCCAGTGTCTCGCCCAGAGCCTGCGATGTTGACAATTCCTGGTCACCCATGACGATGGCGACCAGTTTGAATTTGCCCAGCACCAACTGCAGGAAGGGAAGATGTACCTCCAGGGCGTGTTCCCCGCGCACCGATCCACCGGTGTGACCCTTATTGGAGAGAAAAATCGATGGGTGAATTTGGGCGATACGGCTGGACAGCGGCATGTCGATCGGCACCACGCCGATCGGGGTCTGATAGGCGCCGCCGTTGTAGACCGATGCCCCCTGGAAAAAGACGGTATGCGAGGGCGATATCACCACGACCGTATCGTATTCCATGCCTTCGAGATGCTTATAGGCCGCGGCCGCCGTGCGCCCGGAATACATGTAGCCCGCGTGCGGGGCGACAATGCCGATGGGCCGTCCGGGCAGAGCTTTCTTCTCGACCGTGGAGTACATTTCGGCCAGCATTTTGGATAACGCGACCGGGTCGGACGGGTAAAATGACCCCGCCACAGCCGGGCGCCGGACTTCCGTATTTTTATTCGATGAATTCATATTTTTTCACCCATTGCAATCTAACCAAATGACCCGGTCATGTCAAATACGATTGTAAGATATAAAAACGGAGGCGCCGCCTCCGTTTTGTATGGTATTTTCTATGTCGTCCGGTAAGGTTATGATTTCCCCGTCGTATCCGTCATGCGCTTTTTATCCGGTTCGCCGCTTTTGATGCCTTCGACCATGGCCGACAAGGCGGCAATAATCCCGCTGGCTTCATAGGGCAAAAAGATTTTGTTGGCGCTGCCCTTGGCCAGTTCCGGGAGCATCTCCAGATATTTAAGCGTGATCAGTTCTTCGTCCGGTTTGCCTTCGTGGATGGCGCCAAAGACGTTGGCAATGGCTTTGGCCTGACCTTCGGCCACGGCGATCTGGCGGTACTTTTCGGCATCGGCCGTTTTACGCACCGCCTCGGCCCGGCCCTCGGCCTCCAGAATCGCCGACTGCCGTTGGCCCTCGGCCACGGTAATGGCCGCCTGTTTCTGGCCCTCGGCCTCAAGGATGGCGGCGCGCTTGTCGCGCTCGGCTTTCATCTGACGGCTCATCGCTTCGGTGATGTCGGCGGGCGGGTCGATCCTCTGAATTTCCACCCGGTTGACCTTGACGCCCCATTTGTCGGTGGCGGTATCGAGCACGTCTCGCAGTTGATTATTGATAATATCGCGCGACGACAGCGACTGGTCCAGTTCCATCTCGCCGATGACATTGCGCAGATTGGTCTGGGCCAGTTTGGTCGAGGCCAGAATGTAATTGGCGATTTCATACTTGGCCCGCACCGGGTCGGTTACCTGGCAATAGACAATGCAGTCCACCTCGACTTTGACGTTATCCTTGGTGATGACCTGTTGCGGCGGGACGTCGAGCACGATTTCGCGCATGTCCACTTTCTGCACGATGTCGAAAAACGGCAGAATCAGGTTCAGACCCGGCGGAAGTGTCCGCTGGTATTTGCCGAGTCGTTCCACCAGGCCTTTTTCGTAGGGACGGATGATCCGTATCGACATCGCCCCCAGCACGAAGGCCAGAAATACGATCATTATGACGAAAATATAGGCTTCCATGATTTATTGTCCTTTCCCGACGAAAGTTATCGTCGTCCGTACTATTTCTCGATTTTTTTCACCGTCAGACGCGCCCCGGTGATGCCGGTCACTATGACTCTGGCGCCCTCTTCGATTTTGCCCGATGCCTGCGCCTGCCACACCTGCCCGTCGACGCGCACCTGGCCGGTGTCTTTGTCGGGGTCGATGGTTTTGACCACCAGGCCGGGACGGTCCATCATGGCATCGACATTGCTTTTCTGCGGCGACTCGACCGTGATTTTGCGGGCCAGCGGACGGGTCAGCGGAATAAGAATCATCGAGATGACCGCGAAAACACCGATTTGCCAGAGATACGATTCGGGGTAGAGGTAGGCCAAAACCGCCGAGGCGATCGACCCGACCACAAAACAGGCAAAGACCAGCGATGGGGTGGCGATTTCGATGATTAAAAAGATCGCGGCCGCCGCGAGCCATATCCAGAACAACGTCGGCATTCTATTCTCCTTTCGGCTCTATTATCACATATTGCGTTGTGGCCGGTCGGTTTTCAGACCGACCGGTTATATGTCGCTGTCATTCCCGCGAAGGCGGGAATCCAGTCCTTATTTTTTCCATATACCTAACCCCAAAATAGCCTATTCAAAAAAATCGGATGCGTTCTAACGAAAACCGTTTAAGTGGTTGATTGTCAAGAGGAAAGTGAGGGGTATATTTTTCATTGACCAGACTGAATCGATTATATTAGACTTTAAAGACTATGACAGGTTGAAATTCTAAAATATCAAGGGAGCATATCATTATGAATGAAAATGACATTTTAAAGGACCTTGTCCCTTTTTTCAGCGGCGCTTTTGTTGTCCTATTGGGATTCACCATTAATGCATGGTGGACGGCATACAAATCACGCAAACAAATAGAAAAACAAAGGTATCTTATTTTGGAGGAGATTAAAACTAACAAACACATGATTTCTCAAAAAAAGGACCATATTAGTAAAATAATATCGACCTTAAACTCCGGGAGCATTTTATCTGGGCAAAGTGTAAATTTCGTCACGACATTCTATGATAATTATTATAATGAAATATATCCCTCTTTGACATTAAAAGAAAGGCATTCATTTCATGTTATTTATCATTACTTCAATGCTGTGGACAGATTCATGAATAATTATGACACAGAGATATGGCAATATTTTAAGCTAAACATACCGATTAAGCTTGAAAGTATTCTTGCGCACTACGCTCAAAGAATGGAGGAATTGATTCGCATATTGGATATCACTGCTGATTTAATAGAGTCCCACGTTAGCGGCAATCCTAAGGATGTTTTTTATATTGAATTGGGCGATAATAAACCAATTTCGTACGTATGAGCCCTTGGAATTATGCACAAACCAAAAACCGGCGCTTTATATAAAACGCCGGTTTTTTGTTTTCGGAATATCAACAGGTCTTACTTGCGCGGACGGGCTTCGTTCACGCTAAGATTGCGGCCGTCGAGTTCGTGGTTGGACAACTCGCTGATAGCTTTCTGTCCGTCCTCATTCGAGGCCATCTCGACAAAACCGAAACCGCGCGAGCGGCCGGTCATTTTGTCCATTACGATGTTGACACTTACCACCTCGCCGTAGCCTTCAAAAAGGTCGCGGAGGTTTTCTTCTCTCGTATCGTAAGAGAGATTTCCGACGTAGATATTCATTTTCTACTCCGAACTGGTTTATCCCGGCTTGTCGGGATAAACGTGTTAGTGCGCCCTATTGCGCCTTAGAACCGGATTAACTTGCAAGGGAATCTATTACGAATAAAGGACTCGACTTGACCACATTAATACGGAACAATAATTTACATATTCCAATATATCGGCGCCTTCGGGAATGTCAACACATATTACGGATACGTCTTCGCTTTTTTTTGTGAAACCTTCTATGTATATATGCATATATTGATCATAAAGTTCGGAGTATTGATTAATGACCGCATTCAAAAAGATATTGGCTTTTATCATCGGCCTTGCTTTGCCGGCGATTGTCTTTGTTTCCTGCTCGGATAACTCCGCCGGCCCCACACCGGATAAATCGCTCGCCGGACAACTGGAATACCTCAATCGAAAGTACGATATTCCCGGAGCCGCCGGGATTGTATTTAGCCATGACGGTATCAGCGACCTGCAGGTTTCCGGCGTTCGCCGGGCCGGATACCCCGACAGTCTTGAGCCCGCCGACCTGATGCATATCGGGTCTTTGACCAAGTGGATGACCTCGACCATGATCGCGACGCTGGTCGAGGAACATCTTCTTGAATGGACAACCAAGCCCGCCGATGTCATCCCCAATCTGGTCGATTCGGTTGACCCCGGCTATGCCGATATTACCCTGCTTGATTTGCTACGCCACCGGGCCGGTATCCCCGCCGATGATGATTTCGATTCGATTCCAACGTTGACCGGCACCCTCCGCCAGCAACGTCTGCAGGCCGCGCAAATGGTCCTCAAATCTCCTCCGGCGGTAACCCCCGGCAACTACCGTTATTCCAACGTCGGTTATGTCATCGCCGCCTGTATGGCCGAGAGCGTCACCGATCAGGATTGGCGCACCCTCATGGATACCCGTCTGTTCGAACCGCTGGACATCGATGCCTTCTTTGGCTGGCCGACCGAGCACGATCCCTCTCAACCCTGGGGTCATGTTTTAAGCGGCGGGCAATTTACACCTGTCGAGCCATCAATTGAACCGCCGGAAATCGATTTTCTGGAACCGGCCGGATTTGTCAGTATGAACCTTGAGGATTACAGCAAGTTTATTCGCCTGCACCTTCAGGCTATGCAAGGCGATCCCCATTTGCTGGATGCTTCTACTTTTAGCGTTCTTAACACGCCGGTTGATGATTATGCCTGTGGTGTGGGGGTGTTTCCGTCCGAGTATGGAACTCTCTATTGGCACAACGGGAGCAACACCTTTTTCTACATGGTTACCTACGTGATTCCCGATAAAGATTTCTCGATCGTTATCGGTGTCAATGTCGGGGATGATTCGATTATGACGCCGGTGGGGCGGGCGGCTGAAACCGTCCTGACGACACTGTTGGAATAATCGCCAAACACGATTCATTTATCACCAAAAAAAAGGCGGCGGGGCCTGCGACCCGCCGCCTGTGGATCCGTCCATTTTTACGCTTCATCCTTGAGGCTTGGCAACCGTGCTCCCCGATTTATGGAATGACGGATGTTCCATCCAAAGTTCCAAGCGATGAAGATTATCTTCGGAAAGGGCGCGGATGATGAATCCGACGTCGAATAGATTGGTTTCCTGATTTTTCCGACACCAGACACTTTTGGTTTCCAGGGCAATCATTTTTGAGCCGGCCACCGGCGCGGGGATTTCAAGGCGCACGGAATATAATCGGTCGGCAGGCAGGGGTTTGGTACTCAACAGCCTGAATCCGGCGGTTGTGATGTCGACCAGGCATCCCAGGCTGGCATTGGTTCTTGTATCAAACACGGCCACATAGGCCCCGGTCCGTTTTCGTTCAAGCTTGCGCCTGTTATCCATTTGGCTACCTCGTTTCAGGGGTTGGGACAATTCATAATTACGGCTGAAAACGACAATGTTTCAATTAGTTTGTTGACCGGGCGAGTGCTCAACACCCAGATATTCAATTTATCGTCAATAATGATTACGATTAAAGATATAAAAAGCAAAATGTTTTTCAGGGACGGATAAAATATATGAAAAACTAACAAATTGCCGGGCATAATTTTAAACAGACCCCCGAAAAACCTGTAATCCCCAGTCCTCCCAACAGGACGTCATGCCAAAAGCTGCAGTGGGGTCGTGCTCAAAACCCTTCGGATCAAACTAAAAAATAACAATCTTGATCCATGACTGGATCGGCTCTCTTGATGGTTATAAAATAAGGGTTTTGGGCCGTTTGTCAAGGGCAGATAAGCCCGAAAGCCCGCAATCCTGCGTATTTTTGGCATTTTATGGCCGTCGGCTCGTTTTTTTTGACCGAATTGTCGATTTCATGAGTATATACTATGTACACGCAAGGAAAAGCTATGCCCCGGATTAGACTGCTTTCGGCGATATTTTTAATAATCCTGATTTCATCCGCCGTGGCCCAGGATAACCTCGAAGATATTCTGGCGCGGACGGGTCCGGCTCTGCCCCGAACCGAGGCTCCCCGCATCGACCCCTCGGCGGTGACCATCGCCCGATTGCATTACGGTGGCGGGGGCGACTGGTACTGGGGTTCATCGGCTATTCCTAACATGCTGAAGTTTATTAAAGACAACAGCAATTTTCCGGTCCATCCAGAGGAAAAAATTGTCCAGATTATGGATGATAACCTGTTTTTATATCCCTTTCTGTTTGCGACCGGGCACGGGGTGATAAAATTCACCGACGAGGAACGCGAACGGTTACGCTCGTATCTCAATCACGGCGGCTTTTTGTTTATCAATGATTCCTACGGGATGGACAAGTCGGTGCGCCAGGAAGTCGCCCGATTGTTCCCGGAACGCGAGTTTGTGGAATTGCCCTTCGATCACGACTTGTATCACTGCTATTTTGATTTTGCGTCCGGGCCGCCGAAAATTCATGAACACGACAATCAGCCGCCGCAGGGTCGGGCGGTGATTATCGACGGCCGGGTGGTGTTGTACTATCTATATGAAGCCGATATCGGCGACGGCTGGGAGGACCCGCAGGTACACGAAGATCCCCCGGAGAAACGCCAGCAGGCACTCCGGATGGGAATGAATCTTTTAGTGTATGCCATGACACATTAGGACAACGGGTCAGGTGCAAAGATGGATAACCAAAGCAAAATAGAGATACTTAAAAGCAAAATCGGAACGGCGCTTCTCAAGGAACGCTTGATTTTGTTCGCGGCCGGATTGGCCGGGACGGTTGCGGTGGTGCTTCTTTCCGCGATAGTATTATCGCTGGTGGCCGGAATGGTGATTTTGCCGGTCTGGGCCAAGGCGGCCTTGCTGGTTTTGTCGGTACGGGCCGGGTTGTGGGCGTTCTGGAAGCTGGCTTTTGAAAAAATCCTGACGGGTTCTTTGGAAGCCACGGCTCTGAAGCTGGAAAAGAATTTTCCCGACCTGAAAGGGCGACTGATTGCCGCTTTGCAGTTTTCCCGGCCGGACGGCCATGCCTATGCAGGGTATTCCAATGAATTAATGGAAGAAACTCTGGTTCAGGCGTATGAGCGCGCCTCGGGTCATAATTTCAATGAAATCCTCTCGGCATATCCGATCTGGAAAAACGCCCGAACGCTGGGAATAACACTGGCTCTTGCCCTTTTGTTGTTGTTTATATTTCCGGGCCTTTTCAGTTATTCATACAAAGTCTATTCGCATCCGGGAGAGGTCATCGCTCCGCCGCTGGGCTATACACTGTTCGAATATCCCGGGTCGAAAGTCGCTATCAAATACCGCGATGTCGATCTGGGCGGTATCCTGACCGGCGGTAGTTTCCCGGAAGAAGCTGTTGTTTACTATCGGTTCGCCGGGGGTACCTGGCAAAAGACGCCGCTCGAATTAAAGAGCTTTCCCCGTCATAAAATCGACACCGGCGATTCGCTGTTGTTTTACACGACTATCCGGCAGGTCCGCCGTTCGCTGGATTATTATATCAAAGCCGGGCGCTTAACCACCGAAATGGCGCACATCGACGTGGTCGATCGTCCCCGTGTGACGGGCATCAGGCTGTCTCTTTTTTATCCCCAATACACCGGTTTATCGCCGCAAGTGATTGACGAAAACGACGGCAATATCACGGCCGTATTTGGCAGTCGCGCCACGATGCAGGTGGAAACCAACGGGCCGCTTCAAAAAGCCGAGATGGTTTTCAGTGATTCGGCGCGGTCGCCGTTTAAAATTTCCGGCCAGACGGCCGAGCAATCTTTGAAAATAGAAGAATCGAAAAGCTATTATATCCATCTGGTGGATATGCAAAACGAAGTTAACCCCGACCCGATCGAATACTATATAACCGCCGTTCCCGACGAATATCCGGTCATCGATGTCTTAAGCCCCGGCATGGACATGAATCTTGACGAGGAAATGGAAGTGCCGATTCTTCTGCGGATATCCGACGATTATGGTTTCAAGTCGCTGCTTTTGAAGTATAAAATTGTTGCCCGCGGTGAAATGGGCGAGGAAAACGTCGCCGTCCTGCATTTCTCGGATAATATCAAAACCGAGGGAGAGGTGAAATTTTCCTGGGATGTCGAACCGCTGGGATTGATGCCGTCGGATTACATCATCTATCAATTCGAACTGGCCGACAACGACGCTATCTCGGGCCCGAAAGTGACCGGAACGCGCACATATATTGCCCGTCTGCCGTCGCTGGAAGAAATTATAGCGCAGACCGAGGCGGAACAGAGTGAAGTCATTAACGATGCCGAAAGTTATTTAAAAGCGCATCGGGACCTGTCGGAGCGGTTGCAGAAGGTTGCCCGCAACCTCGAGCAGCAAAGTGACCGGGGCAGTCAGAAAATGGATTGGCAACAGCAGAAGGAATTGGAGGAAATCGCCCGGTCCAACGAAAAAATCGCCGAACAGATGAAGGAGACGGCCCGGAAACTTGATGACGCTATCAAGGAAATGGAAAAAAACCGCATGGCTTCGACCGATATTCTCGAAAAACTCAATGAAATCAAGAAGCTGTTCGATGAAGTCGCCACGCCGGAGATGCGCCAGGCCCAGCTGGAACTTATGGAAGCGCTGAAAAATATGGACCAGCAGCAACTCGACCAGGCCATGAAGGATTTCGAGATGTCCCAGCAGGAGTTGATGCAGCGGCTGGACAGAACCATTGCACTTTTAAAGAAAATGCAGATCGAGCAGAAGGTCAACGCCATGACGCAGATGGCCCGGGAGCTTCTTGAAAAGCAGGAAAAAATGAACGCCGGGACGGAATCATCGAAAAGCGAAGATTTGCCGTCTCTGGCCTCCGAAGAAAAGAAGCTGTCGCGGGAACTCGAAGGGCTCAAGGAACAGGCCCATGAAATGCGCCGGATGCTGGACCAGTTCGCCTATGTCAAAGCCAATGACGCCGACAAATTCTGCTCGGCCGTGGAAAAGACCGATGCCGGTCAGAATATGAATAACATGGCCGAAAATCTTAACCAGCAGAAAAAGGGCGACGCCCTTAATGAAGGCCGGCAGGCCGCCTCGAAACTTTTGTCCCTTCTCGATCAGATGCAGCAGGGGCAGTCAAGCATGTGTCAGGGGGGCGGACAGGAAGCGGCCGAGGACATGCGTAAGGCTATCGATGATATCAATTATCTGGCGGAAAAGCAGGAGGGGTTGATTAATGGCGTCGATAAGGTCATGAATAACAGTGAAGTCCTTCGCGACTATGCCGCCCAGCAACAGATTATCAAGGAGTCTGTTACCGGTCTGCAAAAGAGGCTGGAAGAACTGGGGAAACAGTCGCCGTTTGTTGCCGCCGAAATGGGCAATGTGGTTAATGCGGTAGTCGGCAACATGAATCTGGCGATAGAGAATTTCTCCGAGCGGCGCCGCCCGCAGGGGATGAACGCCCAGAAAGAGGCATTGACCAATCTCAACCGGGCGGCGGTACGGATGCTCGATGCCCTGCAGAATCAAAAGGACTGCAATAAGGGCGGTTCCTCGTGCAATAAGCCGTCGCTGTCGATGAATTCCCTGTGTGACAAACAGCAACAGCTCAATCAGCAGACGCAGTCGATGTGCAACAAGCCGGGGCAGATGGGAGCCAATGACCCCGATGCTCTGCGCCGCCTGGCGGGTGAGCAGAACAGTATCCGCAAAACCCTGGGTGAACTGGCCGATGAATTCGGTGACAGCAAGGAAGTTTTGGGAAGACTCGACGCCATCGCCGACGAAATGAAAGAAGTGGCCGACGCCCTGTCCAGCGGTGAGGTCGGGCCGGAAACGCAGGAAAAGCAGTTGCGGATATTATCGCGAATGCTCGACGCCACCAAAACGCTTCAACGCAAAGACTACACCGACAAACGCCGGGCCACAGCGGCGCAGGATGTTTTCCGCCTGCCGCCGGCGGCCTTGAGCGGTTCGCAGATAGAAGGCGGCCTCGATATCGAGGACAAGTTGCGGCGCTTTATGAATGAAAACTATCCTCGTGAATACGAGCAACATATCAAGGCCTATTTTCGGGCCCTGCTGGAAAAATCCAATCTCAACGTGGTGCAACCATCCGATGACAAAGAATAAGCTGATATATTTATTTATCTTTGTTTTTATGACTGGTGCGGCCGGAATCAAGGCCGACGACCGGGGCAATCTGGGGAGCGTCAAAATTGTCTCGCCTCAAAGGGAGGCGACCCCGGCCGACCAGGATATGGCCACGGCGCGGCAGTTGATGGCTCGCGGGGCCTTTTTGTCGGCGGTCGATTTTATCGAAGCTCTGGTCGCGAAATACCCCGATGACCCCCGCGCCGCCGACCTTCTGATGTCATGCTACCTGGAGCTGAAGGCATACGACAGGGCGGAATCGTATATCAGGGGGCAGATCGAGAATAATCCGACCAATCTCAAGTATTATGTTACCCTGATGAGTCTGTATATAAAAACGGGTAATGATTCCGCGCTGACACATACGGTTGAAGATGCCATCGGGTTATTCCCCGGCGAGCAGGGGATATATGGCACTTTAATACGAATCCTGCTGGACTACAACCGGCCGGATATTGCTATGGGCCTGATTCAGAAGGCCCGCAGCCAATTCGCCCGCAATGACCTGTTCGGCTTTGAGGCCGGGGAGATATATGAAGTCCGCATGGATTATGGCAAGGCAGTGTATGAATACTTGCGGGCCGCCGAAAAGGATTCTGTGTCGGCGGAAACGGCCGATCGCAAACTGGCTTTGCTGGTACGATTCCCCGGGGCGGCCCCGAAGGCGATTGCGGCCTTGAGCCAGTATCTCGATAGTTTGCCCGATAATACCATCGCCTTGAGGACATTGCTGGAGGCATATAGCCTGAACGGACAATATTCCGATGCCTTTCATGTTTGTATCCGGCTGGATTCGCTCGGCGATGGCGAGGGGCGGGAGTTGTTTGCCTATATGCGCCAGTGCCGCGAACGGAAACTCTATGCCGAGGTCATTGCTACCGGCGACTATATGGTGGCCAAGAAGATTCGCAACTCCTCCTTTTCGCAGGCCCTGTTTTACTATGCCGAAGCATTGACGGCGCTGGGGCAGATTGACCGGGCCCTGGAGCAGTACCGGGAATTAGCCTCCCATGTGGAGGTTCGCCGGGACCGGGCCGAAGCACTGTTGAAGATCGGGGATATTTATCGTGAAATCCTCAATGATTTCGATTCGGCGCGGGTTTATTATAAGCTGGTCAACGAGGAATACCAGATAGCCCAGTACAATAATCCGGCCGGTCTGGCTCTGGCGCAGATGCTATTGATTGAAGGGCATCTCGACCGGGCCGAGGAATCTTATCGAAAAATGAAACAACGCACCCTTTTGCCGGCGGAGGCCGAAGAGGTCTCGTATATTCTGGCGCAGATAAAATTTTTCCGTAAAGAATACGCCGACGCGGAATTTGCCATGCGCAAACATATTGAGGAATTTCCGCAGGGATTCCGTGTCAACGACGCGTTGATTCACACCCTGATAATCGGTGAAAACGCCATTGCGTCACCGGGGGCGCTGGATAAATACGCCGAGGCCGAGTTTTACGAGATGCGTCGCCTGCCGGATTCCATGTCCGCCTGTTTGACCGAAATCAGAAATATGCCGTATTCGGCTCTTTACGGTCTTTCCAGTCTTAAACTGGCCGAACACAGGGCCGCTTCGGGTGACACCGCCGCGGCGTTCGATATTGTCGAGGAAATGGCCGGTAAATATGACTATGATTATTTTTACCCCTACTGCTTGAAACTCAAAGCCGATTTGCTGGCAACATCTGAAAGTAACAAAGAGGCCGCCATTCGGATATATCATACGCTTCTGTCCGAATATGCGGCCTACCCGTTTGTTGGCGAGGTTCGTCGCTCGCTGCAACTATTGGAGGGGTATCTTCGCCCCGAAGAAAGGACTTAATAATCAGCGGGCGATTTTTCACGGCTTTTCTCGGCCGTGAAAGATCTCAATTGCATTTCGAGGTTTTTAATACGATCCTCATAGTTTTCTTTGACGCCTTCCTTGATTTTGACGGTTGTCCGAACCATCAGGCCCAGCGAAATGAGCATGAACAGGGCCGAATTGATCTGCCGGAAAATATTTCCATAGTTGAAAATGGTGTCCAGAAAGGCGGCGATACCCAGCAGAAAGAGGATTATGCACCAGGTAAACATCGTGACCTCCTGAAAATCCGCAACCGGTCTCTTATCCCGTTGTATAAAATTTGGTTGTGGAATCGTGGTTTATGTTTATATTTGACCCATTATTTTCGAGTTGTTTGCTATATGGATTATCGGTTAATGAAATTTGAACTTTAGGAGGTTTCCGGTGCCGGATAATAATCGAATTTCTCCGCCATTTGACAGGATAAACGCCTTAATCGCGGCTTTTGTCTTCTTGTTCACTTTTATCATTTACCGCCTGACCACGGCGCCGACCTTCTCTTTCTGGGATTGTGGTGAATTTATCGCGTGCTCGTATATTTTGGGTATCCCGCATCCTCCGGGATCACCTTTGTTCATTTTGCTGGGCCGGGTCTTTTCGGTTCTGCCGATTGCCTCGGATATTTGCGTCCGTGTAAATTTAATATCGCCATTGTCCCAGGCGGCCGCCACGTTGTTTGCCTATCTGACTCTTGTGCGCATGATATCTTTCTGGTATCGCGACGGCGAAATGACGGCCTGGAAAAAGGCCATATCGTATATCGGCGGAGTGGTCGGGGCCCTCTTTATGGCTTTTGGCACCACTAACTGGTCCAATGCCGTCGAAGCCGAAGTCTATGGGCTGTCGATGCTCATCATGACCGCCATCATGTGGCTGACTCTTAAATATTTCGATATCCGTGAAACCCCCAAGGCGACGAAAATCACCATCCTGGTCAGCTATTTGGCCATGCTCGGAGTCGGGGTTCACCTGACCACATTCCTGGTGATTCCGGTCGCGGCCGTATTTTTTATTCTTAAGAAGGACGCTCCCCTCAAAGCCTGGATTGCCATCTGCTCCTTTTTTATAATCGAGTTGCTTTTGATTATCATCCTGTCCGACGGACGCGGGGGGTATTCGGCTTTTATCGCCATCACGGTACTTCTGGTGGCAGTTTTAGGCGTGTTTATTTTCAGGCATATCAACTGGGCGGTCCTGCTGGCAATCGGCGCCTATTCCATGATCATGCTTGCCTTTTACCCTTTTGCGATAGCGCTTGGCGCCGGGGCACTGGTCATGGTTATTCTGGGTCTTCTACGGGCTAACACCGACTGGAAGACCGGCCTGCTGATTATATTCATAGCCGCCCTCGGATGGTCCATTCACGCTTTTATTCCGATCCGTTCCGGGTTCAATCCGCGTATCGACGAAAATATGACATCCCGCGATTTTAACACCTTCGTCAATTTCCTCGACCGCAAGCAGTATGGCCAGATGTCGATGGTGGAGCGCATGTTCTCCCGCCGGGCGGAATGGTCAAGCCAGTTCGGCCGCCACGCCCACATGGGTTTCTGGAGCTATTTCGAAAATCAGTACGGTTTGAATAAAATTTTCGGGGCGTTGTTCATTCTGGGATTGTTCGGCATCTGGTTCATGATCGTCAAGAAGCTCGAAATCGGCCTGCCGTTTCTGGTATTGCTGTTGCTCGCATCGGTGGGTCTGATCTTGTATATGAATTTCGCCGACGGGATAAAGTATAACGCCCGCACCGGTGATGCCTATCAGGAAGTCCGCGACCGGGACTATTTCTTCATACCGGCCTTTATTCTGTTCGGGATGGCTATCGGGTTGGGCACGGCGGCCGTGATGGAGTCGGCGCGAACGGCCAACGTCTCGGCCGGATTGAAAAAGCCAATGCTGTACGCCTCGACTCTTTTGATATTACTGCCGGCTTTCCCGCTGGCCCGTAACTATTTCACCAACGACCGATCCCGCCACTGGTACCCGTACATCTATTCCTATAATGTCCTGTCCAGTTGTCCGCCCAACGCGATTCTGTTCACGGCCGGGGACAACGATACTTTCCCGCTCTGGTGTATGCAGGAGGTGTACGAATTCCGCAAGGACGTGCGCGTGGTAAATTTGTCGCTGTTCAACACTGACTGGTATATTTACCAGATGAAACATTTTTACGACGTTCCCATCGAACTGACCGACGAGCAGATCTTATGGTATGACATGGAATTCCAGGGACGAACCGTCCAACGGCCCAAAGAGTGGTTTTATGACCGGGCCCGCAAACGCCGCACTTATCTTATTCCGACACCACACGACGGGCGCATTGTCAAACTGCAGGACATGATGGTCGATGAAGTGGTCTTGAGCAACAATTTCAAAGTGCCCATTTGCTTTACGTCGGAACCCTACGAGGAATCGCCCCTCAAGCTGATCGACCGGCAGGAGGCGAAAGGACTGATTTATGAGCTGAAAAGAGAACCGAAGACACGAAATATAGATGCCGATGAAGGTTATCGGTTGTTCACCGAAGTCTATCGCTGGGACGGCATGAATGACCCGACAATTTATCGCGATGAAAACGCCACCGGCGTTCTGTTCTCGCACGGGTTCAATGCGGTGCGTATCGCCCAGGAATTCAAAGTGCAGGGGCAGAATGAACGGGCCGAGGAGTTCATAAAATTCATTATCGATAAGTACCCCGAATTTTTCCAGTCGTATCTACTGCTGGCCAACATGTATGAATCGCGGGGCGAAAGAGAAAAAGCCGACAGCCTGTTCGCCGGTTATGAAGTTCTCATGGAGGATTTGCATCGGCGTAATCCGGAGAATATCTTCTATCTCCAGGATTTGGGTTATACCCGGCATATCATGGGCAAAAGCGATCAGGGACTGGCCGACCTGTGGGAAGCGTTTTGCATGAATCCCAACAACGGCCACGGCTATCGCAAGCTGATGCAGGTACTGCTGGAACTCCAGCGCCCGACAGAGATGTATGAAGCGACGACAATGTTCGCCAATTACAAAATCAACCGCGATGACCCGGTAGTGCGTAATATTCTCGGCGCCGCCAGCCCCGCGACCGACATGCCCGCCCAGCCGATTCCGTAAGGTGTGACAAATAACGCAGGCCGGGGTCTGATTCCCGATTTATAGGGAAGAAAACCCCGACACTTTTTTCTTATTGTCGGGTTTCTCGTTCGCTGTCGCTCATGTCTGAACGGGACCTACTATTCTTGGTTCTATGTCCGGTATTACGGTGCCCCGCCGCTTGCGGTGGGGAAGTACTTACTTTAACTTCAGCGGCCGGTCGGAAAAGACATAACTGTCGTTGCGGCGGTATTTGCCCTCGGCACGGGTCATCATTTTGTTCATGATAAATTCCCGCCGGATAAAGCAGAAATCCTCGTGGAAGCGCCGGATTATATCGTTGACCTCTTTTTCCTGATAGACCCGGTTGGACTCGAAATGCTCCAGAATGTATTCCAATATAAAGCGCCGCTTTTTGCGCTGGACGGGGATTTCGATAACGCGGCCGTCGCGTATGAAATTGGTCAGCGTTTTTTCCTTGTCCGATAGCTTCCGGTTGGAATGTTTTTTCAGCCAGGCCCAGAAATCGGCTTCGGCCACCCGCCAGTCTTTGCCGATTTTATAGGCGGAAATTTCGCCGCGTTGGATTTTGCGGGCGATAACCTGCGGGTTCATTTTAAGCATCTCGGCGATCTCGGCGGTAGTGAAGAAGACAGGGTAGCTTTGCCCATCTTTGGGTTTCGGGACTTTTATGGCCTCGATGTCGATTTTTTCGTTGTGCATATCATATTCCTCGTCATTATAAAGTATTCGTCCATATTATACGATATTTTAGCGGATTGTAAAGGATTATTTATGAGAAATTGATGCATAATGGCCTATTTTTGTTTAGGTATGCCTAAGGCATCATGAACTAATGCCTTGCCCGCGATTAACGGATTATTGATCATATCCGGAAAATGGCATGAAAAAGTGATTGCTTTCAAAATAAGTATTACTTTATTGTTAATTGTCGAAACTCTATTACATATAATGTGTTGAAATAATGGGCTTGACAATTAACGATTTTTGCCGATATTTGGAATACAACAATAAGCCTCACCGTTTCCTTATGGCGACGGTGTGTAAAATACTCAGTCAAGTTGCCTTCGGGTGACTTGGCTTTTTTTTGAGGGGGATATTATGTCTGAAAGAGTAGCAGTTTTTATCGATGGTGGTTATTTAGAAAGAATCGGTAAAGATGAATTCCCGGGAATAACCATCGATTTTTCCAAACTCTCCGATAAGATGGCTTTTGGCTTTCCGCATCTGCGGACATATTACTATAATTGTCTTCCATATCAAAGCAATCCGGCAACCGCTGATGAAAAAAGCCGATTCGCCAATAAGCAACGATTTTATCATGCCTTAGAGGGGCTCAATCATTTTAACGTCAGGTTAGGGAAATTAAAGTACAGAGGATTGGATAGTAGCGGTAATCCCATTTTCGAGCAAAAGGGAGTTGATGTTTACCTTGCAACCGATCTGGTATTGCTTTCCACCAAACATCTTATTACACACGCTTCCTTGTTAACTGCAGATACTGACTTCTTACCAGCCTTTAAGGTCGCACAAGATGAAGGCGTTGTAATTAAATTATACCATTCTGCCAAAATGGGGAATGCTAATGATCTTTGGCAATGCGCTGATGAGAGGGTAGTAATTGATTCTAATTTCATGCAAAATATCAAATCGAGTTGAATCTTGATTCCGAGGCGGCCAAATTTCAGGTTACCGCCCCATGGAATTTTAAAGTCTTTGCAATGCAGATAAATGGCTGAATTGTATTGATTTCATACTCGTTTTGGCTTTATTCCCCCCCATGACTGCCCTTGTCTTCATCATCCTCTGCCTGATCTGGGGATCGACCTGGCTGGCGATTAAAATCGGGCTGGAAGACGCCCCGCCATTCTGGGCGGCGAGCCTGCGCTTTTGCGCCGCCGGTATAATCCTATGGGTCATCAATTATTTCGCCAAGAGCCAATATCCCCGCCGGACCGCCGAGCTCTGGAAAGTCGCCTGGCCGGGGATTTTCATGTACACCCTGCCGTATCTTCTGGTTTACTGGGCGGAAATGCATATCGGTTCGGCGCTGGTAGCGGTGCTCTTTGCCTCATTTCCGTTTTTTATCGCCCTGTTTGCGATACCCCTGCTCAAGGATGAAAAATTGGGCTTTTTGGCCTGGGCCGGGCTAATTATCGGCTTCGGCGGGATAGTAGTTATATTTTTTGACTCGCTGCAGGTTTCCGACCTCGTTTTCGGCGGCTCGTTGGCGGCGGTGGTCGGCTCGGCGTCGTCGGCCTACAGCACGGTCCACGTGCGCGCCCGGCTCCATGATTACGACTTTCGCGTCATCGCGGCGCTTCAAGTGATTCTGGGCACGATTTTCATGCTCGCGGCGGCAGTCTTAACCGAACCGTTATCATCGTTTAAAATCACGGCCAAATCGGTCCTGTCGCTGTCATACCTGACGGTATTCGGCACCGTCGTGGCTTTTTCGGGATATTACTGGATTTTGAAAAAAATGCGCGCTATTATTGTCTCGATGATATCTTTTATCACGCCGGTTATTGCCATTATTTTGGGCGTCATGGTCGGTGCCGAGGCCATCAACTGGCTGACCGCAGTCGGTTCGGCGCTGGTGCTGGCGGGCGTGGTTATGGTTGTCATGAAAAAGTAAAGCCGATGGAATTTATCAAAAAACATCCCATAATTTTCTGTTTGATTGTCGCACTGGTTTTGCGGCTGTTTTCGGTCGTGTTCTCAAAAGGGTATATGGCCTCCGATGACCATTTCGAAACGGTGCAGGTCGCCTGGCAGGGGGTGCAAAAGGGACTGCTCGATGAAGGCGGCCATCTGCGCTGGAACGATTTGGCCCCGACCAAAATCAACCGCTCGCCGCTTTACAATGTCGGGCTGTATCTCAACATGAAAATCATGATGTGGCTCGGTTGCGAAAGTCTCGATTGCGCCATGTACGGTATCCGCCTGCGGCACGCATTGATTTCGCTTATCCCGGTGTTGTTTGGGATGCTTTATGTGTCACGTGCGACCAGAGATAAAAAGTACGTTCTTCTGGCCGGGCTGATACTCGGGGCGCATTTTTTAATGCCGTATCTTTCGGTGCGGACTTTAATCGAAAAGGTGGCCGAAGTGATGCTGGTGCCCTCGGTGTTTCTGGCCTATGTCGGGGTCAAAGATAAAAATGACAAGTGGCTGGTTTTGTCCGGGATACTGGGCGGAGTGGCGTGGATGATTCGTTTCAACACCGGCATTTGTCTTGTTTTCATGGCCCCCGCGATCTGGTATGCCGCGAAAAATATTCGCCCGATGATTGCTTTTTGCATCGGGGTGGCGATCATGATTTTGTTAAGTGGGGCGCTTGATTTATATTTTTACGGGCAATTTGCGGTCAGCACCACCAACCTGATTCACAGCGCGCTGGAGCTTCAACAGACCGGCGGGCCGCTGCCCCAGCCGTTCTGGATTTATATTCCGCTTATTTTCGGGATATTCATCCCGCCCTTTTCACTGTATTTCATTTTAACTTTTTTCCGGCGAGAATTGATTCGCGAACATATTATCCTTCTGGCGGCGGTGGCCGCGTTTGTGATTTCGCACAGCCTGATAACGCATAAGGAAGAACGGTATATGGCTTCGGTCTTTTCACTGCTGACCGTGATGGGCACTATCGGCCTGTGGGCATGGCTGAAAACGGTCGCGTTCGATAGCTGGAAGTTCCGGCTCTTTAAAGTTTCTGCCTGGATCGCGGTCGTTTTGAATATAATCCTGCTGCCGATTTTTACGCTCAATTATGCCCACAAGGGGATGGTCGAGCCGTTCGTGTATTTAAGTAACCGCGATGATGTCCGGGCCGTGCTGGTGGACCGCACCGAACGCCTGCGCCTTTTGCCGGTGTCATACGCGGGGCTTATCACCCCGCCGATTAAAATTCTCGACAACCGGGATATCGTGACCGATTTCCGGGGGCTGGTCACATTGATGCGCGATATCAATTATGTTATAGTTTATTCCGACAATTTCGCCGAGGATCACCGCCGGACTCTGGAGATTTTTCTCGGGCCGCTGGAACCAGTGTTTCATTCGACCCCGTCGACGGTTGACCGTCTTTTGCATTTTATGAATCCGAAACATAATCATACCAATGAGGCCTGGATTTATAAAACGACCGGGAATATTCAATAACCGCCATATCTTATTGCTTTTTATTTATCCCCGCCTATATTGGACATTTGTCGTGTCGTGAAATTGAGTTTTCGAAAATGAATAAGTGGTTTGAGTTTTCGTCCGCGCAAATGAAGGTTTTGATTGTCCTGTGTCTGGTTCTGGCACTGGTTTCGGTCTATCGACTGGTCCGGTCGTTTTCCGAAACCGGGCCGCAACCGTTCAAGCTGGTGGTGGAACTGGGCGACGGGGATAAAACCTATACCTCCGTCTTCCGGGTTGATCTCAATTTTTCGCCGCCGGATTCGCTGGAACTGGTGCCCGGCATCGGGCCGGTTCTGGCCGGAAGAATCATCGCCTTCCGCGACAGTGCCGGACCTTTCGCCAAACTCGAAGATGTCATGAAAGTCGAGGGTATCGGCCGGATAACTTTTGAGAAAATCAAACCCTATCTGGAGATTCGTCCGTGGTAGAGCTTAAACGCCGCCGTTTCGGGTTGGATATAAACGGCCCCCGGATGACTCTGGCATCACGGTCACTCGAAGCCGGATTGAATGTGATCGATTTTATTGAAGACGTCGACGAAAACAGCCTGGCTGAAAAACTGACACCCTATGACGGCGACCTGTATTTTTCGGTCGGCGAAAACAACACCCTGATCAAAAGAATCGCTCAACCGTATGAACACGGTCTTGACGAAACCGCCGTCGCCCGCTTTGAATTTTCATCATCGCTTCTGGACGACCCCGATAAGTACTTCATCGACATTCATGATGTCGGGCCCGTCAAGACAAAATTGGCTATCGGGTATAATAAAAGCCGGGTCGATGATATAATCGCCCGCATTAGAAAAAATAACGAACACCCCACCGGCTTCAAACTGCGTTCTCTGGCGCTGGCCCAGGCCTATTTGAATCTATGTCAGGCCGAAGGGGGAAGGCTGGTTTGTTTGCTGGATATAAGTGAGACCTACGGCGCTTATTGTTTTATTCACGAGAAAACCCCGGTTTTACCCGGGGCGCTTCGGTTTGGGGCCGGCAATGGTGATAATCAAAACGGCGGACCGGCCGCCGATTTGCTCGATTTGGCCGCAATGGTGCAGTTTCAACTGGCCGGACTGGCCAAATCCGGGTTGTCCGACCCGCTCTCACGGCTGATCGTTTCAGGCCCCCGGGCTGATGATGCGGTTCTGTCACGGTTGGAAAAATCGTTGCATGTGTCGGCCGGTCGTCCCCGGCCGATCAAAACCGCTTTTAAAGATGATTTATGCACGAAAGCCCCTGAAGCCATGATTGCGATTGGTTTGACGATCGGTTGACCGCATGCGCATCACCGGAGGCATATACGGCGGTCGGATAATAAAAACCGTCCCGGGTTTGAAAACCCGCCCCACGCCGGACAAGGTTCGTCAGGCCATTTTCAACATGATAATGCATGATATCGAAGGGGCGCGCGTGCTGGATCTTTTTGCCGGGAGCGGGGCGCTGGGAATAGAGGCTTTGTCGCGCGGGGCGAAGGCGGCGACTTTTGTCGAAGGAGCCCATGCGCCGGCCGGCATCATACGCGAGAACCTGGCCGCGCTGGGTATTGAGGGCAGGGTTTATGAGAATGACTATAAAAACGCCCTGAAAATGCTTTCTGCGGCCGATGAAAAATTCGATATTATTTTCGCCGACCCGCCTTATGAGCTTTTGGGCCCCTTGGAGATAGTGGCGCAGGTCGCCGAATATAACTTGCTTGAGCCAAACGGTTTTCTTATTATTGAACACCGCGCAGGCCGGGAAGTGGAAAATGAAACATGGCGGCCCACCCGGCACAAAAAGTACGGCCAGACCGAGGTTACTATTTATGTCCGCAAGGAAAAATAAAATCGATAATATCGCCCTGTATCCGGGCACATTCGACCCGATCACCAACGGCCATTTGTCGCTGGTCAATCGGGCGGTACATTTATTTGACAAGCTGGTCGTGGCGGTCGCAGATAATGCCGGCAAAAATCCAATGTTCACGAAAATGGAACGTTTCCGATTGGTCAAAGAGTCGTTGCGGGACATCGATCGGGTGGAGGTCATACAATTCGACGGACTCCTGGCCGATTTGGCCGTCAAAATGGGAATAAAAGTGATCATTCGCGGGCTGCGAGCGGTTTCCGATTTCGAGTATGAATTCCAGATGGCCCTAATGAACCGCAAATTGGCCCAGGAAATAGAAACCGTCTTTTTGATGCCGTCACTGTCATGGGTCTATCTGTCGTCCACGATTGTGAAAGACGTGGCCAGCAATGGCGGTAATGTAAGCGGGCTGGTTCCGGATGGGGTGGCCCAGGCTTTGGCCAAAAAAATGAACTTAAGGAAAAAGAAAATAGGCTATGACCGATAATGAACGTTCGGACCAACAGGTCCAGGAAAAACAACAGACGCTGGAAGAAGTTGTTGCCAATCGACGACAGAAGCTGGAAGAATTACGGCAAGCGGGGATAAATCCCTACCCCTATCGTTTCGACAAGACTCATGCCGTTGACGAGGTCCTGGCCGCGTTCGACAAACTCGCCGCCGACGGGACGGTGGTCCGCATGGCCGGACGGATGATGCTCAAGCGCAAGATGGGCAAAGCCTCGTTTGCCGACATTCATGACCAGACCGGCAAGATTCAGATCTATGTCAAGCAGGACAATGTCGGGGCCGACGTCTATCAGATGTTTTCCAAGCTCGACCTGGGTGATTTTCTGGGTGTGGCCGGGACGTTGTTCGTCACCAAAACCGGTGAAAAATCGGTTCATGTGAATGAACTGGTGCTTCTGGCCAAGTCGCTTCATCCTTTGCCCGACAAGCACGCCGGGCTGGTTGACAAAGAGATGCGCTACCGTCGCCGCTATGTCGATTTAATCGTCAATCCGGAAGTCCGCGAGACGTTTATAAGGCGGTCCCGAATCATCCAGTCGATTCGCGAGTTTTTTAACTCGCGCGGGTTTCTCGAAGTGGAAACACCCATACTGCAACCCATCTATGGCGGCGCGACGGCGCGTCCGTTCAAGACGCACCACAACACATTGCACACGGATTTGTACCTCCGCATCGCCGACGAATTGTACCTCAAGCGCCTTTTGGTGGGAGGGTTCGAGAAGGTCTGGGAATTCTGCAAGGATTTCCGTAACGAGGGCATGGACCGTCTGCACAATCCGGAGTTTTCGATGGTCGAGCTGTACTGGGCGTACGCCGACTATACCGATATCATGCGGCTGGTCGAGGACATGTTCCGCAAGGTCGTGTTCGACTTGCACGGTGCATACAAAATAAGATATGAAGACCACGAAATAGATTTCGAACCGGACTTTCGCCGGGTGTCGATGGTCGATGCCGTCAGGGAAAAAGCCGGGTTCGACCTGATCGATATGGATTACGCCACGGCCCGAAAAGCGGCCAAGGCGGCCGGCGTCGACGTCGACAAGGCCATCAACTGGGGCAAGGTGGTCGAAGCCTGTTTCGAGCATTTTGTGGAGCCGACCCTGATACAGCCGACATACATCACCGATTTCCCGCAGGAAATCTCGCCGCTGGCCAAGGTGCATCGCAACCATCCGCGCCTGGTGGAACGGTTCGAGCTGTTCATCGCCGGGCTGGAATGCGCCAATGCCTTTTCCGAGTTGAACGACCCCGACGACCAGAGGCGGCGCTTCGAAGCGCAAGCCGAAGCGGCCAAAGCGGGAGACGAGGAAGCGCACGTTATCGACGAGGACTATCTCACCGCCCTGATGTATGGCATGCCGCCGACCGGCGGGCTCGGCTTCGGCGTCGACCGGCTGGTCATGCTTTTGACCGGAAGTCATTCCATACGCGACGTCATCTTTTTCCCGCAGATGAAGCCGGAACGGGAAGAATAAGAATAAAGATGTACTATGAACGCTTTATAGCCGGCCGGTATTTGAGATCCGGTCGGTTTTTTACTTCGGTTTCGACCTGGATAACCATCCTGGGCGTCACTTTGGGCGTGGCGGTGGTTTGCTTTGTCATGTCGATGCACAACGGCTTCGAGGAGGAGCTGCGCTCGCGGCTTCTGGGAACCACTTCGCATATCACCGTTTTTCCGCGACTGGCGCCGGTTATCGGCGATTACGACGGCGTCGTCGGAAAAATCGAAAGCGTTCCCGGCGTCGTGGCGGCCTCGCCCTTCATATATTATAAGGCGGCCATACAGTCGGCTTCGCTGGGCGACGGTATAATCGTGCGCGGGATAGACCTGGACGCCGAAGCCCGCACCGCCAGTATCGCCGACAATATCATCTCCGGGCGATACTCCTTTGATATTAATCCTCCCGACAGCGGCGAAAACGCCGCCGGGATAATCATGGGCAGAACCCTGGCCGACCGGCTCGGCGTCGGCGTCGGCGACCCGGTTGTACTGTATTCCATAAGCGGTGAAGACCTGCGGCGCTCGGCGCGACCGCGGGTGGCGAAATTCTACTTAAGCGGGATTTTCGAAAGCGGGATGTACGAGTTCGATGCCGAAATGGCCTATATCCCTCTGGATGCGGCGCAGGATTTATTCAAAATCGGCCCGGCCGTGACGGGAATTCATCTCAAGTTGACCGATATTTATCTGGCCGATAGAATCGCGCCCCAATTGCAAGGCGTTCTTGGTTATGATTATGATGTCGTGCCATGGTATATCTTGCACAAAAACCTGTTCAGCTGGATCGCCCTGGAAAAGAAAATATTGTTTATCGGATTCATATTAATCGTCCTGGTGGCGGCCTTTTCGATCATTTCGACTCTGGTCATGCTGGCCATGGAAAAACGATCGGAAATCGGGATTCTGAAAGCCATTGGTGTGACACCGCCCTCGGTGCGAAAGATTTTCGTCTATAACGGGCTGATTATCGGCTCGGTCGGTATAATCGGGGGCTGGTCGCTGGCCATATTCGCGGCCTGGTTGCAGAATACATATAATATTATTTCACTTCCGCCCGATTTGTATTTCATAAGCTACCTTCCCATAAAGATTCAGCCTTTTGACTTTATTCTGGCCGGAGTGGTAACCATTATCATCTGTTTTCTGGCCGCCCTTTATCCCGCCTATCGCGCTGCTTCGCAATCGGTTATCGAGGTTATCAGGCAGTAGCGGGCACTATTTGCACTATTGCCCTAAATTATTTGACGATACTGGCGAAAATAGTTATATAGTGATAAACAGGGAAGTTAGGGGAATCTCGCATTGGAATCGGCTGAAATAAAACGATTTCTGGTGGCCCGCCGGATAATCCGTAATTTTGAAACGGTAGAAGGTACACTGGAGGTACTAAAAGGGGTCGATCTTGTTGCCGACCAGGGAGATATGGTGGCTGTGGTAGGAGCGTCTGGTGTCGGAAAATCGACTTTATTGCATATTCTGGGTGGTCTGGACCGTGCGACCTCCGGTGACGTGGAATTCAAAGGTCAAAATATCAATAATATGACCGAAAAAGAGCTGGCCCTGTTTCGCAATGCCCACATCGGTTTTGTTTTTCAGCACCATTATCTTCTCGATGACTTCACGGCCCGTGAAAATGTCATGATTCCGGCGCTGGTAGCCGGCAAAAGCCGCGATGAGGCCGCTCTGCGCGCGGAACAACTGTTGACCGATGTCGGTTTACAGGATAGACAGAACCATCTGCCCCGACAACTATCGGGCGGAGAATTACAGCGAACGGCGGTGGCCCGGGCGCTTGTGAACGATCCGGAACTGGTGATGGCCGATGAGCCGTCGGGAAATCTGGATATCGCGACCGGTGAACGACTTCATGCCCTTCTTACCGACCTCAATCGTGCCCATGGGACATCGTTTATTATCGCAACGCATAATATAGATTTGGCCAAAAGCTGTGATAAAATTGTAAAATTAGACCGGGGTGTGGTCGTAACGGCCGCGTCCGAATAGGCGGTGATACTATGCTATGCCAGAAATGCAAAAAGAATCCGGCTACTATAAATTTGACGCAAATCGTCAATAATGAAAAAGTTACGCTTCAGATATGCAAGGAATGTGCGGCCGAAATAGGTTTTCACAGCCCTCTTGATAATATGCCGTTTCCGCTGGCCGAGCTGTTATCAGGCATGGTTCAACAGAAGTTTCCTCATAAGGTAAATGAAGAATTGCCCGCCATAACTTGCCCTAAATGTGGTTTGACGTTCGAGGCTTTTTCACGGCAGGGGCGGTTTGGCTGCGGCGAGTGTTATACAGCTTTTCGGCCCCGGCTGGAGTCGATTATGCGCAAACTTCACGGTTCTTCACTTCACAAGGGCAAACTCCCGGCCGCCGACGAGGGCGAGGCACATGTCATTCAGGAAGAAGAGCGGCTGGAATCCGAGCTTAAAAAGGCCATTGAGGCTGAAGATTTCGAGCGCGCCGCCGATTTACGGGATAAGCTCCGCGAGCTTAAAGAGGGCATTTTGGCCCCGAAGGATGGAATTTGATTACAATGTTTGAAGACATGGCCAAATCGATCAGCGGTTGGCTGGCCGGTGAAGGCCGCGAAAGTATGGTGGTGCTATCGACCCGTGTCAGGCTGGCCCGTAATGTCAAAAGCCAGATTTACCCGACCGCCGCCGATTCCGCCACACGGGAAAAAATAGTCGGCTTTTTTGAGTCGGCCTATTCCCGTTCGGAAGTGTTAGGCAAGGGCAAGATGTATCGTTCGTCGGAATTGAACGACCTTGATCGCGATTTTCTGGTCGAACGGCATCTGATGTCCCCCAATTTCATGCAGGATGTATCATCGCGGGCGTTATATATCAATCCGACCGAGCAGATTTCGGTTATGGTCAATGAGGAAGACCACCTGCGCATCCAGGCGCTCGCTTCCGGGCTGGAACCGGAAGTCGCTTATAATCTGGCCATGCAGTACGACAATGAAATCGGGCGGTTCATCGAGTACGACTATGATCCCGATTTCGGTTTTTTGACGGCCTGCCCGACCAACGTCGGGACCGGCATGCGCGCCTCGGTGCTGATACATCTTCCCGGACTGGTCATCACCAAGGATATCGACCGGGTCATACAGAAAATATCCAAGCAGGGCGTGGTAGTGCGCGGCTTTTATGGGGAAGGGACCGACGTGCTGGGCAACCTGTTCCAGATTTCCAACCAGACGACGCTGGGTGTATCCGAAAAGCAGATTCTGGAACTTATCGAGCAACTCGCCCGTTTTATCATCGAAAGTGAGAACGCCGCCCGGGACAGGCTGGTCAGCGAAGCCTCGGCCCAGATCGAGGATAAGATCTGGCGTGCGTATGGAATATTGCGGAATGCCCGTATGCTGACTTCCGACGAGGTTATGAACCTGTTGTCGGCGGTACGATTGGGTATCGCCATGAAAATTATCGACAAGGTGACGATCCGTCAGATAAACGAAATACTTCTGTTGTCCCAGCCGGCGCACCTGCAGAAATTCAATAACGAAGAACTGGACAGTGATCACCGGGATTATCTTCGCGCCAAAATGGTGCGGGAAAAATTAAAATAAAGTGCACAATTACACGGAAAAAAGTGTTTAATATACAGGATGGTAAACAGATATGAATGAGATGTTCACAGAACTTGCCCGCAAGGCCATAGAATATGCCCGGGACGAGGCCGCCCGGCTTCGTCACGATTATATCGGCACCGAGCATCTCTTGCTTGGCATGATTCGCCTCGGCGAAGGACGCGGCATCGAAATCATCATAAATCTGGGCATCGAACCCCAGGATTTGAAGGCATCGATCGAGGAAGTCGTCCAGCCGTCCGGTGGAACCATGACTATGGGCCAGTTGCCGCTCACGGCCCGGGCCAAGAAGACGCTCGAGGTTTCCGGCCAGGAGGCGCGGGCGCTCAAGTCGAAAGACATCGATACCGAACATATCCTGCTGGCGCTTTTGAAGGACGAAGAAGGTGTCGCCGCCCAGGTTCTGTCGATGTACGAAATCGACTATAAAGATGTTTATGAGGAACTGAAAAATATTCAGAACGGCAAACCGTCGTCGTTTAAAAAGAAACGTAAAAAATCCAAAACTCCGGCGCTGGATCATTATGGCCGCGACCTGACCGAACTGGCCCGCCGCGGTATGCTCGATCCGATTATCGGCCGTGACGATGAAATCGAGCGGGTCAGCCAGATCCTGTCCCGGCGCAAGAAAAACAATCCGGTTCTCATCGGCGAGCCCGGCGTGGGCAAGACGGCCATCGCCGAGGGCCTGGCCCAGCGCATTGTCGAGGGGAAAGTCCCGCAGACGCTGGAATCCAAGCGACTGGTGACGCTCGACATGGCCTCGCTCGTGGCCGGAACCAAATATCGCGGTCAGTTCGAAGAGCGCCTCAAAGCCGTCATGACCGAGATTATCAATTCCAAGGACGTTATTATATTTATCGACGAGCTTCATACTATCGTCGGTGCGGGCGGGGCCGAGGGTTCGCTCGACGCCAGTAACATTTTCAAACCGGCTCTGTCGCGCGGAGAACTGCAGTGCATCGGTGCCACGACGCTCAATGAGTACCGCAAGTTCATCGAAAAAGACGGCGCGCTGGATCGTCGTTTCCAGACGGTCATGATTGAAGCCCCGTCAACCGAGAATACCGTGCAGATTTTGCAGGGTCTAAAAAACAAGTACGAAGAGCACCATAAGATTATCATCTCGAATACGGCCATCGAATCGGCCGTGAAACTTTCGGACCGGTACATCAGCGGCAAATTCCAGCCGGATAAAGCGCTGGACGTCATCGACGAAGCCGGGAGCCGGGCCCATCTGGCCTCGTTTGCCAAGCCGGAAGAATTCGGTGAAATTGAAAACGAAATCATCAAGCTTCAGGAAGAAAAAGAGAAAGCCGTCAAAAATCAGGCCTTCGAAACCGCCGCCCAGCTTCGCGACGAACTCAAATTCAAGAAAGAGCGGCTGGAAAAAATGAAGGAAGAGTGGGCCGCCCAGCGCGACAAGGAACGGGTCACCCTGCAGGAAGACGACATCGCGCAGGTCGTTTCCAAAATGACCGGCATCCCGCTGTTCCGTCTCGAAGAAAAAGAATCCAAGCGCCTGATGCGCATGGAGGAAGAGCTTAAAAAGAAAATTATCGGCCAGGATGAAGCCATCAGTATCCTCTGCAAGTCGATTCGCCGCTCCCGCGCCGGGTTGGGCGACCCCAGACGGCCGATCGGATCGTTTCTGTTTCTGGGACCGACCGGTGTCGGCAAGACCGAACTTGCCCGCGTGCTGGCCGAATTCTTGTTCGAGGATGTCAATTCGCTGGTGCGCATCGATATGTCCGAATACATGGAAAAATTCGCCGTCTCGCGTTTGATCGGCGCCCCGCCGGGATATGTCGGCTACGAAGAGGGCGGTCAGTTGACCGAGAAAGTCCGCCGTCGCCCGTACTCGGTGGTCTTGCTCGATGAAATCGAAAAGGCTCACCCCGACGTTTATAATATTCTCTTGCAACTGATGGACGATGGTTCGCTGACCGATTCGTTCGGGCGCAAGGTCGATTTCCGCAACACGGTCGTCATCATGACTTCCAATGTCGGCACCAAGCAGATTAAGAACGAAAAATCGGTCGGGTTCGACTCGGAGAGATCCGACGAAGATTATGAATCGATGAAAAAGAAAGTCACCGGCGAATTGAAGAAACTATTCAATCCGGAGCTTTTGAACCGTATCGACAGCACGATTATTTTCCGGGCGCTGAATATCGACGATATCAAGCAGATCGTGGATATCGAAATCGCCAGCGTCGCCAAACGTCTGGCCGAGCGGGGGATCAGTTTCACGCTCACCAACGAGGCCCGCACCTTTTTGGCGTCCAACGGTTTCGAGTCGATGCTGGGCGCGCGGCCGCTCAAACGGGCGATCCAGAAATATCTCGAAGACCCGCTGGCCGAGGAACTTCTGCGCGGTCAGTATGCCGGCGACTGCAATCTGATTATCGGGGTTGAAAACGATAAGCTGAAATTCACGTTCAACGAACAGCCGGCCACCGACGAAAAACAGCAAAAAGTGCCCAATTAAGGGCTTGCTTTTTTGGCAGATTTTTATATCTTATGCGGCCCGGTCAAAACCGGGCCGTATTTTGATTTGTGAAAATTATTTGATTTTGGAGTAGATTATGGCTCATAAAAAAGGTGTCGGTTCATCCCGCAACGGCCGCGACAGCCAGGGCCAGCGGATGGGTATCAAGGTTTATGCCGGTCAGGCCGTGTCGGCCGGGACGATAATTGTCCGCCAGCGCGGCACCGGGTTTCATCCGGGGGTAAACGTCGGTATCGGCCGCGACAATACGTTATTCGCGAAGATCACGGGCGTGGTCCAGTTCGAGCGCCAGGGCCGCGACAGAAAGATCGTTTCCGTGCTCGAATAGACCCTGGGACAAGTGTTTGAATTTGAAGCCCCGCCATTGCGGGGCTTTTTCGTTGGGGGGGATTTTAACTTGACTCATTGCGATGAATTTAATGTAGGTCAGGAGCCCTGCCGAAGGTCCCGCGCTTTGCGCGGGAGCTCCTGACAATTAATATTATTCATCCCCAAAATCGCCATCAAATGCAATATTCTCTCGTGATCCCCAATCCCTTTGATATATACCTTCCTTAAAATAACGATGAATCGACGATTGTTGCCAATCAAAAGGGCTTTTTACATATCCGTGTTTGGCCGGGGTGGCCCACCATGCCCCTTCATAAGATTCAGGGCCTGTGAGTGGCGGGTTACTTAAACCCGGTATCATCCATTATAAAAGTCACCACATTTGCACCGATATCCAAATTTTAATTCGCCCGATGTCAGTCCGCCGATGTTTTCAAGAAATTATGATTTCTGAATTCCAATATAATTAAAAGACCGCTCGGATGTCAAGCGCTTAAGCGCAACCATCACCCATAAAACAGCATCACCACTCCGGCGACGGCCAGCACGGCGCCCAGAACCGCCCGGAGCGTGACTTTTTCTTTGTAGAAAATGATGATCATCGGAATGACCAGTATCGGTGTGATCGACATGATGGCCGAGGCAATACCGGTGGCGGTGTACTTGACCGCCGTAAGCGACATCCATACCCCCATAAACGGACCGCAGACGGCACCGCCCATAGTGAACAAAAGGGCCTTCTGGTTTTTAAATATCGAGGCAGAATTTTTCAAATCATTTCCAAACAGTGCCAGAATCCATACGGCTATGGCGGCGGCGACCATGCGAATCAGAGTTGCGGGCAAAGGGGCGATACTGTCGCCCATACCGGCTTTGGCCAAAACTAATCCTATAGCCTGTCCGGCGGCGGCAAGTACAGCCAGGCAGATGCCGAGCCGTGGCGAGCCGGATTCGGCGTATTTGACCTGATTGGTTTCAAACTGACGTTCGGCGGTGACCCAGATAACCCCGGCGATAGTCAAGGTGATTCCGGTCAATGCCAGCACGCCCAGTGTTTCGCCCAGCTTGACCCAAGCGGTTAGCGAGGCGAAAATCGGCCAGGTCGCGAATACGACCAGCGTCCGGCGCGGCCCCATGATGACCAGCGCCTTGAATAAAAAAGAATCGCCCAGAGTCAGACCGATAACGCCGCTTGCGGCCAGATAAAGATACGCCTCCGCGTCGACACCGGACGGCCACAAATGTCCGGACATGATAAAATGAAGCGCCCCCAGCAGGACGACCGCCATCGGGATACGAATACGGTTGACCCAGCGCGAACCGATCAGCCTCCCGGCCGAAGTGAAAAACAGGCTGGTAAACGACCACAAAACGGCGGTCATGAGGGCGGCCAATTCACCGGCGTAAAGCATGGCCCAATAAAATACCCGGCTTCATTTTTCGCAAGTGGCTTTAGGGGCTGTCCCCCGCGTTGACTTTATCTTGAGGATTGACTATTTTATTTTCTTATTATTGGACAGGAGAATCTTGTGCGATTATTGATTGGGACGTTAATTCTTATTGCCGCATTTTCGACCCTGCTGTGTCCGGCATGCCCGGCCGGGGATTCGGCCGCCGTCGTTTTGACGGAAGAAGAAGACGCTCCCCAGCCGACCGGGATCGTCGAATCGCATTCCCAGTCCCTCCAATTTCCACTGACGCCGGAACGTCAGGAACAGCTGGTTTCCTATGCCAGATTTGTCAATAGGTGGCGGCTGGTATCGTTCGCACTGGAAGTGCTCATTTTGAGCGCTATTCTATTTTCCGGGTTTTCGGCACGAATCCGGGGTTGGGTGCAAAAAGTTACGTCCAAGCGTCTTCTTCAATACGCCATATATTTGTTTTTATTCATGATTGTCCTGTTCATCGTCAAACTGCCGATCGGTTATTACCGGGGCTTTATTATCGAACATCAATATGGTTTTTCCAATCAGAACCTGGGCGGCTGGTTGTCCGACCGGGTGTTGTACTATGCAGTCGATTATGTCATCATGCTGATCGTCGTCGTGATACTTTATACCCTGCTGGAAAAAACGCGGCGGTGGTGGCTGTATCTGGCCGGGGCGGCGTTTCCCTTCATGGTTTTCATGATGATTGTCTATCCGACCGTCATCGACCCGCTTTTCAACGAATTCAAGCCGGTCCCGGACGATAAGCTCCGGACGGCCATGACCGAACTGGCCGAAAAGGCGGGGATACATAATCCCGATATTTACCGAATCGACACCTCGAAACGCTCCAGCAAGGTCAATGCCTATTTTGTCGGGGTATTCGGAACCAAAAGAATTGTCCTCTATGATAACATGATCGACAATTTCACGCTCGATGAGATGCGTTATGTGGTCGGTCATGAGATGGGACACTATGTCAAGAATCATATCTGGTTTGGCATCTTCGGCTTTGTGCTGGCGGTGCTATTCGGGGCGTACATTGCCCATAAAACCATGCCGGGCTTCATAACGAAATTCAAAAATCGTCTGGGATTTGAAAAGCCGGCCGATATCGCAAGTTACCCGCTTTTGCTTTTATTCGTGGCGGTTTTTTCGTTTTTTACACAGCCGATATGGAATGCCGTCAGCCGTCAGATGGAATATGCCTGCGACCGCTACGGAATGGAAATTTCAGGCATAGACGGGGCGGTCGCCCAATCGACCTTCGAAAAATTATCGGCCTTTAACTTGTCCGATCCGAGTCCATCGGCTATAATTGAATTTTGGTTTTATGACCATCCCTCGTTGAACAAACGAATTGAGCGCGCCTATAAGGTGTATGAAGATTTAAACCAATAGAATAAGGGCCCGGCGGTTATGGGCTGGGCAAGGTGGAGTTGATTCATGCGTGAGATTAGCACAGAGCAGTTAACCAAAGCGGTCCGCCAGCTGGCTATCGAAGCCAGCTATGATCTGGGAAGCGACGTGATCGAGGCGGTGAAAAAGGCCAAAGCGGTCGAGGCCTCGCCGGTCGGCAAAGGGATTCTCGACCAGATCCTGACCAATGCCGAAATCGCCAAAACCGAGCAGGCGCCGATGTGTCAGGATACGGGTTACGCCGTGTTGTTCGTGGAACTGGGCCAGGACGTCCGTATTGTCGGCGGTGACTACAATGAAGCGTTGCACGAGGGCATCCGGCGCGGGTATGCCGACGGGTATCTGCGCAAATCGGTTTTGGGCGACCCGCTGGAGAGGAAAAATACCGGCGATAACACTCCGGCCGTGATACACACCGAAATCGTCCCGGGTGACAAAGTCAAAATTACCATTGCCCCCAAAGGCGGCGGTTCGGAAAACATGTCTGAAATAAAAATGCTCAAGCCCTCCGACGGCGTCAACGGCGTCAAGGAATTTGTCATCGACCGCGTCCGCCGCTCCGGCGGCAATCCCTGCCCGCCGGTGATAATCGGCGTCGGTATCGGCGGGACTTTCGAGAAATGCGCCATGCTGGCCAAAAAATCGCTGCTTCGCCCGGTCGGCAGTCGTCACCCCAAAAAATTCTACGCCGACCTCGAGCTGGAACTTCTGGAAAGAATCAACAAGCTCGGTATCGGCCCGCAGGGGCTGGGCGGTACGACCACGGCGCTCGACGTGCATATCGAAGTGCATCCGTGCCATATCGCGTCATTGCCGGTGGCGGTCAATACACAATGCCATGCGGCGCGTCATAAAGAAATCGTATTGTGAAGAATATAGAACGCTGGAGATAAACAATGTCTGATAAAAAAGTAATCACGACGCCGCTGACCGACCAGGTGGTCGAAAGCCTCAAGGTCGGCGACCAGGTATTGATAAACGGTACCGTTTACACCGCCCGCGACGCCGCTCACAAACGGCTGGTGGAATTGATTCAAAAGGGCGAAAAGCTGCCGTTCGACGTAACCGGGCAGATAATATATTTTGTCGGGCCGACTCCGCCCAAACCGGGTCAGCCCATCGGCTCGGCCGGACCGACCACGTCGTATCGCATGAACGCCTACACCCCGATCGTCATCGAAGCCGGGCAGAAGGGTATGATCGGCAAAGGGGAGATGGGACCGGAAGTGGTCGCGGCCATGAAGAAGCACAAAGCCGTCTATTTCGCGGCGGTCGGGGGCGCCGGGGCGTTGATTGCCAAGTCCATTACCGCCGCTGAAATCGTGGCGTACGAAGATCTCGGCGCCGAAGCTATTCGTAAATTGACGGTCAAAGAGTTTCCGGCCATTGTCGCGCTGGATTGCCACGGCGGGAACCTGTACAAAGAGGGCATGGAGAAGTACGGGAAAGCGTAGGAATTTGAAGTTATTCTTTTGGTAGGGCAGAACCCCTTCGAAGATCCTGAATGAAATGAAGGATAGCGGTTCTGCCTTATTGTTAAGTAAAAAAATAATTGGCAGAACCACGTCGCTACGCTCGGGTTCTGCCATACGATTTCTTTTGTATTTCCTAAATCATTCATGTTTCATATATTCCCGCCATGCAAACGTCGCTTCATATATATGCGCTCGTGGTGGAGTTGAAAGACACCCTCATCGGGGCGAAATTCATTTCGACCGAGTTTTACAAAAAAGAACGGGAAGCCTATCTGCTGTTCAAGGCCGACTCGGGGCATTTTGCGCTGGGGCTGGCCTATCACCCGGTCGGCTTTGGCACATTCATGATCCCCCGTTCGAAAATCAAAATCGACACCAAAGAAAAGCCCTGGCCGTTTTTTCAGGAAGCCATCGACAGTACCGTCGTCTCGATCACGCAGTACGGCCTCGACCGTATATTTCGCATCGATCTGGAAAAGGATAAAGACAAGTACAGCGTTATCGTCGAAGCCATCGGCCCCAATGGCAATATCTGGCTGTTGGATAAGAAAGACAGAATATTGGCGACTCTGCGTCATAAGAAGTACGATGAAAACGAGAAGTACACGCCTCCGGAGCCGGTGAATAGATTAAACCCATTCGATTGCACTGCGGAGAAAATTGAAAATATCGTAGGTCGGGTTCCGAATCCCGTTTTACGGGAAGAGAAACCCGACGATGAATTGTCGGCTTTTTCGGCCCCGCGCGGCGGGGTATCGGAAGCCGACCTGCTTAAAAATATCATCAAAAAATCCATCCTTGGCCTCAACGATATTCTGGTCGATGAAATACTGCACGCCGCGTCGCTTGAAAAAGATATCGAAATAAAGCAGTTGACGGACGCTGATTATGATAGACTTTCGGAGGCCGTGTCAGAACTGGCCCATAGATTTAATTATTATCAAAGCGGACATATATATAACTTGCGCCCATACGCCGCCTACCCGTTTAAACTCAAATCCGTGAGTATCGAAGCTGAAAAGGCCAAATCGCTGTCTTTAGCGGTGTACCAGTGCGTCCGCGATAATAAAGAATTCAAGGCCGAAGTCGATCAGAAGCAGGTTATTATGGAAGCCGTCGCGCGGCATGTAAAAAAACTCGAACGTAAAATCGACCAGATCGGCAAAGACGTGCAAAATGCCGACAATTATGAGCTGTATCGCAAGATGGCGGAACTTCTGAAAATCAATTTAAAGTCATTGAAAAGAGGCATGAAAAGGGTCGAGCTCGAGGATATCTATTCACCAGATGGCGGTATGGTGCAAATAGAGCTGGACCCGGCACTGACACCGGCCGAGAACGCCGACCGGTATTTCAAGAAATTCCGCAAGGGCAAAGACGGGCTGGAGCTTCTGCACAGAAGAATCGATATCGCCCAAAGGGAGTATGAGGCGGCAAAAAGGATGCAATCCGACTTGGAGCATGATTTCGACGGCGCTTCGCAAAAGTACGATGCCGAAATCAAGCAACTGCTTCCGGCCGAAGCGGTCAAGCGCGAGACCGCCCCGCGACTACCCTACCGGGAATACACTCTGTCGAGCGGCCTTAAAATATTCGTCGGCAAAGACGGCGACGACAACGACCGGACCACTTTCGATCACGCCAAACCGTATGAGCTCTGGTTCCATGCCTCGCAGTGTCCCGGCTCGCATGTGGTCATGAAATACCCCGACAAGAATTTCGAGCCGTCGAAAGCCGAAATTGCCGAAACGGCGGCGATAGCGGCTTATTATTCCAAAGCCCGCAATTCCAAAGCGGTGCCGGTGGCCTATACCGAACGGCGTTATGTCCGCAAGCCGCGCAAAGCCAAACCGGGGCTGGTGACACTGGAGCGGGAAAAGACGATCATGGTCGCGCCGCATAAGCCGGATTAAAATTCTTTTCGGAACAGATTCAAAAATAGCCTGTTATACTAACCATGTTATCGGAAACATGATGTTTTGCCGATAAATATTTTATGGCAATCGCGAGGGAATATGAAGTTTTTGTTTCATAAGTCGGCCAGCGGGAAAAATCACTTCCGCGACCGCATGGACGCCGTGCGTACCAAACTGGCCAACGAACGAACCATTCTGGCCTATATGCGCACCGCCCTGACATTCATCATCGCCGGATTGACCTTCGTCAAGTTTTTCCACAACATTTATATCGAGATTACCGGGTGGATTTTTATCCCGGTCGGGGTCATCACGATGGTGCTGGGAATATATCGCTACAATGTCACCCGTGAACACATTGTCGAACTCAATGACATCGCCGCCCAGCATGAACTCGATACCCGCCGCGACATCTCCAAAGATACCATTTAGATTATTGTTGTTCTGACAGATAGCGACCGTTAGTCAGGACATGCTGATATATGACCCCTCCAAACAAGTTTGAAAGGGCCACACACGTAGATATAATATTCCTGAAATTCGCCGGTGACGCCATCACTCCGGGAATTGAATCAGCGATATCGCCGCGCCGGTCGGGTCCTGCACGACACAGAACCGCCCGACCGTCGGAATATCGGCCGGGCCGTGCAATATGGTTCCGCCCAGCTTCTTGACTTTGGCGGCGGCACCATCGACATCATCGACCGTGATATATGACATCCAGTGCGAGGGCACCTGGGCCGGCATTTCCGGCGTCATCGCCATCATGCCCGCGACCTGTTTGTCACCGGCTTTGGCGATGTTGTAATTCATGCCCGGCATGCCGCTGTCGGCGATTTTCCACCCGATTAATTCGGAATAAAACTTGATCGCCTTTTCGACATCCCAAGTCATCAGTTCATTCCAGCAAAAGGTTCCATGAACTGGTTTTTGATCGGCCATTTGTAGACTCCCGTTTTAATAAGTTTTCGTGACTGTTGACGATACCTATTATACGGGACAAATTATGTCGTGATAATCACATTTTTAAGATGGAAATCACATTTTTATGGATGTGGGATGCGAAAATTATCTCGCCTTCGATGATTTATAAACATATAACCCGATTGTCCCGAAGACGATGCCCAGGAAAACCGGCAGAAACAGAACCCCCAGTCCTTCACAACGTTCCAGCGCCACGCCGATTGCCGTCCAGTTGATCAGCGTAAAAACCCAGATAAGCTCGGCCTTGAGCATTGATAAAAACTGGCGCGCCAGGCGGTACTGTCGTTCGGCGTTTTCGATTGTGATCGGAACCACATAATTGCCGAGATGCGGGATACGGCCCGCGAAGGTTAAAAGGATATATAGGAAAAATGAAATAATCGGCAGAATAATCAAAATGGATTTGCCGCTCCAGTCATCGGGGAGACCACTGATGCCGAAATGGCTGGGGACCTGTGCGGGTAGCGATGACCAGTAATTTATGATCAAGAATATCGAAATAAACAGACCGGCCGCGGCCAGCGACTCGAATATTTTCTCAAACAGCGAAAACGGCAGTTTGATCACGGGGCGCTTGTATTTATCCATAGTGATACTTCTTCTACATTTTAAATATAGGGTCGATTAATTTAACTTTAAATTAAAATCGCGTATTCCCGTCTTTAATGGATATACCGGCGTCGATTGGAAAAATTCGATAAAAAACGCTTAAACTTTTTTTGCCGTTGAAATTTAAGAATCGATAGCGGAAAATAGATTCCGGATTTAATTTATCCCGAAACCAATGTTGAACAATAACACATTATCGAGAAATTCCGAATCTAAAACCAGATATTCCAGGGAAAACCCGATGCGGCTCGACCCCATTTTTCGGTCAAGACCCAGCCCGAGGGTGTAGCCCGAAACGGTCTCCTGCGTGGTTGACTGCGAGGTCACCAGGCTTATTTCGCCGGTATGCAATATATTATAAATGCCCAGGCCCGCCGAGGATTCAAAAGCGGGCAATAACGGCAATTTGAGATTGTACGCTCCGCCGACGTTACCGCCGATAATGCTCAACCGCGCCTCGGAATCATCCACCATGTTCACTCCGGCATACATTCCCGATAATTCAAGGCCGAAATTTCTGGTGAGATGTATCGGAGTCATATCAATATTCAACGCCCAGCCCCGGTTATAGTCCATATCGCCCGCGGCGGAGGGGTAGGCCAGGCCGAATCGAATATTCGTTTCCATTCCGGTCACCGTTACAGGCGCCGCTTCGGGTGCCACCGGTATTACTTTGTAGGTGGTGACGAAAACGGTATCGACTTTTCTGACGGGTATCTCTTCTTTTGGCGCCATTTCCGGCGGTTTTTGTACTATCGGCGCGGGCTCCTCCGGTACCGCCTGGCCGGTCAATTGCCCCATCGTTTTCATTTCATTTTTGGCCCGGTTAATATAGGCTGTAATTTCTTCATTGCCGGGGGCCAGTTCCAATGTCCGTTGCCAGTATGCAAGAGCCTCGACGTGACGGCCGACCCCGTACAACTCGATTCCATAAAAGCGCGTCGTCTTTATCAGCTTTTGCACGACATCGCCGAAATCCGGGTCAAGAGCATAGACCTGCTCGAAACAGATTATGGCCTCTTTGAGAAGGCCATTTTGAAGATGCTCTTCGCCCTTCTGATAAAGGCTGTCAATGTTCTCGCCGGATGCGGCTCCGATGAGAAGCAAAGTGAAGAATAAAACCCAGGATGCTGTTTTATAAAGAGACATCTTATTCTAAAATAATTTGAACCTTTTTATAATTATCGGCAGAAGAAACGGGAGAATTACCCCGGCAATGTCTACTTCCCGCCGGTGAGAATCTTGATTTCTTCGAGAAGGGTTTTTTCCAGATCCGATTCGGGCACTTTTTTAACTATCTCGCCCTTTTTGAACAAGAGTCCCTGGCCCCGCCCGCCGGTGATGCCGATATCGGCGGCGCGCGCCTCACCGGGGCCATTGACCACACAGCCCATGACCGCCACTTTGAGCGGCGTCTTATAATGCGCCGTCTTTTTCTCGATGGATCGCGCCAGTCTGATTACGTCTATTTCGCACCGCCCGCAGGTGGGGCAGGAGATAATTTCCACGCCCTCTTTTTTGAGTTCCAGCGCTTTGAGAATAGCCTTGCCGATTTTGATTTCCTCGACCGGGTCGGCCGTGAGTGATACTCGAATCGTATCACCGATACCATGAATTAGAATCGCGCCCAGCCCGACCGAGGATTTGATTGTCCCGGATTCAAGTGTCCCGGCCTCGGTTATACCGAGGTGAAACGGATAATCGACCTTCTGTGCCAGAAGCAAATACGCTTGCCAGGCGATATTGACGTTTGAGGATTTCATGGCGATGACTATATCATGGAAGTCGTTTTTTTCGAGAAGTTCGACCTGCCGAAGAGCCGCTTCGACAAAGCCTTCGGGATTATCGTGGCCGTATTTTTCAAGTATATCCGCCGGAAGCGACCCCGAATTGACCCCGACCCGTATCGGTATCCCGGCATCTTTGGCCGCTTTAGCGATTTCGGCGACTTTGGTGTCGTCGCCGATATTGCCCGGGTTGATGCGGATTTTATCGACCCCCTGCTTGATCGCTTCGAGCGCCAGTTTATACTTGAAATGAATATCGGCAACCAGCGGGATGGATATTTTCGACTTGATTTGTCCCAGTTTTAAAGCGGCTTCACGGTCGGGGACCGCCACGCGGACAATATCGCACCCGGCCGCGGTCAGTTTTTTAATCTGTGCCACGGTGGCTTTGACATCGCGGGTATCGGTGTTGGTCATCGACTGCACCGTAACCGGAAATCCCCCGCCGATTATCACTTGGCCGCATTTAACCGCCCGGCTTTGGCGCCGTTCTGTCGGAAATCTTATTTCCATTGCCGCTTGACCTTTGACAGTTTAGGCCATAATTTAACGGTTCTACGGATAATATCAACTGAAAGTTGATGATATATGGTCTGGAGATATATAATTACGGCGGCGGTGATAGGCCTTCTGGTCGGCGGATATTTTTATGGTAAAGATTACCTTCGTGACAAAAAAGAGGCCGAATTTCGGCTTTATGCCAATGTCATTGCGGAAACTTCAATAGCCGCCGAATTGTATCGTAACAGCAATGATTCATTTCTGGCCGCCCGCGATTCGATATTGCATAAATACGGCGTCACCGCCGAGCAGATGTTATCGTATAAAGACAGCTTCCCTGGCAATCATCGCGACTGGGCGCGCCT
>CALAMC010000097.1 GCA_937925655.1 uncultured candidate division Zixibacteria bacterium | reverse complement strand
CGAATCGTCGACTAATAAAATCCTGAATCGTTCCATTATCTTCCTCCTCATTTACGATTTCTTTATAAACTGATATTCCTTTTGCCAATTGATCAAAGCGATCGATTTTTATGAGACGGTTAATGACTCCGGCCGACAATCGGGTGCCTTTGGGAAGGACAAACAAACCGCTGGTGCTGTATACATCCCGGGCCACGATCATTCCTTTCTCGAGTGCGGTAGCCTTTACAACAATGATATCTGTTCCCTGGAATTGAGCGTATTGACGGGCCAGATCAAGGTCGATGAAAAGTTTAACCAATTCCGGATCAAACAGAATCGAGGCTTCTTTAACCAAGTATGCTGTAGCCTCATTTAGTATTCGCATACTTGGATAGCCGCCTGAATAGGCTTTATGGTCGAATGCATCGGCAATTCTGATGAGTCTGGATCCGAGAGGAATCTGTTTGTCGCATAGACGATCCGGGTAGCCAGTGCCGTCGAAATGCTCATGGTGATGGCGTATGACAAGACCGATTTCCTCAAAACCGTTTATTGCCTGCACGCAGCTTTGTCCGAGGATGGGATGGCGCACGACAATTTCCATATCGCGATTATTCAATGTATCGGGAGATTTGGCCAGAAGCGTATCCGGAAAACTTACTTTGCCAATATCGTGAAGGTATGCTCCGATGACTACATCTTGGAGTTCTTTCTCATTTAGCGCAAGACTTGCCGCCATCTTTCTGACTGTGTTTGATACGCGTTGGGAATGACTACCGACTTCTTTGTGGCGCATTTCCATTAGTGTTGAAAAGGCCCTTATGGTCTCCATGAAACTTCTTAATAGTTCAGTATTCTGTTCGCGGAGTGATTCGGTTTGCGCTGCAACGCGTTCTTCGAGTGTCTGGTTGAGTTCGCGCAGTTCGAGATTTTGAAGATTGGTCAATTCCGTCAGCTTCTTGTTCTCTTTTTGCATATTATACATTTCCACTGAATCGCGAACCCGGCTGATCAGCATATCATCATCCCAGGGTTTAGCAATATAATATCGGACCGCCCCGCTGTTTATGGCCTCAATAGTAGTTTCAACATCGGCATATCCGGTGAGAAGAATCCTTATGGCGTCAGGTCTCAATTCCATGACCTGTTTTAAAAACTCCACGCCGTTCATTCCGGGCATGCGATTGTCAGAAATAATCAATGAAAGTTCCTGCTCATGGGCTATCGCGAGGCCTCCGGCCCCGTCATTGGCCGACACAATCGGAATATCCAGCGATTTAAGTGAGCGCTTCAAGGAATTTATTATGCCTGCTTCATCATCCACAAGCAGGATGGCGGCTTTGGTATCATTTTCCATAAGTATCTCCCCGCGACAGCGGCACTGCTAACGATCGATCGTGAAATGCCAAAATTAACTTTTTATCAAGGAATATAAGCACCGCCCCCTGACCGTTTTCAAGAGGAGAACAAATAACGCCGATGTCATTCGATATCTCGCAGGTGACCTGCGAATTGGTCGATATGGCTCTTGTCAGTGAATCCATAATCTGGTCCGGAAGTACAGAATGAATATCAGAACCCAAACTGAATTCTTCTATTGACAAGTAGCCCCTCATGGCATTATTCATGTACACAAGCGTCTGGGCATTGTCGATGCCGAGCACTCCCATAGGAAGAAAATTGATGACATTTCTGGCGGCCGTAAGCGCATGAATGTTCATTTCCAGTTCCCGGGTTCTTTCTTTGACCAGGTGTTCGAGCTGAATATTCAGTTCTTGAAGCTCCGCATTCCTTTTCGACAATTCATCGGTCAGGGCGGCATTTTCCGCCATCAGGTCATGCTTGTCCAGACCCTGCTTAATAGTATGAAGCAATTCTCTGTCATCCCATGGTTTCGGCATGAATTTGTAAATTTGTCCTTCGTTGATGGCTTCGACAATGGAAACCGTATCGGCATAGCCGCTTAATACAATCCTCGTTATTGTCGGGAATTTTTCCTTTACCCGCGAGAGGAACTCAACGCCATTCATTTCCGGCATTCTGTAATCGGAGAGGATCAGGTGGATGTCATGCTCTTCGCACATTGTAAGACCCTCGACACCGGAAGACGCCATATACACCTTGTAATCCTCTCCGATCAGAAGTCGCCTTAGGGATTTCAAAATGTTGGGCTCATCGTCAACAATAAGTATATTATGATTTGACATGATCGGTCTCTTTCGCCGGAAATGAAATTATGAATTCCGTGCCTTTGCCAACTTCGCTGGTGACCTCGATTTTTCCATCATGGTTTTTCACGATATCGTAGGCCAAGCTTAACCCCAGACCCGTGCCCTTTCCCACTTCCTTACTGGTAAAAAACGGCTCGAATATTCTTTTCAGATTCTGCTCGGGTATGCCCTGTCCATTATCCTTGATGGATATGAATATTTGTCCCGTGTCGAACCATGTTTTTATATTTATCAGCCCACCTTCTTTGTTCATGGCCTGGCTGGCATTAACCAGCATATTCATAATAACCTGATTGATCTGATTGGGGATGCAGAATAACTTGGGTAGCGATCCCAAGTCCTTTTCCACCCGGCATTTGTATTTCAATTCATTCCAGACTATGTTCAGGGTACTTTCAATGCCTTCGTTAATGTCGGCAAGCTCTTTTTCCTGGCGGTCAGCACGGGAAAAAGTCTTTAGGTCAGTCACGATTTTCCTGACGCGGGTGATTCCCTCCATGGATTCCGTGATGGCAGATTCGAAATCATTCATTATTTCGTGAATCTCCTGTTTTTCTTCCTGACTCTCCGGACCGCCTTTACCGCAATACTGCTTGAATTTTGCCACGTATTTGGCCATTGTGTTGAGATTGGAGTTGACATATCCGATGGGATTATTGATTTCATGGGCTACTCCGGCCGCGAGAGTCCCAATTGCGGCCAGTTTATCTGACTGGATTAGTCGCTGACGACTCCTCTGTTGTTCACTTATATCGCGAAGAATACCAACTGCACACCATCGTCCATTAAGCTGGAGAGCCGCCAAAGAAAGTTCAACCGGAAATTCATGTCCATCCTTGTGAACAGCAACAAGTTCAAGGGTTTTTCCAACGGCTGCGCCTTGTCCGGTTTTCTGGAATTCAGGGAAAGCCTGGCGATGAGCGGGCAGGAATCGTTCGGGGGCAAGCAGTTCATGCACATTTTTGCCCATGGCTTCTTTGCGGGTGTAACCCAGAATTCTCTCCGCCGCTGAATTCCAGAACGAGACTTTCCCGTCAGCATCCATCATCAAGATAGCATCCTGTGCTGAATTCGTTATTTCACGCAAGACGGCTTCTCTTTCCTTCAAAATATCATCATTTCTTGCCTGCTGGATGGCAATTGCGACAGCATTGCTTAACACATCCAGCATTGCGTCTTCAACCGCCAAAATGGGCTGTTTGGAAAAGAGGGCCATGACCCCCAGTTTCTCGCCACCGGGAGCGCGAAGCTGATATCCGGCAAACGAGACGAGACCCAGGTCCTTCGCCCACTTATGATTGTGAACGCGGGGGTCGTTTGTCACATCGTTAGTCAGGAACCTGTATTCCTGACCGGAGGCAATAAGACCTATTTTATAAAAACCAAATGGAATGCGACGGTGACCCTCGCCGTCGATATGGGTATACCGACCCGAACTTGACATCAAATGCAGACAGCTTCCACGGTATACGCATAGGTGTTGGTTCTCTTGGATACGACCATATGTACAACCCTGATCACACAGGTCGCCGGGCCGGATAAGCCAGATGCGGCAGAAATCCGCATTGAAAAGCTGAACCACACAATCTGTAATCATTTTAAGTTTCTGATCCAAAGGCGAGAATTCCAATAGGGATTTCAAAAGATGGGTCAACCCCTGCTGCAATGCCAGCATTCTTTTCTCTTCGTTTTCCCTCTTCCTGCGATTTGTGACGTCGTGAGAGACCACCAGCACTGTTGGGACACCGTTTATCTCAAATCGATGGCCTCTATATTCCACGGGAATATCGCGGCCGTCCTTTGTCACTTGATTACCTTCAATGATGATATGGCGGTCGGATTTGAGTCTTTCTAAATATTCGGCCGCGTCATCAAGATTATTAAACCTTAATATGCCTTCCACGGGCAATGCCATTAATTCCTCGCGAGAATATCCCAGTCTTTGACAGGCGACATCATTAAGCTCGATAAATCGGTCCGGGGTTCCATCAGGCAATGTGTGATATACAAATACAGCGTCGCTCAAATTGTTGAACAGAGCCCGATAACGCTGTTCACTTTCCCGCAGTTCATTCTCAATATTTTTTAGATCTGTAATGTCACGGATGACGCCGACTATGTATCTATTACCGGAAGGATCCGTATATAAATTTTTCTTCGTGATAATAGTGCGAATTGTATTGGAATTATCGCTTATTTTTTCTTCATTAATATCTTCCGCTCCGGTTGCTAATACTCTTTGATCCCGATTTAAAAATACTTTAGCCTGCTCGCTTGGAAATAAGTTCTCATCGGTATTGCCATACAATTCCTCCTTGCTGCACCCCACCAACCGACAAAGAGCATTATTGTCCATGATATGGCGATATTGCTCATCTTTGACAAAAACCGGATCGCCTATGGCGTCAATAATATTCTGCAGAAAATCCCTGGAGTTTCTAAGGGCAACTTCAAGATCCCTTTGCTCGGTAATGTCCACCACGGTTGCAATTATGCCCGCGATATTACCCAAATCGTCATTAAATGCGGCCTTGAAATTCACGAGAGTACGCGGGCTACCATCTTGACCAAGAATTGAACTTTCATACTGCCGTGTGCCGCCCCTGCTTAGTAATTCACAATCAATTTGATGGTGCAATTGAGGATTTGTATCGGACCTCATCTCTAATACTGTTTTCCCGATAACATCATTTTTTGAGATTCCCAATATCCTGGTGAAAGCCTCGTTGCAGCCAATGTATCGATGATTATTGTCCTTGAAAAATACCGGAGTCGGAATTGAATCAATTAATGTTTGGGTAAATTTCAACTGTCGTTCCAGGGATTTCTGCATCTCTTTGCGTTCGGTAATGTCCTCCTTTACTGCCAGGAAGTGCGATACTTTGCCGTCATTTCCAATAATTGGAGTAATCTTGGCGCTTTCCCAGAATAGTCCCCCATTTTTCTTCCTGTTAAGAAATTCTCCAACCCAGGTCTTCCCATTCAAAATAGTATCCCAAAGTTTCTTATAATCATCAGTTGCAGTGTGACCGGATTTCAAAATACGCGGATTTTGGCCAATGACTTCAAGCGGTTCATATCCTGTCATTTCAGTAAATTTTGGATTAACAAATTCAATATTACCCTTGGTATCGGTTATGACTATGGAAACCGGGCTCTGTTCAAGAGCAGTTGAAAGCTGCAGAACCCTTTGCTGTGATTCCACCAGCTTTGTAATATCAAATGCATACCCTTCGATATACCCCGATGAGCGGTGAAGTTTCGCAGATACGTCAATCCAAATTATATTCCCGATTTTAGTATGAAAGGGGCCCCGGAAATTTTTTATCTCGCCTTTTTCCTTTAATTCAGCCGCATTTCTTACCAAGTCTTCAGGATTTGCATAACAATCGCTGATTCTAAAATTCGCCACCATATCCGCCACATTGTCATATTCGAACATACGGGCCATGAATTCATTACATTCCAGAAGTTGCTCACTATCCGCACTTCGCCGATAAAGACCTATTTGGGCGCTATTATAAAGATCTTCATACCTTTTTTTATTCTCTTTCAAAGCCTTCTCAACATCTTTACTGCTCTGGATATCAAAAATAAAGCCGATGTATCCTAAACAGTACCCTTCAGAGGCTTCATGACTGGTTATATGCTCCTGAACCCACCGATATTCTCCTGAATGGTGATAAAGGCGGTACTCGATGTGTACTTGCTTGCGTGTCTGAGCGTTATGGATAGCCGCGAAATATTCTCTGCATTTGGCCCTGTCATCGGGGTGGATTTTGTCTAGCCAGTTGTTGTCGATGGCCGATTGAAGGTCGACGCCTGTGAATTGCATCCAGGCCCTATTGAACTGCGGGCCGGCAATATCTCCGGTCAAATACCATGCCGGCAGAGTAATATTGGCAACCATGGCTTGAAGCTGCATGGCTATTTGCCATTTTGGATCAGGGGTCGTTTTATTGTGAATATCATTCATACTACTCCCCAATTCACTCCCCCAAATACACATTCAATTATTAATTATCAGGTCTAAACAAGCTGACAAATCAAAGATGCCCTTATTTACACTTTATCGGCCATGGCCGCGATATCTTAAGTTATGTGAAGCCCCAAAAATAGAATTTGTCGACGGGCAGTTAAAACCCAATTTCCCTAT
>CALAMC010000096.1 GCA_937925655.1 uncultured candidate division Zixibacteria bacterium | reverse complement strand
CAGCGATAGAATTATTTTAGGGGTAACCTATGGCAGACAACGAGAAGACGATTACGGCTTGCGCGATTGGACTTGACCCGATACGCATGGGGAAGATGTTCGAGAAGATAGATGCGATGCACGATGACATAAAGGAAATTAAAGCGAAGGTCAATGAACAGAATGGGCGTGTCAAGAAGCTCGAACTCTGGCGGGCCTATCTTCTCGGTGGGATGTTCGTGGTATCGAGCCTCGTGGGAATAATTATAAAGATATTTTTTTGATATTTTTAAAATAGACAGGGTGAGAATCGAGAAAGGAAATTGAAATGCAAGAATAGACCGGCGAAAAAAACGCTCTTGGACCTTATCCCAGAAAAAGCCTTTATCGTTGGCTTTTATGTCGGCATGGCGATTATCGCCATTTTACTTATTCTCGTCATACTTGAATCCTGCCGGGTGCAGGCCAGTCCCGTCGAAAAGCAGGTGACGCTGACCTGGACAGCGCCGGGTGATGACGGCAATATCGGTCAGGCCGGTGCCTATGACATTCGTTATAATACCGTCCCGATAAATGCTGCAACCTGGGAAACAAGCACGCAAGTCGAGAATGAACCAACCCCCAAACTGGCCATGTCATCGGAGTCATTTTCCTTTGGTTTGATGATCGAATACGATGTCACTTATTATTTCGCGATCAAAACCGTTGACGACGCCGGGAATTGGTCGGGCTTGTCAAATATAGCCACAAGGATTTGGCATGATGATATGCCGCCGGTGGCCATTCTGGATTTAATAGCAAATTGAAAAAATATCTTCTCATATTCGTTTTGATAGCCAGCACGGCTACCGCCCAGTTGCCGGATTCGCTCAAAGTCATGTGGCAGCATTCCAGTATCGGGCAGAGGATAATGAACGCTCGGCAGGAAGCCTTTAAGTCGCGCGTTGATAGTCTGGGTCAGGCCTATGGCTGGCCGATTGGCGTTTGGGATTATCGTACTAATTCAAATCCGGCCGATGCCTGGGCCGGGTGGCGGACCGCGAGATTCGACTCGAGTACGCATAAATCCGGCTGGGTTATCGGTGATATTTATGGGTGCAGTTCCGATAATATGTGGTTGCATCATTTAACGGCGATGTGGAACGATACCTCCAGTTACAAGTCGGGAATACTGGATGTGGACACGGTATATGATGCTGACGCGGAACCGGATACACTGGTTGATATAACTGATTTTAACTGCCTTTGGTTTCTCCCGGCCTATTGGCATTGGGGGAACAACGAGGCCGACAGTCTGGCCTCATACCGAAATCAGGCCCTCGCATGGCGGGACAGCGCGGCTTTGTACCCGGGTAATATCTTCGTTTATATAATGCAGGTTCCGATCAAGTTGGGTGGCTATGTGGCGTCCACGTATTCATATAGTGAGGCCGAAAAGGCCAACGCCTTCGCCCTGGATAAGTTCTGGCGGGATACTCTTCAGGACACGTCAACCTATCCCAATTTTATGACGTGGAGTTTTTTCGACGTACTGGTTGAGAAGAGCCCGGACTCGACGAGGTATGCTTATATTCAATCGAAATATGAGGGCACGGACGACCATCCGAATGCGACGGCGGACACCCTACTTCAGGACAGTATGATAACGGCCTGGATGCCGCGGCTATTAGAGTATGCCGAGGATTATTTCACGGGAGATACGACACCCCCGGTTAAGCGAATCAGGAGGCTACTGAAATGAAAAGAATACTGATATTTCTGACCTTACTTACCGTTATTGCGGGTTTGGCGAATGCCGAACCGTGGAATTTCACTATCTCCGGGAATGATACGGCTGATTGCGATGACGCCTATATTGTCTCGAATCAAGCAACCACGAATTATGGGACAGCCACGACAATATCTATTGGGTCATCCTGGAACATACAATCGGCATTGATACGCTGGCCGAATGTCGATGATACCTTTGCGCTGGGGAGCGGAAAGACATACCCCGAAGCCGATGTCGATACTGCTTTATTGGGAATTGTACTGTCGGGGGCCATCGAATCAGGGGACACCATATCGTTAAAAGCCTACACCCTGAAACGTGCATGGGTCGAGACGGAGGCCACTTATAATGTTTTTTCGACCGATAATAATTGGGAAACGGCGGGGGCGACAGGAGCAGGTGATATATTTTCGGACTGTCTGGATTCGGTGACTCTGCATAGCGGAAACACGGCACAATTTGATACCGTATGGATTCCTCTGAACCCTGAAAACTTTGGCTCAACATACAAAAGTGTTCTTGTCAAATATTCATATAAAGCAGGGACTGACCCGGTCATTACGGCTGCCTATGCGTCTGACCATACTGCGGGAGCGGCGATAGGGCCGATATTGCGGATAGTCGGCGGCGTGGGAAACGGCGGCGGGGAAGACACTTACGCTCCCGACGTTTATGACCTTTTTAAAGCCCTGTCTGTTCGCAATCTCAATCCCGATACGGTGAGACTGGCGATCGGCGCGGTCGATTCGACGGACTTGACCAGGACAATCATCCGCTGGGACACGGCGGCGATTCCCAATGACACAACCGACGGCATGAGTCTATTTGCCGGGGATGATTTCGAGAACGATACTGTCGATTATCAGCTCGTCATGGCCCAGCCGGATATGGTGTATTTTTCAATATTCGCCTTGGACGAAGAGGGCAATTCTTCAACAAATGTCAGCGATTCAATATATTTTCCGGGCGGCGGGACGGGAACCAGTGGCCGCACTA
>CALAMC010000095.1 GCA_937925655.1 uncultured candidate division Zixibacteria bacterium | reverse complement strand
GGATCACTGACCGAATATGAGACGCAGACTGACTGTGGCTGACACAGGAAAAGCGTGGTATCGGCCTGGGCGGTTATAACCGGTGGTGAGTTGAGCGTGACGGTAATATAAGAAGTGTCATAATCCATCAAACCACAAGCATCGGTGGCTTTGAGAATGAACTCATAAATCCCGGTGCCGGTCGGGGTGAAGGATATCTGCGTGCCGTTATATGATCCAACCGGGCTGATTAATTGACAACTGGAAAGATTACCGTTGGGATCGCTGCAGGAGGCGGCCCAGCTGATGGTTGTCGGGGAACACTGGAATAAAGTCTGGTCGCTTCCGGCATTAGCCACCGGCGGGGCGTTAAACGATACGGTGACTTTAACCGTATCATAACCCTTCTTGCCGCAGGGGTCTTCGACCTGCGCAATAAAGCGGTACTGCCCGGCCGTATCGGGAGTAAAACAGATGGTTGAGTCGGCCTGATTGACCGTGCCCACCGCCGTAAGTAGAGATACCACCAGCGATTGACCCGGGTCAGGGTCGGATATGGTATAATCGATGCAGATTTCTTCGGTGGAACATTGGAAAATGTTCCGGTCGGGACCGAGGCTGATGGTCGGTTTGGCGTCAATGGTGAAATTGACCATAAACTGGTCTTCACAATAGGCCCCGCAGTTGTCGGTGCAACGAATGACGACGGTCACGACCTGACTGGCGGAAGGAGTATAGACCCAGTTGCCGCCAATAAGCGAGCCGGGCCCGGACATAATCTGGCAGGAATTGAAATTGCCGTCGATATCGCTGCCTCCAACCGGCAGGCTGACCTGCGCCGGGGTGCACTGGAAGAAGGCGGTGTCGTCAGGGATATTGCAGACCGGGGCATGATTGAAAGTCACGGTTATAAATGAGGTATCGCGCTTGGTCTGGCCGCAGGCGTCAGTGGCCTGCATAATGAAGCGATAAACGCCGGCCGTATCGGGCGTAAAGCAAATATTGGTGCCATTGTATGAACCGACCGGACTAACCAGCGTACAGGTGGAAAGGTTACCGTCGGGGTCGCTGCAACCGGCGGTCCAGCATATCTGTTGAGCGGAACATAAAAACAGGGTGGAGTCCCGACCGGCATTAGCTACCGGCGGACGGTTCATATAATAATGCACGACAACCGTGTCGAAGGCGGTCAGGCCGCAACTGTCGGTTGCCCGTAGAACGAATTCATAGTCGAGCGTACCGGTCGGGGTGAAACAGATCTGGGTGCCATTGAAGGTCCCCGGACCGATAATTTTTTCCACGATTTTTAGATTACCATCGGGGTCGGACGCAGATGTATTCCAGCATATCTGGGCCGGAGTGCACTGGGCTACCGTCGTGTCATTGCCCGCGAAAACCGTGGGGGGGTAATTTTCGCAAATGGCAAAGGCATAATGATAGGTCGGTGCCAGGGCCGGGGAGGAAACCGTCACCTGTCCATCCGAGGCGGTTATATAATACTGGATGCTGTCGGCGTCACAGTCCAGAACGCTGGCCGGAATGGTATAGCAGTATAAGCTGTCGGTTCGGTTCATGATGACCGAGGTATAGCTGACATTTCCGGCGTTGCGATAGTATAATTTTACCTCCAGGTCTTCCTGCGGCGTATCCAGGTCGACCACCCAGGTGCAAATTTCCACACTGGTATCCCAGCGGGCACAGGTATCCGACAGGCCGGTCGTGGTCGGCGTCCGAGTGATTTCAGGAGAATCGATTTCCTGGCAGGAATCGACATCACACGGTTCGCAATTGGCCAGTTCATCGCGGCGGCAGGCCGTCACCACATGCCAATCACCATTCTGGATGGTGTCGGGGCTGGTATAGCAAATCAGGTAGCGACTGCACAAGCGCTGTTTTATTTCATCATAGATTAATGCGATATCATTGCCGGTCGGGGCGTGGTTATAGCTACCGCCGGTGGCCACCGCCAGATCTATCAGGTACTGGGGATCAAAGGAATTGCCGAGACTTATAGTATAAATGGGTATTCCGGAACTCTGGGCGAGATTTACAATCAGGGTTGAGTCATCAGTCCAGCCATCGGGATCAGGTGTGCCCGGCCACCACCCCTGGGGCGGCTGGCCGATCCAGAGGCCGTCGGGAGTTCCCGTACCCCCGCAGTTCTGGCTGTAATTTTCCATGCCGTCGGACATGGCGATGACGGCTTTGCTGCCCAGCTCCAGACGGGTCAGGTCAACCCCTTTCCAGATACCGTCAAAAGCGGCCGTCCAGCCGTTGGCCGAAATGGTATTGATTTTGGAATGGAGTAAGGCCTGGTCGCTGGTGAAATTCTGAACGACCGTATAGCAGTTACCAAATGTAATGATAGCGACGCGGTCGTAAATGTCCATATTATTCACGAAACTATGAGCGGCATTGCGCGCGGCGGCAATTTTATTATTGTCATTCATACTACCGCTGACGTCAATCACCAGCGCCACAGAAGTAATACAGGAATCGAGCGTCAGCTCCTCGATTGAAAAAGAGTCGATCGGGTTGCCGTCTTGAGAGATGCAGAAACTGTCTGCGGTAAGGCCGCCGACCGGGTATCCGGCCGAGTCCAGCACGTCCACATATAAACAAATAGTCGGAAACATGCCGCAATCCAGCTGGGATATGATTACCGTGTCGGTCGTATTGTTGCGGACCGCGACATTGGATTGCAGTTTTTCCGGATAAGTGATCGGATTCGATTTGGATCCGTCGTCGATAAGATAAAGATCTCCTTCGGGCCCCTCAAAGACCGGGTCAGCCAGGGCCGTCAGAAATAACACTATGAGTCCGGTAAGGACTCCCCCCACGATTCGTTTCATCTGGCGCATCCTCCTGAAGAAATGCTAAAATTTTCATTCCGGCTATACGCCTGCCGGGCCGGAATCCATTGCGCCCGCCGCGGTTCGAAAGATACCCGCAGTAATCGAGCGTTGTCAAATCGTGCTCGCTTTTTTAGCAGTGAACATACTCTCAAGAACAATAACATCGGCGGATCACCGACGGAAAAATTCGTTAGCTTGATTTACCGGCACCCTCCTTAAATTATATGGTACACGCTATCAGCATCAGCGGTATTAAGTACATCATTCAAAGAGCAATAATCAAGTACATACCTGACCCTTGTCAAATATGCTTAAAAGATAAGTATAAATAGAATGTAGGCCAAAAACTCACTATAGTCTAAGCGACTATCAGATAATAATATATGACGGCCGCAAGGATTCGTCAAGGTCTAAATATATATTTTAAAAAATACCCGAAGCGTCAAAATAGTATGGCATTTTTAAAAATATATATAAATCCCCCAAAATACCCGTTTGACACTCATAAGCGTAATTTGGGCAATGACTTGTACAATTGATGGATAGGGCGTAACAAAAATGGCGATGGTAATAGTGAAAGCGGCGGTGCGACTCCAATATGGGTCTTTGCTATGGCCGGGCCTTGCTCCCGGCGCCCGAATCCGGGGCCGATTCATCAATAATACCGACAGCTTCTTCCATTTCGGCATTCATAAGAACTTTCAACACCATACCGGGAAGGCTGCGGGGTATATCAAGCACACGGATGACATGGCTCATATCGGCATAATCGGGCAGGATTTCTTCCAAGATATTCTCGGTTGACTTCAGGAACTTCTCATTGAATATAATTTTGTCGTCATCGGGGTATAACGGCAGATAACGAATTTGCGATTCCACGAGGTCTTGGAAGAAGTGGGTGCCGAACGAGAGGTCGGGAATATAGTTTCCCCTCTGGCGGGCGATTTCAATCAAAACCGCGGAATTGTTGATATCGGAATATGTAACGCTGACACCCAGCTTGATATCGCCGCGCGAACCCCATCTTCCGGGGCCCATCAGGATAAACTGCCTTTTGGGCAGGATTTTATTCAGTTTGCCGACGGCCCGTCCGACCGCCAGCATTTCGGCTCGTCCGCCCAGCCGGGCATACTCATCGGGGTCAACATAAACGATATGCGTGATATCGGGCACACGTCCGTTGGAAATGTGCCGGTTGGCCGAAAAGATAATGCGGTCGGCCGGAAGATCCCGGGGTATCGGTGACGGCTGGCTGTCGCCGGAATAACTTTGCGAACGACACTGCAGCAGGTAGAAAAAATCACCGTCGTGGGCAAATTCGATGTCAACCGGGCGTTCGAAAGTATCCTCAAGGATTTTCATGATCAGTCCGATCTGTGACGTAAATTGCGAATCTTTGAACAGACCCTCGAAGTTGACGATTATTTCATCCACGGAGAAATTGACATCGATGCCGATCGGGCGACTGATGTGCCCGTCCTTGTAAACCGAGATGATTTTATTCAGAAGCGGAAAATCCGAACCGACCTCATTGACTATTTTCTGCAATTCGACCGTTTCGAATTGACGGGTTTTGAGGTTGATGACGTCGACTTTCCGGGGTGAATAGCGACGGATTTCTTCGGGGTCGATATTGACCCGCAGACCGGGTTGGCCGGGAGAAAACAGCACCGGGTAATCATCGCTCAAGCGGTCCACTGCCCGCGTCCCCAAGCCCGGTACCATACGCACCAGACCGTCCTCGCGGCGAATACGGGGTGACCAGCGGAATTCATTACGGCTGAAGGCTACTCCCGCGAAGGCCGGGACGAAATAATGACCGACCTTTTTGCCGACCACTTCCTGAATAATTATGCCCATTTCTTCTCCGAAATCGAGCAAACCCCGTTCGGCGCGGTATTCAATGGGGTCGGGGCTGAAGGTTGAGGCATAGACTTCGGCGATGGCGTCCATCAGAGCCTCCATGCGTTCCTGCTTGGTTCCGACGTTGGCCAGAAAGAGGCTTTTGTACTTGCCCGAAAAAGCCGCTCCGACCCGGTCTTCGAGAAGAGAAGAGGAGCGCACGATCAACGGGACGTCGCCGAAGTCATCCAGGGCCATGGACAGACCCCGGGCAATATCGGCCGGGAAACTGGCCCTTTTGAAGGTTTCGACGATGTGGGGGTATTCCAGACGAATCTGGTTGATTTCCTTGTATTTCGTTTCGACGACTTCTTCGAAATTATTGAAATGCATAAAATGCAGCAAGACATCGGATGTAATATGCCAGGTTTTGGGAATTTTGACGGTATTGAGGATGTCATGGACATTTTTATTTCTCTTGATTATTTGCGAAGCAAGATAGAGCCCCGCGCTTTTGCCGCCCAGACGGCCGTGACTTTCGGACGTGAAAATCACTTTCTGCAAGAGGTGATAGAAATCGCTGATTTCTATGAAATTCTTTATGACGTTGATATAATCGAGCTGGTCGGACAGAAAACGGCGGATCAGAGATACCTGGATACCCCTCTGGTTGGGGGACTTGATACCTTTTTCTTCTTCGGCCAGATAATAATAACGGCGGATGGCATCGGCCACTTCGGCCAGCGACAGGTTGCGATTGACCACCTGTACCAGAAAGCTCAATTTATCTTCCTGTATCCATTTTTTAATTAGCGCCAGGATCTGGTCGTCGCTGTGATTGCGGGCGGCGATTTCGAAAACCCGGTTGTCGTAGCCGGGTTGAATCCAGACGCGGTGCTTGTTGAGGGGCTGGTTCCAGCTTTCGGGCTCGTCGGATATTTCCAGCAGTTCCCGGGGAGCGCTCGTCTGCAGGAGCTGTTCGGCTTCGGCGTTACCGCTCCAGCACAGATAATTGAGCATTTTGCGGGCGATGGAAAAGTAGAGGTTGCTGTCGGTCTGCTTGAGCATCTGCAGGATGATTTGCCACTGTTTTTCCTGGCCTTTACTATGCGAGATTTCCCATTCGCCGGCTATCTGCCGCATTTTCCGGTGCAGGATGAAATCGCCCAGTCTTTCGGCAATGGTGCTGATGAGCTTTGCCTCTTCCTTGATGAAAGGGCCATGGTCGGCCGGCGGCATTTCCCGCGTGTAATAAACATTGACAGTTCCGAATTTGCGATTGTTGGCGGTAATATCGGCTTTATGTGACCAGATGCTTTCAAAAAAGCCCGGACCCGCATACGTTTTTCCGTCCAGTTCAATTTTAGCCTGACACAGTCCGGGATACTGCAGACCGCTGGGAATGGCCTCAACTATCTTCTCGCAAACTTCGCCGAGTGACGTATCCGGGCCGGACAGAATTTCCTCGACCCGGTACAGGCAGTTTAACTCCTTGGCGCGTTCCTGCAAAGTGCGAAGAAGCCTGTCGTCGTGGCTATTGTCGGTATCGTTACCGTTCATAATATTATAACTTTGTACCCGCGGTCGCCAATCGTCGCCGGCCACGGTTGTCTTAAGGGTCCATGCTCGTCATTCGGCGCGGGCCGTTCCCTTTTGGCCCGGAGTATATTCTCTTACCTTTTTATATCGGCTTTTGTAATGTACTAAGAAACAGTCGATTTGGAAACTGCTTAAATAAAGAAAAAGAATACCCTGATGGCCTCGATCCGGGTCCGAACCGGACCGGCGCGGAAAACCGCTCAAAATATAAGCCCGGGGAAACCCCTTAAGATTTCGACCCGGGCCATAAAGTCAATAACCAAAGTTCAGACGGTCTTTAGAGCCAGCCTCTTTCGCGGCAGGCTTGAGCCACGCGGGCGATGGAGATGGTGTACGCCGCGTCGCGCATGTAGAGATTGCGTTTCTGCGCCAGTTCATAAACGCCCCGGAAGGCCGCGGTCATTTTAACATCCAATTTATTCAGGACTTCATCCTTTTCCCAGAAATAATTCATATTACTCTGGACCTGTTCGAAATAACTGCAGGTGACGCCGCCGGCGTTGGCCAAAAAGTCGGGCAGGACGAAAATCTTGCGTTCGTGCAGGACAGCGTCGGCTTCGGGTGTCGTCGGGCCATTGGCACCTTCGGCGACGATCTTGACGCGCGGGCCGATCTTTTTGACGGTTTCTTCGTTGATCTGGTTTTCCAGAGCGGCCGGGATCAGGATATCCACATCCTGTTCGATCCAGGCTTCGCCCGGAAGAACTTCATAACCGAGGTCTTTGGCCTTGGTTTTGTTGATGCCGCCGAAACGGTCGGTTATGGTCAACAGCTTATCGATGTCGATACCGTCTTTTTTCCGGAAGGAATAAGACACCTGGTCGGCCTGATCCCAGGAAGAGACGCAGATGACTTTGCCGCCAAGCTGCTGGTACAGCCGAATGGCGTACTGGGCGACGTTACCGAATCCCTGCACCGAGGCAATAGTATCCTTGGGATTGATTTTCATTTCGCGCAGGGCTTCGCGCACCAGATAGATGACGCCGAAGCCGGTGGCTTCGGTCCGGCCCAGGGAACCGCCCATGCCGACTGGTTTGCCGGTGATAAAGCCGGGGTATTTGTTGCCGTGAATGACTTCGTACTCGTCGAGCATCCAGAGCATGTGCTGGGCATTGGTCATAACGTCGGGAGCGGGAACATCCGACAGCGGTCCGACATTTTTGGCCAGTTGACGAACCCAGCCGCGGCAGAGCCGTTCCTGCTCGTTGGTGCTAAGATTGTGCGGGTCACAGATGATGCCGCCTTTGCCGCCGCCGAGGGGAATATCGACCACGGCGCATTTCCAGGTCATCCACATCGACAAGGCGCGGACGGTATCGATTGTTTCCTGCGGATGGAAACGGATGCCGCCCTTGCACGGGCCGCGGGAATCGTTATGCTGAACGCGAAAGCCCCGGAATATTTTTGTGGAACCGTCATCCATTTTAACCGGAATACTGAATTGATATTCGCGGAGAGGATTGCGCAAAAGGTCACGGGTGGCCTGGTCCAGTTCGAGGGTGGCAGCCACTTTATCGAACTGCTTTTGGGCCATGACAAAGGCGTTGTATTTCTGGTTTTCCATTTTTAAGTTCCTTATAAAGCCTGTTTGTTAATTTTTTCACAAAATCCAGTAGGCATTTTATATGCGAATGAGAAAAAGCGCAAGGGAAATCGGACGTGTCCCCGGCCAGTCGCTTTATCCTGTGGCTTAATTATATGATAGATAATAAGATAAATCGTCGCAAAAATGGCGATTCTGGGCCCGTTTTTGGATTTGAATCGCCGTATTTAGACCTGCCGTTCGGCTCATGTATAACGTATTCCAATTTGGAATAATTGCAATTCAATTCGGGCCATTCAATTCGTTATTTCCTGAAAAAATATAAACAACAAATGAGACGGGGAAAAAATAATGATGCCCGGCTGATAAGATTCTTGACACCAGACCAATTATAGGATATAATTAATTAAGCAAGTTTCCAGGGTTTGAGCACAACCCGACTATTTTGCCACGATACAATTGAAGTCATACCGGGACTATGGCTTTCGATAAGTATGGAGCATTTTGTAACGCAGATAAATAATGCCGTTTTGTGGTTTGCGGATTTTTCAGGGAGGTGATGCCGAAAATTCAACCAAATTCGCTAAAGTACAATCCAGATCCGGTTGTACTCGCAGTAATCCATCTGTCGCATAAGTTCGAGAGTAAGCTTTCATCTGCCGGGTTTTAAAAATTAACATGTGCACGGTCAGTTGGCCGTAATTTTAATTTACACGGGGGAACAAAATGAAGCGATTAATTTTCGCACTGACGCTTCTGCTCTGCTTTCTGGCGGTGACGACTCTGGCAGATACGCGTTATGTCACCCAGCCGGTACAAATAACCTCCGACAGCCATTACGAAAGGGGCCAGGCCATCGTCTATGATGGCGCGGCCTACTGGCTGTTTTACGGACGTTCGGCTTCGGTGACGGGGAACTATCAGAATAGTAATCCGGATACGCAGGATTATGAAGTCTATTACAAAAAGGCTTCGACCATTCCGGGTCTTGTAACGGCTACGCCGGTGGCGATCGGCGGTGCCGTGAATTCCTATCTCGGTGAACTGGGCGCGGCCGTTTTCGGCGGCAAGGTATGGGTTTTTGCCTCGATCGATCCGAACCCGGGCGCATCCGGAGACAAATGTCAGCTTTATGGCTGGTATACATCCGATGGAGGAACATCCTGGAATCAGACGGAGGATCTGGTCGCGGCGGCCACGCCGTTTGGCGACGGTCAGGCGCACCATGACGAAATCGCCTTTGATGGCAAACTCTGGCTGGTCACGGGAAGCGGCAAGTTTTACACCAGACGGGCTTCATCCAGCCCGGAACTGGAGGCGTCATGGACGGCTCCGTTGTCGGTCGATGCCGCCTTAACCGGCGGCTTGGCGCGATTTTTCATCGAGGGAACATACCTGTACCTGGTGATTTTCAGCAGTAACAGCAGTTACATTTACAATTATAACGCTCCTACCAACAGCTGGATCATGGTTGACAATGCCGCGACGCCACGCGCCTATGACCCGGTCCTGTTCAAAGTGGGGCCGGATTATGTTCTCGCCAATGCGCCCATGCCGACCGACTGGTCGCATCAGTGGCTGGAATATCGCACCGGAAGTTCATTGACCGGTATTTTGTCGGGGACGCCGTCCAAAATGCTTTCGGCGACAAGCTATGGCGGCAACACCTGGGGCGAAATGTGGCCCAAGGGAATTACCGACAACGGCGGAACGTCGTATGTCTTCTTCACGTCCGAGCGCGATCAACCCGCGCAGGAGGGAACGGGCAATATCTGGTATGTCGAAATCGACTGGCCGCTCGGGTATGATCATTTTCACTTCGTTCAGACGGCGGTGGAGGCGTCTGCAGGAGGGGATAATATCATAATCGGGGAAGGTATTTATACCGAGCAGGTTCATATCACGATTGACAACCTGACGGTGACCGGAGCGGGTATCGATGACGTCGTCATCAAGTCTCCGGCCGCGATGAGCGCGTCGTTTGTCACCGGGACATATAACAATTACCCGGTGGTTTTTATCGATGACGCGTCAGCCGTGATTTCCACGCTGACCATCGACGGTGACCATCAGGGTGACGGCAATTACCGGTTTGTCGGTCTGGGCATCTGGAACGCCGATTGCAGTGCCGACAATATCAGGATTCTGAACGTCATGAACAGTACTTTCAGCGGCGCCCAGCACGGCGTCGGCATATATTCATACAATAACACCGGCGGGCCGTACACTATCACCCTGTCCGATATTCTGGTCGACGATTTCCAGAAGACGGCGGTGGCTCTCAACGGCCCGGGATACACGGTTGACCTCGACCGTATCACAACCATCGGGGAAGGCCCGACCTCCGTCACGGCCCAGAACGGCATTCAAATCGGCGGCGGGGTGACGGGCACGGTGGACGATTGTGATATCAGTTTGGTCGATTACACCGGGGCCGGCTGGACAGCCTCGGGGTTTCTGGTGTTCGGCTCGGCGGTCGCGAACGGCGTGACAATCGACCGATGCCAGACCAGTCTGTACGTTCAGGACGGCGACTGCGTTTTCAACGGCGGCGAAGTGACCAATCCGACCGGTGAAGCCGCGATCGCCTACAGCACGTCGGCCAAAGGCGCCACCTCGTCATTCAAGAACTTTCTTGAGGCCAGTCCGATGGCCCCCGAAGATCTGCCTGCGGGCGACAAGGCGGCCGTCGCCGTGACGCTGCATAACAGTGAATTTTACGGTACCGGAGCCACCGACAGTTATGGTGTATATGCCTACGCCGTCGGGCCGGTGTCATTTGATGTCACCAACTGCCTTTTT
>CALAMC010000094.1 GCA_937925655.1 uncultured candidate division Zixibacteria bacterium | reverse complement strand
AACCCGCCCTCATGATCGGTGGAGAAGCTGTTGCGATCCGGAGAGGCATGGGGTCTTATAACCATTCTCCAGGGGTCGGGCAGGAATGTATCAAGCGGAGATTCGCCTCGACAGCGATGGACAAAATCGGCCTTCGTTATATAGCGGGCCTTTTTCTTTTTCTTCTGACGGTCATATTCCTCGGGCGTATCAACCCTGGGGGAAGGGGCATAAATCATCGGGCGCGGCAGGTATCCCGCCGGGAAGGCCTCGGACAGAACAAAGGGCGGATGCCCATCGCGAAATGATTCAAGAAAAGTTTCAATATCCATATCAATGGCCCCGAAGACGACCTGCCAGCAGAGATGACCGAAGATCGTGTCAGATTGCCAGGGAGTTCCGATCGGCGCCAGAGGTTTTATTTTAATACAGTAATCCTGCATCATAGCTTGATTGACCGCAAATACTGACCGATTGGCTGGCCGTCACAGGTGATTTTAACTTTGCCGTAACCGCGCGTGCCGCAACCGCCAAGGTAGTCGTTTTCAAGCAATTCGAACCCTTCGGCCAGAAAGCTGAAAAATTCCTTACTATGAGGCGCGTCTTCGCTGAAACGTCTCATTGAGATTGAGAAATCAAATATAGACCCTTCGGGGATGCGTTCCTGCTGACGGAGTGCACCACGGGCTGCCTTTTCCTCCCTGCGATCCATCTGAATTTCGGTTTTTACTTCGGCATAAAGACCGGGAAGAGCCTCTTCCAGTTCCTGTGCCGTCTTTTCATTCATATAGGCGTCTCGAAATATCAGGCGGGTCGGTTCAGTCGGCAAACTGGGATTGCCGCGTCCGAACAAAGCGCATATATGACATTTTCCGCAGTCGCAGGGTTTGCCTGTCTGCTGGCTGGAGCTGCTATATTTCATTTCGAGAAGGCTGCGGATTTTGCCTTTCAGCGATGACCCGGGGATGTATGGCAAGCGGGTCACAGGATGGCGAATAATTGGATTATCGGTTTCACCGATTCCAATGGTTTCTTTAGTTCCGCCAATCTTCAAACCGGTCAGGCACGTGATTTGACCGGAGATAACTGTGTAACCAGTTAATTGCATATCTATACCTCCTATTTTTGTTTCATTCGAGCAACGATAGACATGAAATAGTCCGCAAAGCCAAGAAATTCTTTCCTGTCCTTTATGGCCAGCTCTTTATGAGTGTCCATGAATTTTCGGAAGACTTCTTTAACCACTCCTCTTTTGGCTTGATATTCAGTATGAGCTATAATCTTCAGGAAATTTTCGCGAATATACCCCTGGGGGGTGGAACGGTCAGATTTTAGTTTCATTTTAATGGCATTTACGGCATTGAAAAGGTGCCGTAGTGAAGTCTGTGTCATATATTCGCGCTGAAAAAGCCTCGCCATTTTTTCGGCGGCATCAGTATAGACTTCACCCTTGATGTAACCATCCGACCCATAAAAGCTGTCGGTAAAAATGCATTCGGCGGGGAGTTCCGATGTATCACGGTGATCATCACGGGACCTATAGCTTCCTCCCTGCGATGATTTTTGACCTTGCGGCCTGCAATTCATGCAATATTCATAATTGCCAAAAGTCTGTTTGCCGCAGCTTTTGCATGTTCCCATGACTAACTCCTTATCTTATTCAAAGCATATTGACAAATAAACGGTAACAGGCATGCCTCCGGATACTCCGGATTAATAAACGGATGAACCCAGGCTTTTGCCTGACGCTCGGCATCGGAACCTTCTTTCCAATTACGAGCCATATCGTATATCATCAGTGGAATAACCTGCAGAAAAGACGCATTTTTGGTTTTGTGAAATTGGACCAATTGCTCACCATAATAAAGCAGTCGATAGACTCTGGCGCTGTTAAGGACGCCATCATTTAGCCAACCCGCCAGCCTATCTCCCTGATCCAGTGCCCGGTCGAATTCCGCCCACATCATGGTTGTTCCGAAAGCGGTAATATTGTCCTTTCCCGGAATGTTTTTGGACATGGCCAGATAGCGATTGGCTTCGCTTAAGCCATAATTGAGCGGAGACCTTGGTTTAGAGGTCGCTATACCCGCCGACAAGCCCCATGATTTGCTCCCGCATGTGAACCGACCGAAATCATTCCGAATTTTTGCCGCCAGGCGGAAAATATTATCCCACGGTCCAATAAAGAATAAATCATCACCACCGGAAAAAACGGTGTAAGTATCCGGGAATTCTTTTTCAATCAGATGATATAAATATCCGGAAAAGAAATATTCCAATGATCGGCTGAAGGTCGCGTATCGGGCTATAGACGGCCGCCCGTGTCCGGAAACTGCCTTATTGAAAACAAATCCGAGGTTATCAACATCGGCCTTAAGATAGCCCAATATTTGATTGCCTTCGGCAGCCCGGGCGATTTCACCGAATTCCAGGATGTCTCCGTGCTGGTCGCGAGGGACATAATTGTTCTTTAAAAAAGTAAAATACGGAAAATTGATTTTATCAGGAATCCTTCCCCGAAACTCAATCAGCAGGTCAGCGGCTTCATCCGCAGCGGTTATCTTTGATTCCAGGCTATATTCGGCTAAAGGCAGACGCTTGCCCGGATTATCTCCAAATGACAATGACATATGTGATGCATTGACAATATTGCGCCCGTCTTCCCTGTCATACTGGCAACTGGAACATAAATCCCGGCCGGGCTCTGAAATTCGCACGAAACAGGACCGGCACACATCCTTATGTTCTTCAGTAAACCCCGGCCGAAGCCAGTCTTCTTCTTTCCAGCCACGGCCATCCAAAAGCGGCTCCAGACCCTTATAGGAAGATTCAGTCAGGCGTTCTTCGAGATCCTTTTGAATAGCCGAGAAATCACGTATTTCACGACCGTATTCCTTCCAGACCATTTGAAACCGCAATTCGCCTGCGGTTTCTGTTAAAATCCAGTCGTGGTATGTCCTTTTGCATTTTGCCAATGTATCATGGGTTTCAGGATTGTTGGGAAGAATTAGCACAAATTTCCCGCCCGCCGTAATTATCAAATGAGCCAGAGTTAGTCCCAATTTATGGAGAATGCCTATCGCGGCGGAATCCGACAATGCTCCGACTTTGAAGGAACGACCTCTTAAGGCTTTGGCTATTCCGCCCGACCCCGGCCTGGCTCCGAAAATGAATTTCTGAATACCTCCCAAATTGCCGGCCGCAAGGACAAAGGGAGCATTCTGATTTTTCGATAAATACATACTCCCGGCCAGCGCGGACGTGGTTTTCATATGATCAAAAAGCGATACATTCGGATCGGGAACATTGGTCGCCGATGGAACTGCCCAAAGATATTTTTCAAAAACCGAAAGAAGAGTATTGATAAATTTTAGTGGCTCATTACAGCTTATGGATGTTGTTGTCGACAATAATTCATCCCAGATTTTCTTGTACTGCGATGGCGAACACATCGATGCATCAGGCTTAACCGGGAAAATGCTTTCCGGACTATATTTCACGAGATTTAGCGTCTCAGACTTTTTTTCACTTTGATCACTTACGGAATCAACGGACGCCATAATGGCATTTAGGGGTATTTTGCGAAAATCTTTGCCACCCGGCAATTCCGCAACGGCATCCTCCCGTTCCATTGCCGATGACAGATGGTCCGCTTCGGCGATTATCTTCTGAAGCTCATCAGCCGGATTATGATGGTATGCGGCGAGATTAGCAAGGTCGGATATATTTATGCCCTTGGGAATATTTTCCTTTATTTTGTCAACGAATTCATTGGTATAGAGAACATGGAGGTGAGTCCGGACACCGTCCATATTTTTCGGGCAAAGATAATCTGCCAATTTACGCGTCGGCTCAGAAAGGCCATCAGATTTGTCATGCGCACGTTGTCCGACTTTTCCTATATCGTGCAAAAGGGCTGCCAAAGCCAGTATCTCATACATAATATCCCCCGAAATGAAAACTATATTGGAAAAGGCCTATTCATATCGAATCAGTGATTTGCTGCCATACGGATATTTCCATAATTGAATTTTTCCATGAATCCCACAAATTTGCTTTTTTATGAGCATTTTAGATCCATGCATGCTTATCTCCAGAAATAATAAGCTGTTTCGATATCGATTTTAAGATAGCCTGCCGTGAATCAATTGTCAACCACCCGCTTGCAGAAAGTATGTGTCAATTATTGGCAACTTTGTTGAATTACCACGTTGGTATTGACAAAATATTAAGAAACGACGATTTTGGGGTCAATCGAACATTTTCTATCCGGTTCATCATGGCCGGATGACTGAATAGAGGGCAATTCAAATGGGCCATAATCGACTCGGCATTTTGCCAAAAAACCATCGCTGGAAACATGTAATCGACTTGCTCAAAAAAGAAGCCGACCTGCCGGAAATAACACGGGCAAGCTTACATGCGATGTTGACCAATTTTGAACGGATTCCCAAAGATGCGGGATTCAATCTTGTCTTATCCAATATCTTCGGTTTTGCTGCCGGGGCCCGCTCGGGTAATTTCCAAGAATTTCTTGAAGAAAGCGGTATTCGCCTTTCGCATGAGGCAGGTCCCCTGGATATAGTATGCGGTCTGCAAAACAAAATTGATAATGACCTTGGTCGACAAAGGTCAAGATCCGATCCCGGCGAAATCGCTCAAAATGCCTTTGTCGAAACAATGCTTTCGACATCGAGTGCCGCGCAATCGGCGATGTTCGATTTGGGACGTGACGCGGCGATTAATCAAATCGGCGGGGCTCTCAAAGGCAAAGAATTCGCGGGATTCATGCACGCATTCTTTACGAAATTCACCAGCAGATATATGAAATACTACCTTAGTCGGGAATTATCTAATCATGTCGGACCCGGGAAATATTTCGAAAGCATTGATCGACACAGGGAATTTAATGAAACGCTGGGCACTTATATCAGCCAGGTCGTCAGAATAGCCGATGAGTTCACACCCGGATGGTTCAGTAAAGCCAACTATGAACAAAATCTGAATCGCGAATCAATTTCAAGGTATTCTTACATCGCATTTAAAAAGATAATTTCCGAATTCAAGCGGGGCGAAACACTTGATGGATGACGTAAACCTGATATGGTGCGGCCCCGATAATCCGCCCGATGAGAAAAGAACCGGATTTAAAAAGACTGTCAGGCTTGATTCGCTTTCACAAGACCATAATGTAAATTTAAGAATCGAGAATATAAGTTCAACGTTAATCCAGAATATCCCGTCCCTTATCATTGATTTGCTTGAAATTGGCAGTTATGTCTATTGCGCTGATCAGTCGATCACTCGAGGCGGAAAAACCTGGGCCCAAAATGGCAAAGACTGGTATCGTAATTTCATTGTTAATATACCGGTCCGAAATCCTGATATTTGGGGAAGACCGGAAATAAAGAAATGCTTATCTGAAACCCTGGAATTTTTATCCGACGACAGTTATGATTTTAAATTCAGACAACTTAAGAAGGATGCACCAAGGCAACAATATTTTGATTTTTCTCAGGGGTGGAGTGAATTTGACACGGACAGCATTCTGCTATTCTCCGGCGGGCTGGATTCGCTTGCCGGTGGCCTTGATGAAATGGTCGAACACAACCGTGATATTGTCCTGGTGAGCCACAGGCCAATGCCTAAAATATCTTCCCGCCAAACATCTTTGGTTAACGAATTGAAAAGAGAATTTGAAGGAAAAAGGAAGCTGCTCCATATCCCCGTCTGGGTGAATAAGGATCCGGGGATTACACATGACGCCAATCAAAGGACTCGATCGTTTTTATACGCCAGCTTGGCAGTAGCCGTGGCGAAAATGACTCAAAAGGATACAATCAAATTTTACGAAAACGGCATTGTAAGCTGCAATCTCCCGATATCCGAACAAATAGTCGGAACGAGGGCGAGCCGTTCGACTCATCCCAAAGCATTAAGCCTTTTTTCAGAATTCTTCTCATTGCTGTTTGACAGGCCATTCAAAGTTGAAAACCCGTTTTTTGGATATACCAAATCCGATGTCGTCAAATCGATTGGCGACAAAGGGTATCACAGGTTAATTGCGTCAACACACAGTTGCAGTCACACCCGCCAGACATTGCAGTTGAATAAACATTGCGGGACATGTTCACAATGCGTCGAGCGGCGTATTGCCACAGAATTTAATGGCTTTCAGGAATTCGATCCAAAAGAATATTATGATATTGACTTGTTCAGAGATTCGCTTAAAAAACCTGAAGATAGAACCATGGTTGAATCATACATTAGCAATTCGCTTGGATTAGAGGATGTTTCTTTTGAAGATTTCATCTCGCGATATCCCGAAACAACGCGAATAATTAATCAATTGGGAATGCCTGCTTCAAAAGCAGCCGATCTGGTATATAACCTTCATAAAAGACATGGTAACCAAGTCAGCCAGGTAATCACACAGCAAATAGAAGCAAACGCCGGGAATTTGGCGCACAGAAAATTGAGTTTCGATTCGCTTCTACCAATGCTAATCCGAAAGGTGACCGCCAAAAAATATCTGGACTCGCAGATAAGACGCTTTCCCACGCCAGATGGCACTACATGGGATGAAATTGAGATTGAATTGGTTTCAGACAACTCCATTCGTATAAGGATTGGCGAATCAACCAAACGATACACCGGTTCCGAAATCGGTTTTACCGACGAACGGAAACGTGATCTGCTGGATAATCAATGGGAACTCCTTACATTATTCGCTCAAAAAAACGGCGAAATATCAAAACGTACAATTGGATTTAAACCTGGGAAACAAAAATATGTTCAGGCTTTGAATCGAAGATTGCGCGAGTTTTTTGGAATAAACTCAAACCCCATCAACCGATATTCAAAAAAATCCGGATGGACAACGAAATTCAAGATCTCGGATAAATCTGCCGGCAAATCCTAAAATAACGAAATTTCGTTTTCCGTTTATTCTAATTGACAATATTTTTTGCGTCCCTATCTCCATCGGAATCAATCAATTACTGCTCACGCATAAAAATTTTTTCTACCAAAAACGACTTTTCGCCATTAGGCCGTGAAGGCTAATGGTTTGGCAAACAATATTGCCATTAAGACCGTTATGGTCAGGGATCTGAAAGGCGCCTTCAGGCCAAACCTGCCTTTCGGGTCTCTTAAAATGGGAACGCGCATGGCGCGAAGAAAAGACAATTCCGGGCAGAAACCAGATTCCAAAGTCATCGATGTTTCTTGTATTCGAAAGGCAAAAAAGCCCGATCCGGACAGAATTAATTTCCTGGGACGCGAAATCGAAGCCGACGAATATAAGATGATCTGCAACAATCTTCGAGAATTCTTTTCTTTGCTTAAATCCTGGCGCGATAAAAACAATGATTTGGAAACGAGTATCTAAAAGGATCAGGCTTATCCGATTGAAACGCTCTTATTCAATGGCTGAATTGGCTGCTTTATTCAAAGTGCATATCAGGACCGTTCAGGTTTGGCATAAAGACGGGATGAAGCCCGGGGACGAATCAGTAAGGCCCCTGTTATTCCAAGGCTATGAGGTTCGGCGATATCTTAAGAACCGTGTCAGATCGGGCAGGTGCAGGCTGGCCAATGACGAGTTCAAATGTCCCCGCTGCAGGCGCACCACAAAATCCCGGGATGCGGATATCACCTTTAAAATAACCGGATTACGTATGGGAAAATCCGACCAGCAAGTAATTGTCAAAGGGATTTGTATCGTCTGTGGGTGCCGTTTGACAAGATTCGAAACAACGAACAGCATAAAAAAGCTGTTTTGGTGGCCGAAGTTTCAGGAAGCCCATAAAGAATTGTACGGTAGTCCTGAATCTTCCTTAGAAACTGACTTGAAAGAGGAGAAAAAACAAAATGAACATTGAAAATGAAAAAATCAAAAGAAGGTATTTTCGGGTGCTTGGAGGCGCCGAAGGGCTTTCGCCGGAGACCATCAACATTATTGAAAACGCCATATTCCGATTTGAGGAATCGACTCAATTCAAGGATTTCGGCAGCTTCTCTATCAAGCAGGCCGAGAACTTTAAAATATGGCTTTCCGAGAAAAAGAAGGTTTCGGTCTCAACTCAATTTCATTGTTTGAGGCATGTAAAGAACTTCTTCAAATGGCTGGCCGGGCAACAAGGCTATAAAACCAAAATAACTTTGGATAGCATTTCATTTCTGACAATGGATCGGAAAAAGACGAGAGAAGCACTGGCCCCCAAACCAAGGCGACATCCCTCGCTGGAATATGTTCTGAGGCTTACGGAATCGATTCGAATTGATAATGAGATCGACCGGCGGGACCGGGCGCTTATCGCCTTTCTTCTGGAATCCGGAATGCGGTACACCGCCATTTGTTCGCTGTCCATTGGCTGCTTTAATCGCGAGACTTTGACCATATGCCAAGATCCCAGACTCGGGGTCAAAACCAAAATGGGTAAGGTAATTATCACTCATTTGCTTAAGTTCGACCCGACATTAACGGATTACATAATTGAATGGGCGGATTATCTTAAAAACGTCAAATCATTCGAGCCCGCCGATCCCTTATTCCCCCGCAATAAGGTTGAGCAGGTTTCGGACGGATATAGCTTTTGTTCGACCGAAGTTGAACCGGCCTTTTGGCAAGGCGGCAACAGTATTAGGGAAATTTTGAAAAAAAGAGCCGAAAACGCCGGGCTGGAATATTATAATCCTCATTCTTTCAGACACGGCGCTATTCACTTGGCCCTAAAATCATGTTCCACCCCGGAACAGCTGAAAGCTGTCAGCCAGAGTATCGGTCATGAGCATATGACTACGACTCTAAGGTCATATGGGACGCTGGATGATCAGAGAGTTTCGGATGTTATTGCGGGAATTGATTTCACCGAAAAGCCCGGCAAAAATGCAGGCCAAATCCCGATTGATGAACTTGCCAAATTCATAAAGAAATTTAATAAAAAGACTTGACACGTGAGATATACGATGATATATTATGAGGCATGGATAAGTTAATAGAAAAGCTGGAAGAATTCCGTCTTGAGAATCGCATTACCCAAGTGGAATTGGCAGAAATGCTGAATGTCGCCTTTGTGACGGTAAGCCGATGGCTGAATGGCCATACTCTTCCCAATAAAATTCAGACTTACCATATAAAGAAACTATTAGCCTCCAAAAAAGGTGGCCGCAAATGAAATGCGTCCTTTATGCCAGAGTTTCATCCAAAGAACAAGAAAAGGAAGGCTTCTCAATTCCTGCTCAACAAAAGCTCCTTATATCTTATGCTAAACAAAATAAATTCCAGGTTGCCGAAGAATTCGTTGATGTGGAAACGGCAAAGTCTGCCGGGCGAACCAATTTCGGGAAGATGGTCGAATTTCTACGCCAGCATTCTGATGTCAGAATAATTCTGGTCGAAAAAACGGATCGCCTTTATAGGAACTTCAAGGACTATGTCTTGCTCGAAGAATTGGATTTGGAAATTCACTTGATTAAAGAAAATGAGATAATCAGCAAAGATAGCCGTTCTCACGCCAAATTTATCCACGGCATAAAGGTTCTTTTAGCAAAAAATTATATCGATAATTTATCCGAAGAAGTCAAAAAAGGGATGCGTGAAAAAGCCGAGCAAGGGTCTTTTCCGGGAAAAGCTCCTTTCGGATATTGTAATGATAAATCGAGCCGAACCATTTATCCCGATCCCAAATATGCGCCTCTGGTGAAACGCCTTTTTGAATTATATGCAACGGGCGACTATTCTCTTTCCTTGTTGCGCGACAAGGTTCATGATGAAGGTTGGAGATCAGGCAGTGGTCGCAAATTGGTTAAAAGCATGATGGAAGCCATTCTGAAAAACCCCTTTTATTATGGCGACTTTTTGTGGAGAGGAATTCAATATCGCGGGGATCACGAGCCTTTGATATCCCGGCAGTTATTCGACAATGTCCAGGATAAATTGCGGGTAAAAACCAAACCCCGCTCCGGGCGAAGGGAATTCTTATTTACGGGGATATTGACCTGTCAAAATTGCGGTTGCGCAATTGTCGGCGAAGAAAAGAAGGGCAAATACGTCTATTACCACTGCACTCAAGGGCGTGGTAAGTGCGATCAACAATGGATTCGCGAAGAGCAACTGGATTCTCAAATGAAGGCTATTCTAAAGGCAATCGAAATTACGGATGATACATTGGATGATATTATCAAGGCTCTTAAAGACAGCTATGGCGATGAGAAGGTTTTTCGCCAAACGGAAATCGACCGGCTTAAACGACGATATGCTGAGCTCCAGAAACGGATGGATAAGTCATATGAAGACAGGCTTGATGGGTTGATAGATGAAGCATTCTGGCGCGATCTTAATACAAAATGGCGAGAAGAACAGGATGACATCACAAGTCACTTGGATCGTTTTTCCGTCGCAAATCGCAATTATGTGGAACAGGCTATGGAAATTTTAGAACTCTCGAAAGACGCCTATTCCCTTTATGTTAGCCAGAAAGAGGACGAAAAAAGAAAATTGATGAAGATGATACTCTCGAACTGCACAATTGACGGGTTAACTCTTTGTCCCACATACAAAAAGCCCTTCGATTATATAGCCGAAGGGCTTAAAGTACAATTTAAGCTCCCCGTGTGCAACCCTCTTCATAACCGTTCTC
>CALAMC010000093.1 GCA_937925655.1 uncultured candidate division Zixibacteria bacterium | reverse complement strand
TGGTTATTCGGAATTAGAATATATTGACGTCGGATGTTCTTTCATTCGGATAATCGGATATTCGCCATGCGCCTTAAAAGTGCCTCAGCCAATTTGATTTTAGTCATATTACTCTCCAAGCTCGCGCCCAAAGGCCGCAACATGGATATGGACGGGCGAAGTCGCGGCACTTCGGGTTTGAGCAATTATATGTTCTGATTTATTGTCCATATCCAAAATCATTATATTTAATATAAATTATTTGTCAAGTAAAAAAGCCGGGGTCTCGGCGGTGTTAATCGCTACCCCGGCTAAGGAGAATACTATGCGCACACACAACAATCAAAATATACCATGTTTTAAAATCCTGTCAATAAAAAACCCCGACTTCATTTGTTCAGCCGGGGCTTCGGAAGGATATAATGAAAAAACCGGCCCTGTCGGGCTTTATTGACTTAAAAAGGTTATCCCGAACGACCATTGAAAATAAAAGTTTGTCTCGGGACGGTGAACCATGTCGGCGCAGGTAAAGAATCCGAATTCGTTTCCGATCACAGAACCGATAAACGGAATCTCAGCAGGAATAGGAATTTTGAGATAATCGAATTCAGCACCGAAACCATAGCCATAATTATTGCCCTCGGTTTCTGCATCACCGAATAACCGAATACCGACATCCCATTTCGAACTGACTCCGAGAAAATGTAAGTAGGTCAGGCCAACATTATCAATGGCGACTTGGTTGCCGTAATTGAGTTTATTGACCATGAGCCGGGTAAACGAGTGCTCGGCCAATTGCTCCTGCAATCCGGTCTGGACCGCGAAGCCGGGGTCTTTTACGTTCTTCACGTCGAAGCCCAGACCGATTCCGGCAACGCCTTTTGCCGAGACACTCGCGGCCAGCAAGACCATGATTGCGAGAATCATTAATGCTCTTTTCAATTTACTCCTCACTTTCTGTTATTGGATATTTTTTCCAATCCGGGTTTTGGATTACCTGCCCGTTTAAATCGCCCGATTTGACGGTTGCTTTGAGATATGTGCTTCCGTTAATTCGTATGCCAATACCCGCCATTTGTCCGTCATCCCAATAGACGATTATCTTTGACGGGGCGACTTCGTGAAATTCATAGACGGCAATTACGTCGGGGACAGGCTCAACTACTTTCGGTGCATCCGCGCATGAAAACGCGACGAGAGCTGCCAATGTCATGCCGCACGCTTTAGCGGCTCTGAAATATTGACCTTCCGGCGATAGGCCGCCGCATTTGATTTGTGCCTGAATCGCCCGTTTCATATTATCCCCCATTCTTTAAGGTGAAATAACTCGTCTTTCTAAAACCATTACCCAGCAAAACGCCGAATAGCATGGCCCCGGATGTCTGCAACATTGTTATCCAGTTCAGGCCATATCCATAGGCAAAGTTTAGGCCGACAACACCGACCAAAATGACGATTGTCGCCGCAATCGCATTAGCCAGAGAATCTTCAAGCCCAAACCATTTTTTCACTTGCTGAGTGAGAGGCACGACGAGAAGTCCGACAAGAGCATTAACCCCAGCCTGTAATTCCATTTCCATAATTACCTCCTATTTGTTGATACAGTTCTGCCATAAATGGTGATAATAATAGGCCAGTCCGCCGAGGAATATCGCGCACGCGGCAACGATAATTTTCATTATTACCGGACGCGCCCGCCGCCAGATATATTTCTCGGATTGATTCATAGTTTGTCCCCAAACGGGTCGATAAAGCGGACCACCCCGTTTCGGTGAATCACCGGACGGTATTTGACAAAAGCATTTTTCTTGTCAGCGTCCTCCGGGGTATGAACGGTTGACCCGCCGCCGTCTGCCGTCACGCACATGAAATGGTCGATGCAGATAGCAACGTGATAAACCGTCCCGTCCGATCGAAACCAGCAAGCAATGAAGCCAGGCCCGGGCACATCGAAAGTCGGATAAATGTCTTTCATGGTTTGCCATATTTGGTCGGCGCTTTTATCGTCTCGAAGTTCGGAGATTCCGACTGCCCGGCCACATTCCACGACCATGCCGGAGCAATCAATCCCCGCGGCATTCTGCCCGCCCCATTCGTAGGGCGTTCCGACATATCGCTCGGCGGCCTTGATAAACCATTGTCGCATTAAATCTTTATTTGGCATATTATCTCCATCGCGTCAGACTTTTCAGGGCAACGCTTGTCGTGTCCGGCACGGTGCAATAAAACGTCCGCTCGATAAGCCGATTGTATTGGTCATATATCCAGACCTGATAATAGGTCGAATCGGGCTTCGTGAAATTGGCGTTGGCAATAATCGGCAGAGCGAAATAACCATTCGCATTGGCCGTATCTTCGACAATGGTCTGCGTTACAACCGAATCCCCCTTGTAAATCAGAGAATCCACCGGATAGGGAATGATTTTAAATTTCACCCGGCCATAAGCCGCATACTGTCCCCGGGGATCAAAGAGCGTGCCATATACCACC
>CALAMC010000092.1 GCA_937925655.1 uncultured candidate division Zixibacteria bacterium | reverse complement strand
AGGGCGTCTGGCGGTCACTTGAAACCGACCGGCACACCGCCCTTTGATTTACCAGTCGTTTCGAAAATCGCCCGGACACAACGCCGGGGAAACCCCGTAACCCCATGCCCGGCGAGGCAGTACAACCCGCCAAAAATGTGCAATTTTTGATCTGCACCACCAACGACAAAAGCCGATAAATTAAGGGAGCACAACCATAGTTGTATTAAAGTACCTATAAAGAATTTACTTCTTCAGGGAGTTGTGATGCCGAACATACTGGTGATAGATGACAAAGACACCGTCCGGACTATGCTGTCCCAGACGCTGGGAGATGTGGGGTATATGGTGGACGCCGTCGAAGACGGCAAAAAAGCCGTGGACCTAGCTCGTGTCAAAAACTACGACCTCGTCCTGACCGACCTGCGGATGCCGGAAATGGATGGTCTGACGGTTTTAAATTCCCTCAAAGAAATCGACCAGGATATGGCCGTTATTATCATGACCGCCTACGGGACGGTCGAGTCGGCCGTGACCGCCATGAAGAGCGGGGCCTATGACTTTATCACCAAGCCGTTTGACCCCGACCATCTTACCGTCCTCATCGAGCGAGCGCTGGAAAACCGCCGCCTGATCGCCGAAAACAGCCTCCTGCGCGAAGAGTTGGCTCAAACCCTCGGTTTCAGCGAGATCGTCGGGCAGAATGAAAAGATGCAGGAAGTCTCGCGCCTGATACAGAAAGTCGCCAACAGCGACACCTCGGTTCTTCTGCAGGGCGAATCGGGTACTGGCAAAGAGCTCTTTGCGCGGGCCATACACAACCTGTCCCCGCGCCGCGACAAATCCTATGTCGCCATCAACTGCGCCGCCATCCCGCGCGACCTTCTCGAAAACGAACTGTTCGGTTCCGAGAAAGGCGCCTACACCAGCTCCGTCTCGCGTAAGATGGGAAAATTCGAAATCGCCGAGGGCGGAACGATTTTCCTCGATGAAATCGGGGATATGGATATATCGCTTCAGGCCAAGCTCCTGCGGGTATTACAGCAGAAAAGCTTCGAACGTCTCGGCGGAACCAAGGCCGTCTCGGTCAACGTCCGCGTCATCGCCGCCACCAATATGGATTTGCAGGAGATGATTCGCCGCAAGCAGTTCCGCGAGGATTTGTACTATCGGCTGTCGGTTTTTCCGATCACCATCCCGCCCCTTCGCGAACGCCGCGACGACATCAAACCGCTGGCCGATTATTTCATGCAGAAATACTGCCGTGAGATGAAAAAGCCGTTAAAATCCCTGTCGAAAGAAGCGGCCGCCCTTATGGAAAAATATCACTGGCCGGGCAACGTCCGCGAATTGGAGAATACCATTGAGCGGGCCATAATCCTGGCCGAGAGCAAGAAAGTGACGCCCGACCATCTGGCCATACGGCTCACAACGCCGGGCGAAATAAGACTGCGCGAGGGCGCCGGGCTCAAAGAAATCGGGGCCCATGCCCAGATGCAGGCCGAGCGCGCCGCCATCATACGCGTTCTGCAACAGGTTCGCGGAAACAAACGGAAAGCGTCGGAAGCCCTGAAGATCGACTACACCACACTTTTTGATAAAATCAAAAAGTACGAGATTGAAACCGGCGAGATTTGATTCCGGCTCTTTCCCTTAACCATAGATTTTATAATAGATTCGGGTCGCCCAATGGGCGCCCCGTGTTTTTTACAGCCCAACCAGGTCTTTGAGCTGTCTGATTTCGGTATGATTCAAATAACGCCAGCGCCCGACTTTCAGACCGTCGGTTCGTAATCCGGCGAATTCCACCCGCGTCAGTTTTATGACCGGCGTCCCGACCGCCTTGAGCAGTTGCTTGACTTCATGCTTGTGACCCTCGATCAGGGTGACTTGCACGCAGGTCAGGCCGTTTTTCGCGTACAGAAATTCCGCCTGCCCCCGCGCGATATGACCGTCGGCAAGCTTTATTCCCGAAGCAATCTTGTCACCCAGGTCGGTCGAAAAATGCCCGTTAATCACGGCGTGATAGATTTTCTTGACCTGATACTTGGGATGCGCCAGGCGATAGGCCAGCTCACCGTCGTTGGTCAATAATAGCGCCCCCTGTGTATCGAAATCGAGTCGGCCCACAGGATATACCCGCCCCGGAACTCCTTTGGTGAAATAGGCGACCGTTTTACGGTGAAACGGGTCATGCAACGTGGTGATAACTTTGGGAGGCTTATTCAACAGGACGTAAAATTTCTTGACCACCTGGCTGACTTCGGTGCCATTGACCTTGACAACGTCCTTTTCGGTATCGATGATTACTCCGGGCTTCTCGACCGTTTTGTCATTGAGCGTGACTTTACCCCGGGCGATCATTTCTTCCGCCCCTCGCCGAGAAGTGACACCGCATTCCGATAAAAATTTATTGATTCTGATTTGAGGGCTCATCAGCGGAGTTCTGCGACCTCATCTTGGCGGGCTTCAATCATCTTTAGTAATCCGGAACGTTTCCGGATTCTATTCTTCATTTATCCGGGCTACCTCGTCCGGAATATCGTTTTCCTCAACTTCGTCTGATTCCATGGCACTGGAATTATCTAACCGGGAAATGTCTCTCCTTCCGGTTTCGTCAATATCAGAATAATCCTCATCCATCGCGGAGTCCGCATCACTTTCGAAATCCCTTTCTTCGAACGACAATGAGTTTTCGGCCGGGATATAAACCGCTTCATCATCACCGGCCATAGCCTTATCGTTTTCCTCCAACTCGTCGGGAGTGATTTCGGCGGGCTCGGATTCACCATCATCTGCCTGCCCGGCAGTGTCTTCAGGGCCTCTGGCGATGGTCAGCTTGCGGTTTTTGCCGTTGGCGTGACGCGCGGCGAACGGTCCGAGCGGAAGGTTTTGCTGGGAAGAATCCTCGTCCGAGGATATCAATTCTTCGATTTCCGACATCTGGGGCAGATCGTTAAGCGTATTCAGGTTGAAGTATTTTAAAAATTCGTCGGTCGTCTTGTATAACAGCGGTCGTCCGATGGCCGGAGAGCGGCCCGCCATGGTTATCAGCTTTCTTTCCAGCAACGTGTGTATCGCCGAGTCCGAAGCCACCCCGCGAATCATTTCGACATCGATCTTGGTCACCGGCTGGCGATAGGCGATAATGGCCAGCGTTTCCAGGGCCGGGCGGGACAACCGGACATTGCGACGCCGTGTATGCAGTTCATCCACGAACGGCGAATACTCTTCGGTTATATAGCATTGATAGCCGCCGGCTATCTGGCGGATGCGGAAGGAGCTGTCGGTCCGGCGATATTTTTCGTTCAGGGCTTCTATCGCTTCGCCCACTTTGGATGGCGTCATATCTTCAATCACCTCGGCGATTTTTTTGGCCGCCAGCGGCTCCGGCGAGGATAAAATCAGGGCTTCTATGACCGACGTTCTATAATCATTATTGATATTATCCATTTTTATTTTCCCCGTTATGCGACACTTATCTGGTCCACCAGTTCGGAACCCGGCTTGATATCATCGAAGCGCTCCCCGCGATAAACGCGAACCTCGGAAAACGGCAGTGACTGCCGAATCATGATGCGATGAACCCGGGCCAGCTCTAAAATCGCCATGAAGGTCATGATCGCCACCAGTTTGCGGGGTATATCCATAAACAATTCCTGAAAGGCGACCGAGTCCTTATCGGACAGCACTTCCAGAACACGCCTGATCCGATCCTCGACGGTCAGTTCCTCTGGCTGAATTTCATAAAACTGGTCCTTGCCGATTCTCTCCAGCACGTCCCGAAATGAGGTCAATAAATCATAAAGAGTGGTGGAATCGGATAGAACCACTTTTGATTTCTGATTGCCGTTGATCGCCGGGGGAGTGCAAATCCGTTCTTCCAGAAGCCTTTTCTCACGGAGAATTTCGCTGGCTTCTTTGAACTTTTTATATTCCAGCAAGGCGGCGACCAGCTCTTGGCGCGGATCGGCCTCTTCGGAGTCATCGCCGTCGCGAGGCAATAGCAGCTTGGCTTTGATTCGGATCAGGGTTGCGGCCATGAGAATATATTCCCCCGCCAATTCGAGATTGAGGTTTTTCATCATCTCGATATAGTGCATATACTGCTCGGTGATGCGGGCGATGGGAATGTCATAAATGTCGATTTCATCCTTGCGGATAAGGTAAAGCAGGAGATCCAGCGGTCCCTGGAAAACCTCCAGATCGACAGAGTAATTATCCCTGGGTATATTTATCATCCGTAATACTTCATTTTCATGGCGCTGCGAACCCGGTCCATAACTTCCGCGGCCCGGACCCGGGCTTTGCCCGCGCCGGTTTTTAGCACATCCCAGATATAGTCAGGTTTTTTTTCAAGAACAACTCTTTTTTCGCGAATCGGGGCCAGGGCGGCGTTTAAATTTACCGCCAGACGGCCTTTGCATTCGACACAGCCCAGCTCGCCGGTGCGGCAGGGCGGCGCGATTTCTTCTTTATGATTTCCCGTGTACACCTGGTGTAATGCATATACCGGGCAAATGTCCGGGCGACCGGGATCATTTTTGCGCAATTTCTCGGGATCCGTGAACATCTTCTTTAAACGGGTGCTGGTTTCCTGCTCCGAAGCCGCCAGCGAAATATGGTTGTCCAGAGACTTCGACATCTTGCGGTTGTCCAGCCCCGGGATGAGCGGAATCTTGGTTAAAAGTATCCCCGGTTCGACCAGCGTCGGCCCGTACAAAGCATTAAAGCGTTTGGCCAGATCCGCCGCCAGCCAGATATGCTTTTCCTGGTCTTTGCCAACCGGGACCTTATCGGCGTTATAAACACAAATATCCGCCGCCTGCAGAACCGGGTAACCCAGAAAACCATAACTGTCCAGCCCCTTGGCCTCTTTTTTTTCAGTGTACGTCGGCAGGCGCGTCAATGTCGGAACCGTCACCAGCATGGAAAATATCAAATGCAATTCGGCGTGTTCCTTGACGTCTGACTGAATGAATATGCTGCACACCTCCGGGTCAAGGCCGCCGGCGAGGTAATCCACGGCTACCTGAAATATTCTTTCCTTGAGCTGTTCGGTCTGCTCGTATTCGGCCGTAAGGGAATGCCAGTCGACAATGCAGCAGTACATATTGTAATCGTTCTGCAAGGCGACCCAGTTTTTCAAAGCGCCTTCATAATTGCCGATATGCAGTTCACCGGTCGGCTGCATTCCGGACAAAATCGTCTCTTTTTTCTCTTTCATCGTCAGATATCAATCCATGAACAAATATGGTTTCCAGCGATTATCGTTGACGCCGACAAA
>CALAMC010000091.1 GCA_937925655.1 uncultured candidate division Zixibacteria bacterium | reverse complement strand
AGGTCGGGTTCCGAATGAGCGTCAGCAAGTGAGAAACCCGACATCTTTTCTATTTCATCAATATCATTTTCTTCGAATACACCGCATCATCCGCCTCCAGCCGATACAAATAAACCCCGGAGCCAAGGGGAGCCCCGTAATTGTCGGTGCCATTCCACCTTACATTGTACGACCCCGCCGCAAGCTCTTTATCAATCAGCCGTGCCACTTCCTGGCCGAGTATATTGTGTATGGTCAGGGCAACATGACTTCGATAAGAAATATCAAATGATATATTGGTCGTCGGATTAAACGGATTAGGATAATTCTGACTTAGTTTAAACGAGCTTGGCATGGTCGGCTCATAGTCATAGGGAACATCCACCGGTGTATTATCCCAGCCGGAAAAGATATGAACCATGCTTTGCCATAACACTTGGACATCTGTCTGCGATCTTGCGGCAAAGTCGTCGAGGCCATCACCATTGAAATCACCGATCCCGGCCAGGCACTCGCCGTAGCCATTGACGCTTTCGGGAAGAAAATCAAAGTCAGAAAGCACTACATCGGCGATTGAATCTACATCAGGCCCGCCCAGATGGAGATAAAACCAACCGGTGAGGCCATCAAGCATATAACCCACAATAATATCATTGTAACTATCGTTGTTAACATCACCAGCGATATCAACGGTGGTCGGAACAAAGTAGCTGGTAGATCCCCTGTAATTTAGCGGAACATCAAGTTGAGCATCGTAATAGGGACCGCCGAAATAAACGCCAAACCTGGCATTGGCTAAACCCATTATTATTAAGTCATCGTATCCGTCGCCGTTAAAATCACCGGCAGGTCTTGTAAGATTGCCAAAAAGATCTGCGTTGCCGGGAATCTCAAAATCCGGTGTGGTATCAAAATCAGGCCCTCCCCAATATAACAGTACGCTGAAGATGTCGTCTCGACTATTCATATGGGCACAAGCAATATCTGCATAACCATCTCCATTGAAATCCAGCAATGCCGCCCGGCGGCCATAACTGGGATCAATAGGGATAATAGTGTATTCCGAGATGTCATCAATATTGGGCCCTAATTTATAAATATAGACATTTCCACCATTGAGGTTTTCAGTCAGAACAAGGTCAAGAACACCATCGTTATCTATGTCTGCTGCCTTGGGAATAAATGATGTCCATACTCCTGCAAAAGTAAAATCGGGAGTGTCATCCAAAAGCGGTCCCCCATAATATATAGATACTTCGGCTGTATACCCATCAGATTCGGCCAGATCATCATAGCCATCGCCATTTATGTCCCCGATATTAAACGTTAATTGCGTAAAATTCTCGAAAGCCCCGTCAGAATTTCCTTCAGGCGGATTTCCTCCATAATAAAGAAAACTGCTGTCTTTAGTAAGAACACTAAAGTCAGTGCGACAAAGGATTATATCATCTTTGCCGTCATCATTTATATCGCCAAGTGGGATAATACCATAACCGAGGTATGTATTGTCTTGAGTATCATTAATAACCAGCAGTCTTTCAAGCGAGTCAATGCCGGCTTTCTCAGAGTAAGTACCTTTAGTTATCCAGTCGGCGTATGCGCAAAGAGGGATTAAGAAAACGATTATAAAAACGAATAGCGACTTCATACAGTCCCCGGACGGATAAAAATGAATCCCGTTTATTATATTATAAACAAAAACGGCGGATAATCAATATGAAATGCGGGTTGTTTCCCCAACCCGGCCCCTTATATTCCCTTTGACTCGCCCGACTTTGTGTTCTACATTGTCTATATGATCGAAGGAGTCTATATCGGCCTCGATTATGGCGACCGGCGCACCGGCGTCGCCAAATCCGACCCGACCGGCCTGATCGCCTCGCCCCTGCAAACCGTCACGGCTAAAAATGTCGGCGAGATGGTTCGGCATGTGATGGCGATAATTGACCGATATCAACCCGTCGGAATCGTAATCGGTTACCCCATATCGCTTTCGGGCGGGGCGGCGGGGGAAAGATGCAAAGTTGTCGATTCTTTTATCGCCTTATTGCAGAAGAAATTCCCCGGGCCGATTTACAAAGAGGACGAACGGTTTTCCTCCGCCGAAGCCGAACGCGTCATTCATATGCACGATCAAAAAAGCGGCAAAAGCAAGGGCCGCATCGACCGCATGGCCGCGGCCATTATTTTGCAGACCTTTCTGGACAGATCCCGGGCAAAAAATGAAGGCGAAATATAGTCTTTATGAGTATATAAAATATTGGGCGGTTACAATCTTTGTATTAATTTTGGCCGTCCCGATGGTTATAATTAAAACAATTGGATTTTTAATAAAAGCGACCGGTGCTCCCTTGAAATCAGTCAAAAATATTATCGGGTTTATCGTCGTCATCCTTCTGGCCGTTGCCATCCTGTTATGGTATAAAATTTATATCCCGTATGATATCGGGGAGCAGACTATATCCGTCATGGTTCAGGCCAATGATTCATTCGCAAAAGTCGTCGCCGACCTGAAGCAACGGGGTGTCGTCAAAGACGATTACCTGTTCCGGCAACTATCCATTATTACCGGCGTTGACCGCAATCTGACTCCGGGCCGTTATGATTTCAGCGGCCGGGTGTCGGTAAAGAGTATCCTGCAGAAATTCATCGACCGCAATATCGCCACCGCCAAAGTGACCATACCCGAAGGACTCAATGCCGCGCAGATTGCCGGGATACTGGGCCGCGCCGGGCTGGTCGATTCGGCGACTTTTGCCGCGCTCGCCTATGATTCCGCCTATGCCGCGAGCACATACAACGTCCCCGGTCTGGAAGGTTATCTTTTTCCGGAAACATATCGCTTCTGGTATGGTATGAGCGCCGAGATGATAATCGCAACGCTTTTCGGGCAGTTTCACAATCTTGCCGGAGGTGTTCTCAACTCGGAAAGGCCGGGCAATCTTTCGGAAAGTCAGATAATCACGCTGGCTTCTATTATCGAAGCGGAGGCTCTTTACGCCGAAGAGATGCCGGTCATTTCCTCGGTGTACCATAACCGGCTCCGTCGCGGTATGCTTCTTCAGGCGGATCCGACCGTGATCTATGCTGTCGGGGGGCTGGACCGTCCGCTGTGGTATAAAGACCTCGACTATGATTCGCCGTACAATACATACAAGTACAAAGGCTTACCCCCCGGGCCGATCAATAACCCCGGTCTGGATGCGATAAAGGCGGCCGTATTCCCCGCCGAAACCGAATATCTGTATTTCGTGGCCGACGGCACCGGGCGGCATGTTTTTTCCCGAACACTCGAGGAGCATAACCGGGCCAAACGTGATTACAAAAAGAAACTGAAAGAACAACTCGGTAGTTAGATATTCAGGCGGCTGCGGGTTCGGTTGATGACCTTCCCGATATTTTCCGATATCTCATCGAAATTGCCGTTTTCCAGAAGAACGAAGGCATAGGGCACCGGCGACGCGAAACAAATGAGGCCGTTGGGCTGACCCTCATGACGGGTTGGATATATCATGATCGATTTGGTATCCTCGCCGAGAATCAGCTTTCGTTCCACGAAATTACCGGGAAAGCCATCGGGGTAATTTTCGATATACTGTTCGTTTCCAGCGAAGACGTCGTATAAAAGCGACATCGACCGGGGCAGGCTGATCGCCAGTCCCTCGCGGGTATAATTTTCGCCCTTGAGCGCGATCACTTTGAGACGGTCATCCTTTTGAGAATGGACGATTAAGACGGCCCCCGAAATGGAAAAGAACTTGCCTAATTTCTTGGTCACCGCGAAAAACTGGGCGTGTAAATGCTGGCGTCGATGGAAAATTCCCGTCACCGAACGGATGATGACCTTGCGGATGCCGGAATCGGTCGAGAAAATTCCGGACGGCCTGTCTGTCGCCTGGTCCGATATTTTTTTTAAGGCAATGTCAGGAAATGTGTTCTGTTGTGATTCCATTACTTTTGTGCTCAACCTCGGCGATTTCCTCGCCGCGGGCAATATTATATTTGCGTATCTTTCTCCAGAGGGTAGTTCGCCCGATACCCAGTTTGGCGGCGGTCCGGGTATAATTCCAGTTTGTGGCGTGAAGTGTCGCCTCTATTCTCTGGCGGAGGCTTTCCTCCAGAGTCCAGTCGCCGGCGTCACTGATCTCAATTCTTTTTACGATATTATGCGGCATTGGTTCGGTCGTAATGAACATTATATCCGATGCGGTGATGCGACCCTGCTGGCACAGGGCGACGGCTCGCCGGATAGTGTTTTTAAGCTCCCGGACATTGCCCGGCCATTTATGACCGATCAGTTTTTCCATGGCCTCGGTCGATATGGAAATCCTGGTTTCATCCTGTCGGGCGTTTTCTTCCTTGATAAAATGTTCGACCAGCAGGCTGATATCTTCCGTTCGGTCCCGAAGCGGCGCAATTTGCAGGGGCATGGCATTGAGACGATAATACAAATCCTCGCGGAAGCGCCCCTGATGGACCATTTCGGACAGGTTGGCATTGGTGGCGGCGATGATGCGGACGTCTATTTTCCTGCATTCGGTTGACCCGATCGGGCGAATTTCGGATTCCTGCAAAACCCGCAGGATTTTGGCCTGAAGCATCAGCGGCATATCACCAACCTCATCCAGGAATACTGTCCCGCCATTGGCTTGTTCGAACAGCCCGATATGATCGCTATAGGCATTGGTAAAGGAGCCTTTCTTATGACCGAAAAACTCCGATTCCAGAAGATTTTCGGGAATCGAGGCGCAATCGATGGGGACGAATTTGTTTTTGCGTCGACGGGAGTGATAATGTATGGCCTTGGCCAGAAGTTCTTTGCCGGTGCCCGATTCGCCTGATACGATGATCGATATAT
>CALAMC010000090.1 GCA_937925655.1 uncultured candidate division Zixibacteria bacterium | reverse complement strand
GTCGGCTTCGCCCAGATAGGCTTTGAGCCCGGCCTCGCGGGATAATTTTGTGGTCAATTCTTTCTCGGTGAACTTTCCGCTGTAGGCGAGTTTGATTAAACCGCCGATGGGCAAGGCCCCGGCCCGGTCGGGCGAAAATGGCCCCATACCCAGGAGAGCGTCGTTGACATCGATAACTTTGCCGCCATCAAGGGCCGCGACCGATACCCCGCCGCCCATGTGGACGGCGATATAGCGCGACTCTTCGAGGGTTTTGCCTTTTTTCTCGGACTGGCGGCGGCAGACCTCTTTGATATTCAGGGCGTGCGAACGGCATTTGCGCTCGATTTCGGGAATCCCGGAAATGCGTGCCAGCGGAGTGAAATTGTCGATGGTTATGGGATCGACAATCACAGCCATGACGCCGAATCGTCGGGCCAGGCTATCGGCGATAATGGCTCCGAGATTCGAAGCGTGGTTGCTAAAGCGGGCGTTTTTTAGGTCATCGAGCATTTTCTGATTGATGTTATAGACCCCGCCTTCAAGAGGTCGAAGCGGCGCGCCGCGCCCGGCGACGGCGACCACTTTCATGGAATCGATTTTCTGACTGTCCAGCCAGCGATCGATTTGTTCCATGCGCAGTTCGAACTGGGCGGCGACGTTGTCGAATTTAGCCAGTTGGTCCGAGGGATGCGAGACGTTTTCCTGGGCGATTTTATCATTTCCCCGGAAGATGGCGGTTTTGGTCGAAGTGGAACCGGGGTTGATTACGATGATGATTTCATCCATACACCAGTCCCCTTATATTCTAAACGGCGACTTTCGCGGAAGCCAGTTGTTGACCTTTGGCGAAAGCGACCAGGTTTATATCCACGAATTGCGGCTTGACTCGTGCCCGGAAAGATTCTTCCCAAACCGCTTTGCCGAACTCCAACCGCGAGGAAATCACCCCCAAAAGCAGGGTGTTGACCAGCCGGATATTGCCCAGCTCCAGGGCGATTTTGTCGGCATTGATGGCGATGACATTTTTCATCTTACGGCGCATCATTTCGACCGGGTCATCGGGGTAGGGGTTGTCTTTGTTCATGGCGCTGGGCGGAATAAGGCGGGTGGTCGAGGTGGCGATCAGCCCATCTTTTCTGATCCAGTCCATAGCGCGCAAAGCTTCGGCCTGCTCGAAGGAAATTAAAATATCGGCCTGGCCATAGGGTATGATGGGCGAATACACTTTCGGGCCGTATTTGACATGCGAGGAGACCACTCCCCCGCGCTGGGACATGCCATGCACTTCACTTTTCTTGGTATCGTAACCGGCCTTCATGGCGACATCGGAGAGAATTTCCGAAGCCAGAAGGACGCCCTGTCCGCCGACACCGACAATCAGTATATTGGTTGTTCTATTTTCCATGGGTTACCTCATTTCACCGCCGCCGGTTGCTCGACCGGGATAATCGCTTCGGGTTTACAAACCTGGGCACAGAGGGTACAACCGGTACACAGGGTGGCATCGATCATAGCCTTGGGCAGTTTATTCTCGGCCAGTTCCTCGGACGGATATATCGCCGGACAGCCGATTCGGAAACAGGCGCTGCAACCGTTGCAGTCGGCCAGTTCGACCCGATAAGGCCGGTCGATGATACGTTTGGGCATCAGGACACAGGCGCGCGAAGTTATAATCACCGATGGCCCGGGTTTGGCGGTTTCTTCTTTGATAACATCAATTGTCCCCTGGTAGTCATAGGGATCTATTTTTCGGATATTGGTCTCATCGACACCAAGCGCTTTACACAGTTCGGCAAAATCGACCTGTTTGGTTTTTTCACCCATGAGGGTATAGCCTGTCGATGGGTGTTGTTGACCGCCGGTCATGGCGGTAATGCGGTTGTCGAGAATCATGATAGTGATATTGCTTTTGTTATAGACGGCGTCCAACAGTCCGGTGATGCCGGAATGGAGGAAAGTCGAATCGCCGATGACGGCCACGACGCCTTTGTCCGAGGCGCCGACTTTATCCATACCGATGGCATTGCCGATCGAGGCGCCCATGCAGATACAGCTGTCCATAGTCTGAAGCGGCGGCAGAACGCCCAGGGTATAGCATCCGATATCACCGGTGACGGGGACTTTGAGTTTGCGCAAGGCCATGAAGGCTCCCCGGTGCGGACAGCCGGGGCAGAGAATTGGGGGTCGCGGGAAGATCGGCTCCGGCTGGAAATCGGCCCCTTTAACTTCTTTAAGCAATCCGGCTTCTTTCAGGCCAACGGCGACTTTGTAGGGCGAAAGCTCGCCCAGACGAGAGAAGAATTTTTTACCCTCGACTTTTATCCCGGCGGCGTTGATTATTTCCTCGTAGTAGGGTTCCAGTTCTTCGACCACCAGCACATGTTTGTGGCCGCTTACGAATTTGCGGATTTTATCCAGCGGCAGTGGGAATCCCAGGCCGAGTTTGAAGCAGTCGGCATCGGGCAGGTTGTCTTTGACATATTGATAGGCGATCCCGCCGGTGATGAAGCCGATATCCGAGCCGTTGTTTTCAACGATGTTGAGGTCGGTTTCTTCGGCGAATTTCCGTAGTTTTTCCAGTCGTTCGGCCACGACGATATGGCGCTTTTTGGCGTTGGCCGGAATCATGACATACTTGGGCATGTCATGTTCGAATTCGAATTTTGGCGGGTCGATGGGGTCATTCAGATTGACAATACCTTTGGAGTGTGAAATGCGGGTGGTCATGCGAAGCATGACAGGGGTATCAAACTGCTCGGACAATTCCAGCGCCCGCTTCACGAAGTCTTTTGATTCCTGCGAATCGGACGGCTCCAGAAAGGGAATCTGGGCAAACTTGGCGAAAAAGCGGTTGTCCTGTTCGTTTTGCGAAGAGTGCATTTCGGGGTCATCAGCCGAGATAAGAACGAATCCGGCGCGAACGCCGGTGTAGGCGAAAGTCATGAAGGGGTCGGCGGCGACGTTGAGACCAACGTGCTTCATAGCCACCAGCGAGCGACCACCACCCAGTGAACCGCCGATGCCGACCTCGAAAGCCACCTTCTCGTTGGGCGACCATTCCGAGTAGATCGACTTGTACTGTGCGCCGATGGTTTCGAGGATTTCGGTGGACGGAGTTCCCGGGTAGGCCGCGGCCAGTCGGACACCGGCTTCATAGGCTCCCCGCGCCACTGCTTCGTTTCCGGATAATATTTCTTTCATATATATCTCAAATGTTTAGTTAATAAATTCCGAGGCTAATTATAACAGAAAGCGCCGCCCGGCGCAACCTCGGCAAGCCATGAAATGCATAAACTGATGAATTTGAAACGGCGGTTGATGAGAAGAGTATAACGACAAGGAGCATAATCGGCCCGATATAAAAACCGATATATGGAGTAAAAACGGAAAGGTCAAAAGAGCGGTTGACGAATATAGACCCCCTTTGGTATATTCCACAAAAAGGATCATATATGAATTTCGACGGTTCTATTTTCAAAGCTTATGATATTCGCGGCACCTACCCCGATCAACTCAACGCCGACATCACCTATGCTGTCGGCAACGCATTGGCGGCCTATTTAAGGCCGAAATCAATCGCCATCGGCCGGGATATGCGGGTGTCATCGGATGAGTTATTCGAGGCTCTTGCGCGCGGGATTGTCGACGCCGGAGTCGATGCGGTCGATTTGGGCAGGATTTCCACCGATGCCCTGTATTTCGGCGTCGGTAAATTCGACTACGACGGGGGCGTGATGATTACCGCCAGTCATAATCCCAAACAGTATAACGGCTTTAAAATCTGCCGCAAACAGGCGCTACCCCTGTCGGGCAAAGAGGGACTGGATAAAATCAAAGAATTGATGGAAACCGACCAACATGTCAAATCTCCATCGCGGGGCAATATCGCCCGGATGGATATTCTCGAAGAGTATGCCAAACACTGCCTGTCTTTTATTGATGTAGCGAAGATAAAGCCGTTTAAAGTGGTCGTGGATGCTGGTAACGGCATGGCCGGAACGACGCTTCCCCCGGTTTTTGAAAAACTCCCTATCGAAGTTATCCCGCTGTATTTCGAGCCGGACGGCTCTTTTCCCAATCACCCGGCTTCACCAATCGAGCTGGAAAACCTGGTTGACTTGCAGAAAAAAATCGCCGAGACGGGAGCCGATTTCGGGGCGGCTTTCGACGGCGATGCCGACCGGATGTTTCTGGTGGATAAAAACGGGCGGCAGGTCGGCGGCGATATGGTGACGGCCATGGTGGCAGATAACCTGCTCAATAAGTATCCCGGAGAGACGATTCTGTACAATTTGATTTGTTCCAAAACGGTTCCGGAGCTGGTTGAAAGAAAGGGCGGCACGGCTATCCGCACGCGGGTCGGGCACGCCTTTATCAAGCCGCTTATGAAAAAACACAACGCCATTTTCGGCGGTGAACATTCCGGGCATTTTTACTTCCGGGATTTCTGGTTCGCCGATTCCGGGCTGGTGGCTTTTCTGGTCTGCCTGGAACTTTTGAGCCAGAATGAAAAACCGCTTCATGAAATCATCCGGGCCATCGACCCCTATTTCCGTTCCGGCGAGATTAACACCCGGGTCGATTCGCCGCGGGACGTTATCGAAAAAGTGGCCGAGGCTTTTGCCGGAGCCGAGCAGGACCGAAGCGACGGGCTGACGGTTTATCAAAAGGATTTCTGGTTCAACCTGCGACCGTCGAATACCGAACCTTTGATTCGGCTCAATATCGAGGCCGATTCCAAACAGATTCTGGAAAAACGAACCGAAGAGATTCTGAAAATCATTCGCGGTTAATTAAAAATCCATTCTATAAAAACCGAAAGCCCCCTTGGGTAAGGGGGCTTTGGTATTTATGCTGAA
>CALAMC010000089.1 GCA_937925655.1 uncultured candidate division Zixibacteria bacterium | reverse complement strand
TAAGTTTCCACCGAAAGGCTACGCTACTTTTTTTTCAATTTCCACAACTTTTGAAATTAACTCGATTAGGAATCAAATGAAGGAAAACAGAATAAATATCTCAATTCAAGGTATTCCGATCGGCAGTTTTAGGATTATCGGACAGATGGAGTAATGAAGGCAATAATTTCAATCATACGCACTATATTTATTAAACTCTATGGATACTAAGTACATATAATGACAGGTATTGACAATCACAAGTGATTCGGCCATAATATTCTCTTAACTATTGCGGGCGCAATTGCCGGGCTCATCATTTCACTAATAATTATGCACTAATCGGAATATTGTTATTGACTTTTATTTTCTATAGTAATTATATTGGCACTGTTCAACCCTGATTCATAAAGGGAGGATAACAGGTATAATAGAGCCGATTATGATTGTGTTCATAGCGAGGCAATTTCATATTCTTTTTTCGTATTTGGCGGCAAAGCCTTCAATGGCTAAATAGTTGGGGTATCTAACCCGGCCGCGATTCAGAATGAAATGCGATTAAACGTATTTTGATAGACGTGTTACGAATAAAGTCTTCGGGGTAATTATCCAATGGTGGATCATCTTGCCTTAAAGGGGCAATGGAAAAGGAGGACATTTTGGCGTCACAACGGAATTTGACTTTTGCCGAAGGTTATTTTCGGCTGATCCAGAATGTTGAGCACCTACTACGGCAGTTTGCAAAGAAGCAAGACGCAGTCGTTTCGAAGAGGCCTAAGATAGGATTGAGTATATCCAAATTCATTTGGTTATTTGTGCTGTATTCAGGGATATCCATTATTGCCTTTTCTGTCCGTGCGGATACCCAGCAATGCACAAGTCTGACGGCATACTATTGCGGCGGATTATCGCCGTCAACACCGATAGGAGACCGTTGCCTGCCAAGGATTAAAGGCCTTACGGCAAGCCTGGTACAAATTGACACCATCATGACAAGTCCTCTTTATAAACGGCTTACTTTCATTGTGACACATGAAGCCGAAGGATTTCATACTTATGGAAACCATTGTTTTAACGCGACGGTATATGCCCGGGTGGATAATTACAGGGTGGAAAGCGCAGGTGGTTCAAACACTATGTCGGCGCTTCCCTGGGATGCCTATGCCATCTGCGCGACGATTGGCGGGAGCAATTGTTATTCGGTTACCGTAAGTGCCAGTAGTCAGCAACTTAAATTCTGGGCCAGGGCGTGGCAGCGGGCCAGACAGGGATACGACGAATGCGGGTGCACGTCCGATACCATGATAATCAATAATCCGATCGATTTACCCCTGGGTTCGTCTTTTTCCCTTTTAATCCCATACGAGAACGAATTAGGGCCGATCCCCTGCCAGGCGCGGATCGGCGACCCCATAAATGTCACAAACGGAAATATATACATCGTACGAAATGATGTAATATTGGGGTCCGATCTCGGTCTGCCTATTACGCTATCCCGTCATTATAACAGTTATTCCTTTGCCGATCCAAAAGCGATGGGTATAGGCTGGGGCCATAGTCTGGAGTATGAGCTAAGCATCGATACGGGTTCAGGCGATTATTATCTTACTGAACCCACGGGTCGGCAGATTCTTATAAATCGACACGACTTGGTACAGGGGGCAACACAGCAAGTGCGGTACAGTGTACCGCCAGGGGTGCCATATAGATTCACAGTGGATACATCGACGGGAGTATGCATACTGGCGCGGCAAGACGACACCAGGCTATACTTCCGGAACACTGGTGAATTGGATTCTTTGAAAGACCTCTCCGATAATCTGACGCGACTGTATTATTCAGATAACAGACTCGACTCAATTCAAAACAGCTCCGGGCGTAAGCTTTTATTCGATTATTCGGACAACGCTCTGACAAACGTATTCTCGTCAACGGGCGACACTCTTGTCAATTATGAATATGATTCGACCGGCAGCCTGTTGCGAAAGGCAACGTATGCCGATGGATCTTTCGAAGCCTATACGTACGGAGACAGTGCGTATGATTCCCACCAAGTCGTTGCTGCGACAACGTCAGACGGCATTTCCAGACACTATACATATGATACTTCCGGACTGGCCGTCAGCTATTATCGGGCTGATGGATATGAGAAAGTGGATCTTGACTGGGACCACCCGGGAGTTCAATCACCGCCGTGCAACCCAGGGCCGATACCCGAAACCACATTCTGTGAGATTACAATCCAAAATGGTTTGTATGGCAGTCAATATGGTATTATCCAGCCTTATGACGGTTCCGCCCGTCGGGTAGTCAGTCGAGAAAACGCGGAATGCAGCGAATGCGCGACCAAGTACGAATACGACGCCAACGGGATGAAGAAAGTAGTAACCTATGCCAACGGTGCGGTGGATTCAATATGGCACGATTCTCGTGGGAATATTATAGGGCTTGTGCTGGGGGCCAATACGTCTACAAAACAACGATATACCTGGGGCTACGATTCAACATTTAATAGTCCCGTCTATGAACAGCGAGCGAGCATCGGCAAAACCAATGATTATGATAAACTGCTGTTCACCTATGATGCTCACGGGAATATCACAAAATTGGTGGAAACCGGTTGGAGAAATGCGACCAATAAGTTTAATGACACTTCCTGGTATAATTATAATGCCGCTGGACAACTGATCAAAGCCGATGGCCCGCGGCGGGACGTCGCCGATACTGTCAAATACGTCTATTACGGCAACGGTGATCTGCAATATGAAATTCTGGCCAACGGCGATACGACGGAATACGGTCAGCGCGATGAACTCGGTCATCGGACCTGGATCCGGTCATCGGCCGGAGATACAACTCGATTTGCCTTTGATGTTCGCGGGCGGATGACCGGAATATTATTTAAATCCGGGATGTCCGACAGCACCCGTCATTTATTCACTTATAATGTTGACGGCGATATAACCTCTTTCACACGAACGGACGGCACCGGCATTGCGATGTATTTTAGCTCGGCCGGATACCTTGATTCGATTGTTAATCCTCTGCGGTCGCGCTATGCGTACGAATATGATTCGGTCGGCAACCGCGTCAGTGAAAAGGTCTATACCGATGGCGGCCTATTACGCAGACAGACAACATTCCGATACGACAACCAGCACCAGATGATTGAAGTAGCAGGGTTATATGGGGATACGACACGCTACAGTTACTCCTCGGTTGGAACGGTGGATACGGTATGGGACGGTCTGTCGCATCAAACGGTATCACGGATAGACTCATTGCGCCGGGTAACAGAAGTCATCCAGCTGAATGCGGGCGACAGCATCAAAACGCAATACTTTTATGACCAACACGACAATGTCATAAAAGTCATTGACCCCGATGACAACCAATATGTCTATAAATACGATGATAAGGATCGGCTTATATACGACAGCTGCGCAGTTACCGGTGTTGCGACCTATGGCTATGACGCGGCCGATAACCTTGTCTGGGAGAAAAATGCGGCAGGCGACTCGATATCGTACTCATACGATGCGCTGAATCGTCTTATTTCGGTATTATTCCCGGATTCGCAAAACATTCGATATACCTACGACGGGACGGAGTATCCCTACGGCAAAGGGCGGCTGTATATGGACAGCACCGCTGCCGGCTGGGTTAAATATCAATATGACTCCAGAGGCCGGGTTATTCGGGAGTATCGGCGTATTGCTTCGGATACGGCGATTTATACGACCGGCTATCATTATGATAAAAACGGCAAGATGGATACGCTGACCTACCCGACCGGCAGGATGGCCGCCTATGATTATGATTCTACTGATAATATCATCCGGGTGAGTTTGTATTCCGGCGGCAATTGGACAACTCTGGCAGACAGCATTAAATATGCTCCTTTCGGCGACGCCGAAGCCTGGATTTTGGGCAATGGTATCAAGCTTTCGGTCGGGTTGGATTCAAGCTATCGGGTCGATTCGGTGAGCACCATGCCGGATTCCATTTCCCGCATCTTATATACACTGGATGCGGCCGATAACATAATCGGCATAACCAACGGGCTGGACAGTCTGGCCAACAGGGGTTTTGTCTATGATGATGTTTACCGCCTGATTGAAGCCCGCAGTCGGGATTACCCGGATACGCTGCAGAAATATATCTATTCCGGCAACGGAAATCGAGATACGGCCATATTCTTTACCGACAGCACCGTGGATACGTGCGTTTATTCATATGCGAATAACCGCCTGACGCAGGTTACCGGGGCCCATAACCTTTCGCTTTCGTATGACGCTTTGGGGAACGTCATTCAGGCAATCAGAGGGTTTGATACGACAACCTTCCAGTACAGCGATGCCGGGACATTGGTAGGCGTTGACGACGGGACGACTGCCTTTTATTCGTATGACAGCCGGTTGCGGAGGATAAAGAAAGTAGTTGCGGGGAGCACCGTGACCAAATTTATCCCCGGTGATGATGGTCGGATTCTGACCGAGTATGGCGAGACTGGCGGCTGGGACAGGGATTACGTTTATCTTAACGGGCAGTTGCTGGCGCGGGTCGGTTCGGCGGCGGGCGAGGGAATCCAGTATGTCATAAACGATCATCTCGGCACGCCGATGGCGCTGGTCGATTCGGCCAAAACCATCCGTTGGCGGGCGAAGTGGTATCCGTTCGGGGAAATCTATGAAGAATTCGTATCCACGGACAACGACGGCCGTTTTCCGGGTCAGGTATGCGACGACGAAACGGGCCTTTATTATAACTGGCACAGGTATTACAGCCCGCAATTGGGTATATACTATCAGGCGGACCCACTGGGATTGGAGGGTGGCGATTATAATTTATACCGGTATGCCAACGGCAGCCCGACAAGATTCATCGACCCGTATGGGCTGTATTCATGGAATGAGGCTGGATCTGATTTAGCCAATTTCTGGATTGGTGTCGGGGATATAGCTTCTTTTGGCATTACATCCTGGATCAGGAAGCAGGACTGGTATGGCGGGGACTGCTTTACGGATAA
>CALAMC010000088.1 GCA_937925655.1 uncultured candidate division Zixibacteria bacterium | reverse complement strand
CATTTTTTTAAGAATTATTAAACAAATGCCCGGCTGGCTCGTCAATATCTGTGACTTCGGTGAGGTTCGCTTCAACCGGGGTCAACCCCACATTTTTACCCGGGCGCACCCGGCAGGGTGCGCTTTTAATTTGTAGTATTTCCGTTGTGATTAAATTATGCCCTTCTTATATTAATTTAGCGTGATCCCCAATCATTCAATTTCTATCGCAAAATCGTCAAGGAAGTGCCAAAATTTAAAATCCTCAGTGCCCTCAGCCAGGTAAAAGAAGCCCAAACCTTGGGCCATATTAAAACCGGGTAGCCCGACATTCTATGTCGGGTTTCCTAAACACCGCATCATCCATCCTCATAGACGACATCCCGACCACCATAATACACATCATAATCCATCCACCTAATAAAGAGTAGATCTGTTGATCTGCCTGATAATAACCGCAAATCTCTGAAATCGCAACACATAAGTCATTTTCACTGCCCCCCCAATTCCCCACCCCTTAAGGGATTACAATATTTGCTTTTTGCGCTGGACTTTATGAAGCGGTGTGCTTAAAATCCATGCGGATAAAACGGCACTTTGGATTGACTTTTGGTCTCATGCGAGGAGATTGACAATGGGCGCACGTGGACTCGATAAAATATTTAATCCCCATAGAATCGCCCTGCTGGGCGTTACGATAAATCCCAACAGCGTCGGCGGTAAAGTTCTCGGAAACCTTGTCGGCGGCGGTTTCACGGGCGTCGTTTATCCGGTCAATCCCGACAGCGAAGCCGTTATGGGCGTTCCCTGTTACCCCGACGTTGCCAGCCTGCCGAAAACCCCCGACCTGGCCGTCATTTGCTCTCCAGCCAAAGACGTCCCGGAGCAAGTCGCCGGTTGCGGTCAGGCCGGTATCCGCGGAGTCATCATCATATCCGCCGGATTTAAGGAAACCGGCGAAGCCGGTGCCGCTCTCGAACAACAGATTCGAACCGAGGCCGCTCGTTTCGATGATATGAGAATTATCGGGCCCAACTGCCTGGGGATAATCGTCCCGAACCGGCGTTTGAATGTCAGCTTTGCCTCATCGATGCCCCGGCCCGGACACGTCGCCTTTATTTCGCAATCCGGCGCACTGTGTACATCGGTGCTCGACTGGGCGATCGAGGGTAAAATTGGTTTTTCCTATCTGGTTTCTATCGGTAACAGCCTCGACGTTGGCTTCGGTGACCTTATCGATTATTTCGGCGAGGATAACAACACCAAATCCATCGTCATGTATGTCGAATCACTGACTCGGGCCAGAAGATTCATGACCGCCGCTCGCGCCTTTGCCCGGAGCAAACCGATTCTGGCCTTCAAGGCCGGGCGATTTCCCGAATCGGCCGCCGCCGCCTCGTCGCATACTGGAGCGATGGTCTCCGAGGACGCCGTCTATGATGCCGCCTTTCAAAGGGTCGGGGTGACCCGGATTTTCGATACCGGTGATATTTTCGATTGCACCGAGCTCATCGGCCGCAGTAAAATGCCCGGCGGTTCGCAACTCGCCATCATCACCAATGCCGGTGGGCCCGGGGTGATTGCCGCCGACACTCTGATAGCCTGTCATGGCCGCCTCGCCAGACTTTCATCCGAAACTATGGCGGAACTGAATAAAAATCTTCCGCCTTCGTGGTCGCACGGCAATCCGGTCGACGTGCTCGGTGATGCCAACTCGAAACGTATCGCCCGGGCGGCCGAGATTGTTCTTGGCGATCCGGCGGTCGATGCCGTTCTGGTGATTCTGACCCCTCAAGCCATGACCAACCCGACTGCGGCGGCCAAAGCCATCGGCAAACTCGCCGAGACGACGCCCAAGCCGATTCTGGCCGCCTGGCTCGGTGGCGCCACCATGCGTGAAAGCATCGGCATTCTGGTCGATAACGGAATAGCTTCCTTCCGGACTCCCGAACAGGCCGTCCGAGCCTTCATGACACTGGTCAGTTACGCCCGAAATCTGGAAACCCTCTATGAAACCCCCAAAGACATCCCGGTTCAGTTTGACTGGGACAGAGAACAACTCCACAAAGAGAACATGGCCGGGGCTTTTGCCCGCGGCGGTATCCTGACGGAAACCGAATCCAAATCCCTGTTGGCGGCCTATGGCATCAATGTCACCCGGCCGCTTCCGGCGGCATCGGCATCCGAAGCCGCTGCCATTGCCGCCAAAATTGGATACCCGGTGGTCCTCAAGATCAATTCACCGGAGATAACGCATAAGACCGATGTCGGCGGTGTCGTCCTCGATCTGAAAAATGAAGCGGAAGTGGTTGCCGCTTACGAAAAGATCATTGCCAACGCCGCCGCGGCCTGCCCGACAAGCCGCATCGACGGTGCTACTGTCCAGCCCATGATAAAAAATAGCGGCGGTATTGAAATGATCCTCGGTATCAAGTCCGATGCCGTCTTCGGAACCGTTATGATGGCCGGAATGGGGGGAACCGTGGCCGAGCTTATGGGTGAACGTTGCCTCGGATTCCCTCCCCTGAATGAACGGCTCGCCCGGCGCATGCTGGAATCACTACGCATCTGGCCTCTTTTCAAAGGCTATCGGGGGCGCCCGGCCGTGCAAATCAATAAGCTTCTCGAAGTCCTGATTCGGTTGTCCTATCTGGCCGCTGATTATCCCGAGATCAAAGAACTCGATATCAACCCCCTGTTGGTTAATCCTGACGAAGTAATTGCGCTGGATGCCCGCATCGTCGTCAACCGCGACGCCATCGGCAAAGTGATCGAGCCCTATTCGCACCTCGCCTTGCGGCCGTACCCCGAAAAATATGTCAAAGTGGTGGAATTGAAAGACGGCACGCAAATCACTTTCCGTCCGATCAAACCCGAAGATGAACCACTCTGGATGGATATGCTGGCCAGTTGCTCGAAAGAAACCATATATTCGCGATTCCGCTACTTTTTCCAATGGGCATCGCATGACGTGGCCACTCGTTATTGTTATATCGATTATGACCGTGAAATCGCCATCGTCGCCGAGATCTCCGATTCCGGCGGGAAGAAGCTGATCGGCGTTGTCAGACTGATTGCCGATCCGGACCATGAATCGGTGGAGTATGCCATTCTTATTACCGACGCCTGGCAGGGAAAAGAAATCGGCAGCATGCTGACCGATTATAGTCTGGAGATCGCGAAAAAATGGCGGCTCAAGCGAGTTGTTGCCCAAACCACGACGGACAACTACCCCATGGTTTCGGTCTTTCAGAAGAAGGGTTTCGCGATTACCCGCAACGATGCCGATTCAACCGTCGATGTCGTCAAGGAAATGGACTGACGTTTCCCGGAAATTTTATATGTTGAGACCAATGCACGATGGCGATGCATTGAGAAAGCTTATAGTGCAGAAGGCGCTCTTACCTGTGATAATTCACCAGCGGCAGTAGCTTCAGGATTCCCTTATTGTTGCCGGCCCAGTTCAGGACCCCCAACTGAACGCCGTGCAGTTCGTTTGAATAGTTAAATACCGCAATCGATACGCCGCGTGATTCGTGCAGGGCATGAACCCAGGGAGCGATATGAACCCCCCGAAGCTCATCGGCCCGGATGAGGAGACCGGCGATAGTCGCTCCCGTGAGCTCGTCGCCCCCGACCCCCAGACCGCCGATAAGTAAACCCGTGAGATGGTCACCGCCCACTCCAAGGCCGCCCACAAAAAGGCCTTCGAGAAAATCACCACCGACCCCCAGTCCGCCCACAGAGAATCCTTTAATTCGATTGCCGCCAACCCCAAGGCCGCCAACAAACAGACCTTCGAGAACATCACCGCCGGCTCCCAGCCCGCCCACATACAGTCCGGTCAGATGATCCCCGCCGATACCCAGACCGCCGATACCGACTCCGGTCATTCTGTCGGTACCAATTCCCAGACCGGCGACCGCCAGTCCGGTGATATCATCCGCGGCCAGGCCAATGCCGCCAATGCCAACTCCCTGCAGTTTGTGCACCCACGGGGCGATCAGTCCCACCGCCACACCGTTCATCTCAAAAAGAGGATTGGCGTTTTTTCCCTTCGGTACCCAGAAAGTCAAATTGATCCCGTCAACCCGCTCGACATTGCGGTCCACGACGTTGATCCTTAGTCCGTGCCCGACCGGAGCGTTGCCGAAACTGATGCCGTAATCATTGCTGGTGAGACCGAAAGAACCGGCATACGCCGAGCCATATGCCAGCAATAGGAAAATCGTTATCCTGACAAGCGTAAGGGATATTTATACTTGCCACCTCCGAATACTCATACCGCCCCCGTTCTCGTTTGCCTATTAGACGAACAAGGATAGAGTAATGTTTCAGCCGGTTGGGTTGCCTGTCTGATTGTCCGGTCCGAAGATTTGATTTTGTGGAACCACAAAAAGCGTTTTTTCTCGCCGGCCATGCATATTTGTCTTGACATTGTCTAAATAAATATATATTCTAATTCAATGAAAGATGCCATCTCGATTTTGCGACATTGTGGTATTCAACCCACCCCTCAAAGGATTGCCGTTGTTGAATACGTGTTGAAAAGTAAAACGCACCCATCCGCGGACCATGTTTTAAGCTATGCGCGTAAGAAGTGCCCCACTGTCTCGCGAGCCACGGTTTACAACACGTTGAATCTGCTCGTCGAAAAGGGGCTTCTGGGGATGCAGACGATTAAGGAAGGCGCGGTTGTTTTTGATCCCAACATCGAGAAGCACCATCACTTCGTTGACACTGACACCGGTGATGTTTATGATATTCCCTGGGATCAGCTGGAAGTCAAAGGAAAGGAAAAACTCAAGGACTTCGAGATTACGGAATTTCAGGTGATAATGCGAGGCAGGCGGAAAAAGAATTGATTTTTTTTGTCCGCGGATTGTATAATGTCTAATATTAGATGATTTCTGCCCCTCGTTTTCATGGGTTGAATGAGAATAATATCGCTCACGCAACGGGCAGAATGGCTTTCGGCACTCGACAACAGGCTCATTAACATTTTTTAAATAAAGGAGGCAATATGACCAACCAAAACAAGGATGGTACGGGAAAATGCCCGGTGACGGGCATGACCGGCAGCCCGACTGCGGGCCGCGGTACTTCCAATCGTGACTGGTGGCCGAATCAACTGAATTTAAGGAT
>CALAMC010000087.1 GCA_937925655.1 uncultured candidate division Zixibacteria bacterium | reverse complement strand
GCAAAAGGAGATTATTGGAACCCCAAAACCGCTTGACAAACAAGACAGTCGCTACTTCAGACACCAGCCGCGCACATTACGGCGCATGGTGCAAGATGGCAGGAGCGTGTCGCGGCGCTCGGCTCCTGCCCCACACAAGAGCATGATGTACTATCTAATAATCAATATAAACGGGAAGCCGAAGGCTTCCCGCTATTAAGACACCGCAAGATCCAGAAACAACCAGATTTGATTTACAGGTATTGTCTTATTTTGTTGCCCGCATATAGTTCTGTCACCGCGTAACCCGCAGCCATAGCATCAAGGGATGATCAGGTCCTGATGCCATGGCATGCCAGGTTGGGAATTTCATAATTTAAAACATATAGTCGGCGAGTTGTCCGACCAGTTCTCCTTCCGGGTAATTCTCCCAGATATTCAGAGCGTACTTGACCAGACCGACCGAGGGGGCGTACCAATAGCGGTTGGTCAATGAGCCGCTGTGGCTTTCAATCAGCAGGCAGTTTTGATAGGTGTCGCCGTTGGGCAGGGCCACGGTGGAGGTGGTACTGCGGATTTTCAGCGTGTTCAAATTGTCGAGCGGCAAGGGGGTGCTCATAACAAAACCACCCTGACCTTCGTCACCATAATCTTTAGTGCCGTTGTTGCCGCCCTGGTCATCCTGGTCGGTGTATTTATCGTATGAGCCGATGATAAGGGTGTCCAGATAGCTGAAATCATACGCCAGCGCCTGTTCATCGGTCAACCCATCGATTCTGTCCCAGGAACGTCCGGCCAGAAAAGGCGCCTCGATAATTTTTTCGGCGGTGCTTTGGGGTGTGAAATAGTATATGGCGTCGCCCTCGGGATAGATATAGCCGAGTTCGATTGTCTGGCCGGTGACGGGGTCGAGGGATCGCCAGGGGAACGACCGGTGTCCACCGAGTGTCACGGGATTGCCGATGACCAGTCTTTGCAGGGACTGATTATCGTTGATATTATCGGTCAGGACGTAGTTGTGGGTGGTTCCGGGCTGAATCGGGAAATAGGCCAAGGCGGCCGAATCCGGCAGGTAATAATCGACGCCGGAATCGGAGCAACTGAAAAGCACGGCCAAAAGGGTCAGTCCCAAAAAGATGGCATAATGTTTCGCAAGGCATTGCCGCATTTTTCCTCCCCCTCGCGCATGGCGAGAATTATTATCTTTGAAAGAATCGTTACTTCTTCAAAATCGACAGAAGATAGCCGGGCAATGTCCGTGCCGGAATTGGCCTATGATTGTAAGATGTTGTTATCCATTGGGATGCGCCCAATGAAGCAATGTTTTGCCGGCTAAAAGTGGATTGATTTATGGGATTATGCCCATGATTATCGGTCAAATCCAAGGGGGGATTCGGGCTAACGATAAGTTCGGATATGCCGAAAAATATTAATAAGAAGCCAAAAAATCATCCCGCAGGGGATAAGACTCATATCGGAGAAGTAACGTGTCTAAATTCGTCCTGGATTTATTCTTCGCCGCGACCTTCGCCGTCCTGATACTCATTTTGACTCGCACCAAAAGCAGATTATTTTCGGAGAATGCGGCGAGTTACCGTTATTCGATTACCGGATTGACGGTACTGTTTTTTGTTTCGGTTCTTCAATTGATTGCCAACCAACGATTGTTCTGGACGATGCCGTTTTTATCCGAGTCGATGTATCTGGAGATGGTTGAAATAATCGGGATAATATCGGGCATTACACTGCTTATAGCAGGGGCATCGCTCTGGATACCGGGCCGCCGACGCGGGCCGCAGGCTGAACCTGTGGCCGAGCGGACGGACGATATCACCGGTCGCATCATTCTTGATATTATTCGTAATAAGCGTCCGGAGTATTTATTCGAAGAACTGCCGATGGTTATTGCGAGGTCGTTCGGGTTCGACGCCCTGGCAGTGCTGAAATACTCCCATCGAAACGGGAGAGTGTATCTTACGGCGCATGATGGTCTGGGCGCAGAATGTTTCAGTGATATCCGTCGTCTGGTGGACAGTCGCAAAGATCGCACCGAGATTTTCGGGAATGTCGGCAAGCCGGGTTATCCGGCGGCGGAGCTACCGATACGTATCGCGGGTCAACAGGTGGGCGGCATGTATTTCTGGAAAAGCGGTATTGACCGGATTTTGGAACGCGACCAAATCGCTCTGAACCGTATTTCGGAGGTTGTTTCGTCTCACATTGCCGGGCATTTCAGCCGGACCAAATCCGAATATTATGAAACCGGGTGGCGGCACTACTTTCAGCTGATTGATATTCTGCGCGGCAACGGATCGCTCAAAAGCCGGATAGCGTTGATATCGGAGCTATTTCATCAGGCCACCGGCAGTGAGTATTTTTCGCTGGCGTTGATGCTCAACGGTCAGGAAAATATCCGGCGCTACACATGCGGTTTGAATGGCAATATTCTTCTGGACGGCCACTCCAATCCGGTCGGTCGCAGTGGGTATTTCGCAAAAGTCGTGGAATCCGGACGGGGAGTAATAATTCAAGATGCGGTCGAGTCGGATCTGGTATCCAAAGATTCGCTGATAATTGAATGCGGGCAAAACAGCCTGCTGGCAGTGCCGTTGACCAATATGGGTCGGGTGCTGGGCGTATTGACGCTGGGTCATAAGCGGGCCGGGTTTTTCGATCGACGGCGGCTGTTTCGAGCCGAAATACTGGCTTCGGCTCTGATTCCGGCGGCGGAAAAGGAATTGGGCCAGAATGCCGTGGAATGCCGCGAGCGTTATTTGCACGCCTTGCTGACGTTTGATAGAGAAAGCGAGGATATTCAGAATATCGATATGCTGTTGAACCGGGCGGCGGAAATGATTCAGAAAAACCTCATGACGACGATGGTTCGAATCGGGGCACTTGACGCGGGCAATATGAGTCTTTCCACCAGAGCCCTGCACACGATTCGTCCATTTGACCGGGCCGAGGTGGAAAAGGTTAATCTATCTTCCAAGACGACTTTTTGGCATCATCTGGCGGCCTGCGAGCAACGGCCGTTGCTCATAAGCCGGGAGAACAGCGAAACCCGTATGAGTAAAAGCGAGTGCGAGGCACTGGTATTCGACACCGTGCAATCGGCGTTGATCGTGCCGATTACGATAAGCGGGCTGACTTTCGGTTTGATTACGTTAGGCGAAGAGCGCAAATGGCAAAGGTATTCCTATGATGCCGCCGCCATTAATTTCGTGAGGGAACTGGCGGCCCGGGTGGCGATGGCGATAAAACTGCTCAAATTCAGCCAGGCGTTCGTTTCCGAACGTACGGTGGCCCGGAAGCCTCTGGTCGTCGACGACAGGCAACATCTTCTGAACAGGTTAAAATCGCCGGCGAGCACTATCCGGGGATCGCTGGAACTTCTCAAGCGGGGAGAGACGCTCGATGCCGAGCGATCGCGCCGGTTGGTTTCGATGATGGACGAATCGACCGAGGAAATCATGGCGGTTCTCAATGACGGGCAGTAGGTAATAAGGGCCGCAGGATTTATATCGATAATGACTGAAACGCAGGCGATAAACCGCTTGCGTTTTTTTATTGGCGATATATATTGAAGCGAATTCTTCGGGGCGGGGCGCAAATCCCCGACCGGCGGTGACAGGCCGCGAGCCGACCGGAGGTTGGCAGAGCCGGTGGAATTCCGGTCCCGACGGTATAGTCCGGATGGGAGAAGAATTCGGCAGGCTATTGGTATAGTCATATCCGGTCTGTACACCCCGAAGAAACGGGGTTTTTTTATGGACCGAAAGACAGACGAAAAATACATGCGTATGGCGCTTGACCTGGCGCAAAAGGGTGAAGGAAACACTTCGCCTAACCCAATGGTCGGGGCGGTGATTGTCAAAGGCGGCCGGATTATCGGTCAGGGTTATCACAGGCGAGCGGGTTTGCCGCATGCTGAAATCGAAGCTTTAAACAATGCCCTCGGAAAAATTCAAGGGGCGACCATGTATGTCAATCTGGAGCCGTGCTGTCATCAAGGACGCACCGGCCCCTGCGCTCCGGAGATTATCAAAGCCGGTATCAAACGGGTGGTATATGCGCTAACCGATCCCAATCCATTGGTGGCGGGCAAAGGGGCGGCGCTGCTCAAAAAGGCGGGTCTGTCGGTCACCGGCGGAGTATTAAAGGCGGAGGCCATAAGGCTAAATGAAAAGTATTTAAAATTTATACGGAGCGGACGGCCATTTGTGACTTTAAAGCTGGCCCAGACGCTCGATGGACGGATTGCGACGAAGTCGGGCGATTCGCGATGGATAACCTGTCCGGAGTCCCGCAAGCTGGGGCATAAATTGCGGGCAACGCATGATGCGGTCATGGTGGGGGCGCAGACAATCCGCGCCGACAATCCGCAATTGACGGTGCGGCTGGTCAAGGGGAAAAATCCGTATCGGATAGTGATTACATCGAGATTTAATATATCCCGAACCTGCCGAATATTCGCCGAAAATGAGGATAGTCGCACCATTGTGGTCGTGCCGGAGGGCGCCGAAATCAAAGCCAATTATAAGAACCCCATTGTCTGGTACATAAAAAAGACAAAGGATGGAATATCGCTGGCGGACTTTTTAAAAAAGGCCGGGGAGTTTGGGATAAGCTCTCTGTTGGTGGAAGGGGGAAGCCGGCTGGCGACGGAATTACTCAAAGAGGGGCTGGTGGACAAGGTTTATATATTTACGGCGGCCAAAATGATTGGCCGGGGAATTGAAAGCACCGGCGACCTGGGAATAAAAAAGATTGAAAGAGCCATTGTCTTTCATGATAGTGCCTTTGAAACTATTGGCAATGACGTTTTGTTCACCGGGTATCCGGCGGGATAGAATATGTTTACGGGGATTATAGAAGCCATCGGGACGATCACGAAGCTGGGCCGTAATGGTAATTATTGCTCGCTTACCATAGACCCGGATAAGGCTTTTGATGATATTCAACTTGGCGAATCAATAGCGGTGGATGGTTGTTGCCTGACGGTGACCGCGTTTGATAGAAAAAGTTTCACGGTCGAAGCTTCGCAGGAAACGCTGGCAACGACGATAGTCGGCGATTACAAAACGGGAATAAGAGTGAATCTTGAGAGGGCCCTGCCGGCGAGCGGGCGCCTCGGCGGGCATATCGTGTCCGGGCATATAGATTGCATCGCCAATATATTAAATATCAATGCAATAGGGGAATCCCTTGAAGTAATAGTTGATTATCCGGACGAGTTCGGCGTGTATCTTGTGCCGAAGGGGTCGGTGGCAATCAACGGTGTCAGTTTGACGGTCAATCGGATTAATAAAAAGGGATTTTCGGTAAACTTGATACCATATACGCAAAGGATGACCTCGCCGGAGACATGGAAAAAGAAAAATAATGTCAATCTGGAGTTTGACATTCTGGGCAAGTATGTTTATCGACTTCAGAATATTAAACCGAAGGCCGGTCTGACTCTCGATAAATTGACGAAGAGCGGCTGGTAATAAATGAGTGATGTGAAATGATACAATTTGACAGGATTTCATCGGCCATTGAAGACATCCGCGACGGAAAAATGGTGATCGTTGTGGATGATGAGGATCGCGAGAATGAAGGTGATTTTATCATGGCCGCCGAAAAGGTTACGCCCGAGGCGATTAATTTCATGGCTAAATACGGCCGGGGGCTGATTTGTACGGCGCTAACCAAAGAACGCCTGGATGAACTTCAATTATACCCGATGGCGCCGGATAACACATCCAAGTATGGTACGCGGTTCACGGTATCGGTGGACGCGTACAAAGGGACGACGACGGGCATATCGGCCGCGGACCGGGCGAGGACGATTCAGGTTCTGGCCGACGAGAATTCGGTTCCGCAGGATTTGAGTCGTCCGGGGCATATTTTCCCGATTCAGGCGGTTCCGGGAGGCGTTTTGCGGCGGGCGGGGCACACGGAAACATCGGTTGACCTGGCTCGTCTGGCCGGGTTCAAGCCGGTCGGAGTATTATGCGAAATAATGGATGACGACGGCACGATGGCGCGGGTGCCGCGGCTATATGAAATGGCGCAGGAATTCGGACTGAAACTGATTACGGTCAAGGACGTGATCGAGTACCGTCGCCGGACCGAAAAGCACGTCATGAAGTTGACCGAGGTCGATTTTCCGACGCGTTTCGGGCATTTCCAGCTGTTTCTTTATGGTAACGATCTTGACGAGAAGAATCATCTGGCACTGGTCAAAGGCGATGTAAACAAGCAGGAAAATGTACTGGTGCGGGTGCATTCGGAATGTCTCACGGGCGACGTGTTCGGTTCCCAGCGCTGTGACTGCGGGGCGCAATTGAACCGGGCGCTGGAGATGATCGAAAAGGAAGGCCGGGGGGTGTTATTGTATATGCGCCAGGAAGGTCGCGGGATAGGCCTGACCAACAAAATCAAGGCCTATGCTTTGCAGGATTGCGGTCGGGATACAGTGGAGGCCAATGAAGAACTGGGCTTTGCGGCCGATCTGCGCGATTATGGAATCGGGGCTCAAATACTGGCGGATTTGGGTTTGAGCACGATTCGATTGATAACGAATAATCCCCGCAAGATTGTCGGGCTGGACGGCCACGGTCTGAAGGTGACCGAACGGGTGCCGATTTTATGTGAAACCAACAAGTACAATACCAAATACTTGAGAACAAAAAGAGACAAGCTGGGGCATTTTTTGTCCGGCACAATTTAGGTGAGAAATATGAAGTACAATGAAGTGGTGGGTAAGCTGGATGCGTCCGGTCTATCTTTCGGGCTGGTGGTCAGTCGTTTCAATGAGCTGTTGACGTCGAAGCTTCTGGAGGGGGCGGTGGACTGCCTGATCAGACACAAGGCCGATGAGAAGAATATCACGGTGGTGAGGGTTCCGGGCTCGTTCGAAATTCCCTATGCGGCCTCGCATATGATAAAAGCAAACCGTTTCGACGCCGTCATCTGTCTGGGGGCAGTAATACGAGGTGATACGCCGCATTTCGACTATATTGCGGCGGAGGTGTCCAAGGGGATTGCCAAGCTGGCGCTGGACAGCGGGAAACCGGTAATTTACGGGATAATTACTGCCGATACATTGGAACAGGCCATAGAGCGAGCCGGAACCAAGGCCGGGAATAAAGGCTGGGATGCGGCCATGTCGGCCATAGAGATGGTCAATTTATACAAGAATATTGAAAAATGACAGGTAATCGCCATCGGGCCCGGGAATTTGTCCTCAAGGCGCTTTATGCTCTGGAGCAAAGCGACAGCAAGGACAGTGCTGATATCTTTCAGACTTTAACTGAAAACAGCGGGCTGGACAAAAAGACGCTTGAGTTCGGGCGGACCCTGTTCAAATTTACGTCCGAAAATATGGAGCGAATCGACGCCTATATACAGAGCCTGGCGTCGAATTGGGACTTAAATCGGATGGCCGTGGTTGACAAGAATATTTTAAGGTTAGCCATTGCCGAAGTGGAATTCATGCCCGACGTGCCGATCAAGGTGGCCATAAATGAGGCTATCGAGCTGGCCAAGAAATACAGCACACTGGAATCGGCGTCATTTGTCAACGGCATTCTGGATACGGTTCTGCACAAGGTGGAAGAAAGTAAAGAGCAAGGATAAAAGGCAGTAATATTTAATTATTGGCACGGTAATAACGGGCGGGCGAGTATCCTTGTTTCTCACATTTTCGTGGTGGACATCTCCGCAAAAATGGTTATATTGGCAAGTCTTGGATGTATGATGGCTTAGAAGGCCAGCGTTTAATTATGAACGATTCGACTCAAGATAGACAGGACCGCCAATATAAGTTCGATTTATTAAATTCCGCGATCGCCACGGTCGTTTTGTTGTTCACATTTGTCATTTATTATTTGACCAAGTCGCCGACCGTTTCGTTCTGGGATTGCGGCGAATTTATCACTTGTGCTCATATACTCGGAGTGGCACATCCGCCGGGTAACCCGCTGTATATATTGATTAGCCGGATCTTTGCCTGGTTACCGCTGGCGGCGGATATTTCGGTCCGGGTCAATCTCGTCTCGGTAGCATTTTCCGCGCTGGCCGCCATGTTCGGGTATTTGATTGCGGTCAGGCTGTTACGGTCATGGTTCGTGGATCATAAGGCATGGCAGAATCGAATTATTATATATACCGGCGGCATTACCGGTTCGCTTTTCATGGCCTTTTCCAATACCAACTGGAGCAACGGGGTCGAGGCTGAAGTTTATGCCATGTCGATGATGCTCATGCTGGCCGTATATTGGCTGGTTTTACGTTACCTTGATAACCGCGGGAGTACGACCGGTCAGCGATTGATACTGGGGGCATTTTATGTGGCGATATTGAGTGTCGGAGTGCATTTGACGTCGTACGTGGTTGTGCCGGTGCTGGCTTTTTATTTTATATTTAAAAACAGCGCGGGTATCCGACAGTGGTTGCTGGTAGCGATGTTTTTTATCGCGGAATTGTTTTTAATCATATTGTTATCAGCCCGCCCCGGAGAACTTCCCGTTTATCTGCCGTCCTTGATTATCGGCGTCTTGTTTCTATTTCACGTCCTGTATTTGGGGAAGTTTCATCGGGCGACGGTTATAACGCTGGTATTATTCGGTGTATCGATATTGCCGTTTATCTTATATCTGGTCAATGTTGCCGCGGGCCGGTCCTGGGCGTTACCGGTGAATTTACCTTTAAATCAGATCGGTCTGCTAATGCTTCTGGCCTGGGCGATTTATTCGGGATGCCGGTATTTCAAGAATAGAATGGCCCAAGACGCCGAGATATGGCTGACTATCGGGATTTATGCGGTGGCCCCGGCGGCATTCAACGCTATCGGTTCGGCTTTTCAGGGGTACCATGCTTTCGTTTATCTATCCGGCGTTATTGCCGCGGGAGTCGGGCTTCTGGTCTGGCGGCAAATTAACTTAAGCGCCTTGATTGGAGCGGTTTCCGTTTCCATGATCATTCTGGGTTTCTGGCAGTTTGTTTGGGGACTGGCAATCGGCGGCGTGGTTCTGGCGGTTCTGGGGATTTTGCTAAAAGACGGCAACTGGAAGCTCGGATTGGGGATAATAGTCCTGGCGGCGGTCGCGTGGTCGGTGCACGTGTATATCCCGATCCGGTCGGCCCATAATCCGGCCATAAATCTGAACAATCCCTCGAAATCGTTTGCGCAGTTTGTCAATTATCTGGAACGCAAGCAGTACGGCCATGTCAGCATGACCGAGAAGATGTTTACCCGTCGGGGGGAATGGCAAAACCAGTTCGGGACACATCGGCGCATGGGCTTCTGGGGGTTTTTTACCGAGCAGTACGGTTTAAGCGGCCGGAAATTCTTTATCCCGCTACTTTTGGGATTAATCGGGATTTGGGAGGCGATTCGGCGAAGGCCTCATTTGGGGCTTCCTTTTTTTGTCATCATACTGCTGTGCACGGTGGGGTTGGTGTTGTACATGAATTTCGCCGACGGGACTCGCGAGAACAAGATTTATGCCATGGACTATCTGGAAGTCCGCGACCGTGACTACTTTTTCACGCCCGGATTCATGTTTTTCGGCCTGGCGATCGGACTGGGTATCGCCGGGGTAATGGATATTATCCGCGAAGCCTTGCGGGCTCTGGGTCGAAGGGCGGGCGATATCGGATTGGCGGTTTCATCGCTTTTGGTGCTGATGCCGGTATTTCCGCTTGGTACGAATTATTTTTACAACGACCGTTCGCGGAATTACATGGCCTATGATTATTCAGAAAATTATCTGAAATCGTGTCGTCCCGGCGCCATATTGATAACCAACGGGGACAACGATACTTTCCCCGTCTGGTGTCTGCAGGAAGTGTATGGTATACGCCGGGACGTACGGGTGATCAATCTTTCGCTGGGCAATACACCGTGGTATATCGAGCAATTGCGGGACCGGGATAGTGTTCCCATATCGTGGAGCGACGATGAAATCGACCGGTTGCGAAGCATCGTTACTTCGAGCGGGACGGTTTTCAGAATTCAGGATCAGCTGGTGGAAAATGTGATTCGGACCAATCGCTGGCGCCATCCGATTCAGATGACTTTCACGGTGCCTCCGGAAAGTCGCCGGTATCAGGGCCGAACTCTCGACAGCAATTTGACGCTGGAAGGGATGGCCTTCACTCTCGTTCCGGACGAAAAAGAACCGGACATCAATTTCGAAGTAACCAGGCGGCTGTTTCTCGAGGAGTTCAATTATCGGGGGGTCAACGATTCGACGATATATCAGAATGAGAGCACGGTGCGTCTGCTGGATAATTACGCCCAGGGTTTTATACTCCTGGCCGATTCGCTTAAGAGGGCCGGGGATTTCGAAGGATGCATAAAAATCATGGAGCAGGGGATCAACACGGTTCCGCTGTCGTTTGATTTGTATGCCTATCTGACGCAGGTTTTCGCCGAAATGGGAAAGCCCGACACGCTCGATGTGTTTATCGGCCGGGCGCGGACCGACCGCAAAAAGGAATTATATTTCAACTATGCCGTGACGGCGCGGTATTTCAATCGGTATGAAGAAGCCAAGGGAGTACTGGAGCAGGTGTTGATGACATGGCCGGATTATTCCGACGCTTATCGTCTGCTGATGAATTTATATTATCAGGACGCGCAGTTCGACAAACTGGAACGATTGCTGACGGACTGGCTGAAGCGCCATCCGGAAGATTCGGAATCCCGGCAGGTGGCAAAACAGCTCGACCAGCTTAAGAATATCGATCGGACGGCGCCGGGGGTGACGCCTTGAGGATTCTGGCGCTCAATTGGCAAGACCGTTCCAACCCGCAGGCGGGCGGGGCGGAAGTGCATTTGGAGGAGCTGTTGAGCCGACTGGTGGCGCGCGGCCATGAGGCGACGCTGCTCTGTTCCGGGTATAAAAACGGCGCTTCGGAGGAAGCGATTCGCGGGATACACATGATTCGTCGGGGGTCGCGTTATAATTTCAATATGGTGGCGCCCTTTCACTTAAGGCGCCTGGTGAAAAGCGGCGGATTCGATATATTGTTCGAGGATATAAACAAGATTCCGTTCTACTCCCCGTTGTACGTTAAAATACCGACGCTGGTGCATATTCCGCACCTGTTTTCGGAGTCGATTTTTCGGGAAACCAATTTTGTCGCGGCGTCATACGTTTATCTGTGTGAACTGCCGCTGTTTTCCATTTACAGGGGGGTTAAGTTCAATACGGTATCGCAATCGACGGCGCGCGATATCGCCTCGCACGGGGTTCCACCGCAGGACATTTCGATCGTTTATAACGGTGTGGACGAAACGGTATATAATTTCGACCCCAAGGTGGAAAAGTATGACAAGCCGACGATATTGTATCTGGGCCGGATCAAGAAGTACAAATCGGTCGATCATGTAATACGGGCATATGCAAAGGTTCTGGAGGTTATTCCGGAGGCGCGCCTGAAAATAATGGGCGGCGGCGATTATCTCGATAATCTAAAAAAGCTGTCGGTGAAGCTGGGGCTCGGTGAACGGGTTGAATTTTTGGGCTACGTTGACCGCAACACCAAGGTCGAGGTGTTGCGGCGAAGCCATATGGCGGTGCACCCGTCGGTAAAGGAGGGCTGGGGATTAACCAATATCGAAGCCAATGCCTGCGGAACGGCCGTGATCGCGGCCGATTCGCCGGGTTTGCGGGATTCGGTAATCGATAACGAGACCGGGTACTTATATCGATACGGTGACATCGATGATCTGGCCTCGAAGATTGTTAAACTTCTGACGGATAGTGAAACCCGGGCGCGGCTGGAAAAAGGCGGATTGGAATGGTCGCGCAAATTCAGCTGGGACAGTTCGGCGGAGGATTTAGAAATACTTATGAAATCGATAGTGAAAGGTGCATGAGTGCAACCGGTCAGAAGAAAAACATTAACGGTGATGACGGGAATAGCCATTTCGGTGGTTTTGGTCGCTATCATATTTTACAGGGTCGATTTCCGGGAACTGGGGGCGGCCCTGAAGCGCGCCAATTACATCTGGATTCTTCCAAACATTTTTTTCGTCGTGTTCGCCATGTTTCAGAGGGCCGAGCGGTGGAAATACATGCTGATACCGATTACCAATGTGTCATATAAAAAACTTCTGGCGGCCACGTGCATCGGGTTCATGGCCAACAATGTTTTGCCCTTACGTCTGGGCGAGTTTGTCCGTGCGTATTCATTGTCAAAACAGGTTCCGGGAGTGACGAAATCGGCGTCGCTGGCGACCATTTTTGTCGAACGCATGGTTTTCGATCTATTGGCGCTTCTGGGGATATTGTCGGTAGTGCTTTTAATTGTTCCGCTGCCGGTCGATAATCGTTTCCAATTCGGGGCCTTTCTGTCGCTGGCGATTGCCATGATTGGCCTTATTCTGGCGGTGGGGATAGTTTTAAGGCCGGAAGGCTCCAGCCGGCTGTTGACCCGATATTTATTCTTTTTGCCCAAGAGGGTCACCGATATAATTTCCAATACGGTCATTAAATTCAGCAAGGGTCTGCTCTTTTTGAAAGACTGGCGGCACACGGCCTGGGTCAGCGGTCACACCATATTTCTCTGGTTGTTCATGGGGATATCGAATATTTTCGTATTTTATGCATTCGGATTTCACCTGCCGGTTTACGCGTCCTATGTATTGCTGGTGGTCGTATCCATATCGATTTTGATACCGTCGTCGCCGGGCTTTGTCGGCGTGTATCATTACGGGGTTATCTGGACGCTTAAGTTTTTCGGCATCGATTATGAAAGCGCGCTGTCGTGCGCGATAGTGCTTCATGCCGCGCAATTTATCCCGGTGACGCTCATGGGTTTTTATTATTTGAAAAAAGAACATCTGTCTTTGAAACAGCTCGAACAGGAAGCGTTGAAGGACGAGCCTCATGGCCAGTGACGGAAGGGTTCTGGTTATTCTCCCGGCATTCAATGAAGCCGGCAAAATCGGCCGGGTGGTGGAAAAGGTCAAACGGGAAAAAGTCGTCGACGAAATCGTCGTGGTCGATGACTGCTCCACCGATGGAACATCGGATGAGGCGGCGGCGTCCGGGGCAAAAGTAATCCGCCATGAAGTCAACCGGGGTGTCGGGGCGGGGATTCGAAGCGGCATAAAATATGGCCTTGAGAACAAATTCGAGATTTGCGCCATACTTAGCGGAGATGACCAGCACGAACCGGCCGAGATAGAGCGGGTGATCGGACCGATAGTGGCGGGGGATTTTGATTTTATTCAGGGTTCGCGGCGCCTTGAAGGGGGGCGGGTGGTCAACGACCGGCCCTTCCGCATGATAACGACGCGGCTGTATTCGCTGTTCTTTTCGATTCTGGTCAGGCGGCGGGTAACCGACGCCACCAACGGTTTCCGGGCTTTCCGTCTGTCGATATTCGAAGACGGGGGAATCGAGCTCGATCAGTCGTGGCTTGACAGGTATGAGCTTGAACCCTATATATTATACAAGGCAATAAAGAGCGAAACCATCAGGATGAAAGAAGTCCCGATAACGATATATTATCATCAGAGACCGGGTGAATACACAAAGATGCGTCCCATTCGCGACTGGTGGCGACTGGCCCGGCCGCTGGTATATCTGGCGCTTAGAATAAGGAAGTAGAAATGATTAAGATAGATTTTACCGGCAAGACGGTACTGGTGACGGGCGGGGCCGGATTCATCGGCTCTAACGTGGTGGAGCGCATTGTCCGTACGGGGGGAAAGGTCATCGTTCTTGACGATTTGTTTACCGGCAGTCGCACCAATATCGAACCGGATATTCCTTATGAATTCGTCGAAGGTTCGGTGTGCGATTACGAACTGGTCCGGGACCTTATGGCCCGCTCAAACTTTGTCTGTCATCTGGCGGCACGCAATATTATTATTTCGACCAGGAATCCGATGGAGGATTACCGGGTTAATATAGGCGGGACTTTAAATATACTAATGGCGGCGCGCGAAACCAAACCGCAGAGAATAGTATATTCATCGTCGGCCTCGGTGTACGGCAATCCCCGTCTATTGCCGATCCCGGAGGATGAGGCCCCGGTGACCTTTTCGCCGTATTCGGTGTCCAAGCTGGCCGGAGAAAATTACTGCTACGCTTTTTATGAGACGTTTTTTGTGCCGGCCGGGGTAGTTCGTTATTCCAATATCTATGGTCCCAAGCAAAACCCGGCGAATCCGTACTGCGGGGTCATTTCCAAATTCATCGCGGCCATCGATGAGGGTCGGGCGCCGTCGGTACACGGCGACGGCCAGCAGACGCGGGATTTCACGTATGTCGATGACGCCGTGGACGGGACGCTATCGGCGTTGTTGTCGCCGCGCAGCGAAGGAATGGTTTTCAATATCGGGTCCGGATCGGAATCGACCGTACTGGAGCTGGTCAATCATCTGGCGGAGCTGATGGGGGTGTCGGTAAAGCCGGAGCATATCGACCGCCGCGATATAGACAATATCCGTCGCCGGGTACTCAATATCGAGCGTGCCCGCACGAGATTGCGCTGGCAACCGCAGGTGACGTTCCGTGAGGGTTTGCGACGGACGGTAGACTGGTATCGCGCGCTCAAACGTCATTCGGCCTAAATGAAATAAGTCAATGCCGACGAATGTATCATTCAAAAAAGTACTTTTCGGCTTTTTCGTTATTGCTCTCGTTATCCGGCTGATATTCATTTTCGCCAAGGATCAACCGCCGGTCATGTGGGACGCACGGATTTATTCTTCGTGCGCCGTCGGACTGCTCGATTATGTCGAAAATGGCGGAACGTTCGGTCACCCGGAGAATGACCGCAAGGCGGATTCGCTGTTGCACAAGGCCGAATTTCTGACGGCCATGCATAAACATATCCGGGGCGAATGGATCGAATGGTTGTACTATTCTCCGCCCAGTATGGCGGAGGCACAGGAATATATATTCTTGTCAGGGCCGGTGTATCCAATCATGCTGGCGGCGATATTCGCGGTCGACGTGGGGACGGACTTTGTAGTCGTCCGGGTCATCAACTGCGTCATCGATTCGCTGTCGATAATACTTCTGATGCTGGCGGCGTATCGGTTATTCGGGCGCAAAGCGGCGTTTCTGGCCGGTGCGATTTATATTATATACCTGCCTTTTATCCTTCAATGCGGCGTCCTGACGCCGGACATACTGACGACACTTATAATATTGCTTACAATTAACCTGGTATTGGCATATTACGAGGGTCGAAAATCAATACATATTTATTTGAGTGGTGTCTGCCTTGGTCTTCTGGCTTTGAATAAGCCGACGGCGACGCTTCTGTTTGTACCGTTTCTGGCGGGGTTCTTATACGACGAGCGGGCGAATTTAAGAAAGGCAATGACGGCACTTTTGAAAGCGGCGGGGCCGTTGGCGTTGATACTGGTTTTCTGGGTGGCTTTCAGCACGTCGTATTACGGAGAGATATCGATTCGCGACCCGCGGTATTCCGACGCCAACTTTCGGTCGAGTTCTTCGATAAAGTATGAGGGTTATGATCTGGACTACACGGAACCGGATTTCTGGACGTACCCGGTGTCATATACGATTAAAGACGACCCGTTTGGTTATGTCCATTTACTCGGGAAAAAGTTCAATCGCCTCTGGCAGAAGCCATACAATGATTTCAAGGAATCCTTCGTGATTGGTCCGGATGTCACGCGGGTATTGCACTTCATAATTATCGTGACAGGGTTGTTCGGGGTATTCTATTGTTTGATTGAGCGAAAACGAGGGATATTATTCCTGTTTCTTATTCCGGCTTATTATACGGTGGTGCACATAGTTTTTCATTCTTTGCCTCGTTATAATCTTAATGCCATGCCGCTTGTGATCGGGGCGGCGGCGGTTGCGATATGCGGTGTATATGAATTTCTACGAAATTATGTGGCATTGAATAAAGACAGGAGGTTGATGTCACATGCGATCATGGTCGGGGTGGGATTAGTCCTGGCTTTCGTCCTGCCGGTATCGTGGGGAGCGACGCTTTGGGGCGGCAAGGCTGGGGCGTTGGGAGTCATTGTAATCAAGGCGGGGTTATTAGGCGGTGCGCTTTGGGGGCTATATCGATTGATAAAAGACGATTTTGACGGGAAACGGGCGCGCCAGTTGATTGTCTGGCCCGGGCTGATTTTAATGGGCGGGCTTCTGGTGGCGGCATCGGCGGTGGACGGCTGGGCGGAGTGGAAGATAAGGCTGGATCATCCGGAAAAGAAGGCGGGGGTTAAAATTTATGTTGCCGATGATGTCCGGCTGGAGCCGGGCGAGCTGTTTCGAATCGGGCTTGATATCACGGCTATAAGAGATAAAAATAATCTGTTTTATGTTACGCTGAACGGTGAAAAGGTCGGTTTCACGGCCGGGGAGAAACCGTTAACCGATTATTATTATCCCAAGTTTGCCTACACTGTTTTTGAACGGATGCTTGATATTCGGCGCGAGGAAATGCGCGCCTGGTCGTTTATCAGCATGGACCCGATGGCTTTCAATTATATGCTGGATCGGGACGGTTATATCTGGCTGGAGCTGGCCGGCAGTGATACTCTGGCCGGAGAAGGCGGTTACATCGACCTATACGGCGTTTATCAGGCGACCTCGGACGGTTTTTGGTATGGTCCGGGGACGAGCTATTCGGCGGCGGAAAGGCTTCTGGAGAAGGGTGATCCCAGAATCTGGCAGAAGTATAAACTTTCTTCCGATTCGGTGATTTCATATTATATTGACGAAAGAACGGGAACGCGAATGATGCGCGAGGACCTGTCCGACGCGTTTGGCCGTCAGGTCGGCCGCTATAATATAATAATCGAGGTAAAGCGGCTGGACAAGAACAGGTATTATTTTTAGGAGCATAGGCGATGAATATCGGGGTGATCGGCTGTGGTTACTGGGGGCCGAATTTAATTCGGAATTTCGGCGCGCTGGCGGATGTCCGGGTGCGGGGGGTGTCGGACCTTCGCGGGGAACGGCTGGAGTATATATCAAGGCTTTATCCCGGGATCGAAATACTTACGAATAATTGCGATGATATACTCAAAAGCGACAGAATTGATGCGGTCATTATAGCGACACCGGTTTCGACCCATTTCCCGCTGGCCATGGAGGCGCTCGAACATGGCAAGCACGTGCTGTTGGAAAAACCGATGACGGCCACGTCGGAGCAAGCGGAGGTGTTGATCGAAACGGCCGAACGAAAGAAACTGACACTGATGGTGGATCACACGTTCATATACACCGGGGCAGTGCGCAAAATCAAGCAGATAATCGACCAGGGCGACCTGGGTGATATTTATTATTTCGATTCGGTGCGGGTGAACCTGGGGTTATTCCAGCACGATGTCAATGTCATCTGGGATCTGGCTGCGCATGACGTCTCGATAATGGATCATTTGCTGGATTTACCGCCACGGGCGGTATCGGCCACCGGGGTGGCCCATTTCGAGGAAGCCATCGAGAATATGGCTTATATATCGGTGCAGTACGATAATAATATCATCGGCCATATTCATGTCAACTGGCTGGCACCGGTGAAAGTCCGCAAGACGCTTATCTGCGGCTCCCGAAAGATGATCGTCTATGATGATACGGAACCGTCGGAGAAGGTCAAGGTGTACGATAAAGGGGTCGATTATGTCGACAGCAGGGAGGAGGTTTATAACATTCTGGTTCAGTATCGCACCGGGGACATGACGGCGCCGCATATCGATTTGACAGAAGCACTGAATCTTATAGCGAAGGAGTTCGTGGCGGCCATCGAAGAAAACCGAAAGCCGTTGACCGACGGCGCCGCCGGGTACCGGGTGGTACGAATCCTGGAGAAAGCCAATGACTCCTTGCGATCGGGAGGACGGGTGATCGAATTATGAAAAACGTGAAAACCTTCGGTGACGTGAGAATATATGAAAAAGTCTCCATAGGCGACGGCACGATCATTTACGGTCCGGCCGTGCTGGGACAGCCGCCGCGAGGAACACGGGAAGGCGAACGCGCGTTGGTGATCGGTAAAAATGCGGTAATACGACCGTTTACAACCATCTATGCCGGGTCGGTAATAGGGGATAATTTCCAATCCGGACAGGGAGCTTCGATTCGCGAAGATAATAAAATCGGGCATAATGTATCGATTGGAACGCATGCCGTTCTGGAATATGAAAATGTCGTAGGCGATAATACCCGGATTCACACCGGTTGTTTTCTGGAAATGGTGACGCTGGGGCAATATGTGTTTTTAGGCCCGCATGTGGTTTTCACCGACGATCCGCATCCGATGGGTTGCCCGAAATGGAAAGAGTGCGGGGGCGGGGCGACGGTCGGCGATATGGCGCGCATCGGGGCCAACTGCACGATTCTTCCGGCGGTCAAAATCGGTCGGGAGGCGTTAATCGGGGCGGGGTCGGTGGTGACCAGAGACATCCCGGAGGAAATGGTTGCGGCGGGAAATCCGGCCAAAGTCATTAAATCGGTCAAGGATTTAAAATGCCGGATTGATGCTTTCGAGCGGCCGTATCTCTGGCCGCCGTATAAGGATAAATAGTACAGGTATGGCTCAACGACGCATACTGACGGCGGTTTTTTCGTACAATGAGGGAGAAAAATTAAAGAGGCTTCTGGCGGCGTTTCCGGAAGAACGGGAGTATGATATTCTCTTTGTCGATGACGGCTCCGCCGACGGCAGTTATGATGTATTATTGGCCTCGGGGCATTTTTTAATCAGGCATGACAATAATCTGGGTATCGGGGTGGGAATCCGGGAGGCGATAAAATTCGGCCGCGAAAATAATTACGACGTTATTGTCATAATGGCGGCCAACGGCAAGATGTTACCGGAAGAGATCGACCGATTGGTTGAACCGATATTGAGTGAAAATTATGACTATGTCCAGGGGTCGCGTTATTTGTTCGGCGGACAGGCGCCCAATTTGCCATTATTTCGGAAAATCATGATAAGGTTATTTACGGGGCTGGTTAATGCGGCGACCGGATTTAAGGGAACCGATGTTACCTGCGGGTTTCGGGCGTATCGACTGTCATTGTTCGACGACGCCCGTTTTCGAATCGATCAGGCCTGGCTGAACAAGTACGAAATGGAGTATTATATTCATTATCATGTTTTAAAAGGCGGCTACCGGATCAAGGAGGTGCCGGTGTCGATGGTATATCCGCCGGAGAAGAAAAATTACAGTAAAATCAAGCCGCTCACGGGGTGGTGGTCGATGGTGCGGCCATGGGTATATCTGGTGCTGAAAATACGTCGATAGCCGGAACCATTCGGTTGTTTATTTGTAATATTAATGAAGCAGTTCGGAGGAAGTATTCCGCACGTCATAACAGGTAACTCGCGGAATGCCGAAGCACAACCCGGCTCAAGGATGGGCCGGGTTTTGTTTTGGCTAATTTTATTTATGGTTGACAGGGGCCGGCGGCAGTCTATTTTGAGAGTCATAATAAAATGCTGAAAAACATTTTAAAGATATTGGCGATTGTGGTTTTGGCCGGCGGTATTGTGGCCATTTCGGTCATGAAATCCACGATTTCGGCCAAACGGCAGACAACCGAGCTGGAAAGAATCAAAGAGCAGTATTATGCCGAACGCGACAGCGTTTATTTGAGGCAGTTCGATGATTCGACGAGGTTTTATATCGATTCGATTCTTAAGGTGGAGCTGTTTTACGGAAAGCAGATTGACAGCCTGAACAGACATTTTGATTCGCTTCTGGCGGCAAAGGAAAGGGCGCAAACGGAAACGGCGGCCCGGAAGGAAAATTCTTTGCAAACGGCACAAAAACCCAAGGCCAAGGATGCAATGGCCGAGGCAATAAGGCTTAGTTATAAAAAGAAAGTCGGGAGTCTGCCCGCCGATCTGACCCCATACGAGAAACGGGTTTCTATCAAAGAAATAGTGGTGGGGCTGTCGCAGGAGTACAAGATTTCTCCCGATTCGGTAAGTCGAATAGTTAAATAATCTTAACGCAATTTCTGCCAAATAGATATTGAAATATTCGATTATATATTTCGCAAATATTGCGTCGTGGTTTCTTTTGCCTTGACTTGGGCCAAGTTACAGGCTAGAATAAAATCAGCAAAAAATGCGACATCTTTGAGTTACCTGCTTCTTTGCGGTTGCGTGGCCCGTTGGGGGGAATAAGAGGAGTCAGCCGCAAGATTACCATCTGCCGCCTCAAACGATTCGTATCAAGTTTGAGGAGTTGAGCCTCACGATAAAATCAAATCGTTAAGGAGGTGGTGAAAAGTCTTTTAAAATCTTGCCCCCAACTTGCCGTCAACCATTGCCTCACATAACCAGGTAAAGGGGAGATGTCATGCCCGCGAGAAAAGAGAAAGAGAAATTTGCCAAAGCGGCCGTTAAGGATTGCTGGCATCCTTATGGCCTTCAGGGTCTGGCACCCGAAAAATTTGCGCATATCACCACCCTGATTCTCAATGGAAAGCATATTCTTCTGGGAGTCAGGTATGCCAAGACGACGGGTGTAGCGGTTACTGTTCAATAGGTTGAAGAAAAGATTTTTCTGATTTCAGAGCGCGTAAATTTTGTGCCACAGCTGTCAATTTCGACGGCTGTGGTATTTTTATACGGCAAATTAATGTTTGACAAAAAGACTGTCATGTAACATATTTGCTGCCAATTAATTATGATTTATTGAAACCGCCGGCGCGTTTTGGGTTAAAAAGCATATATGAACGGACGACTCGCTCAAGCACTGATTTTGATTGTGATATCTGCCTTGGCGGCCATTGTAACTAATGCTGTCAGACAGGAAAATCTCGATCTTATGGGCAATTGGCCATCGGTATCTGGTTCGGATTCAATAATTGTGCCACCATCGGCCCAGGAGGGGGATCCGCCGTTTATTTCTCTTGATGAGGCGGCGGCCAAATTCCAGTCATCGGAAGTATTATTTATCGATGCCCGCGACCAGGAGGACTATGAGTATGGGCATATTCGCGGGGCGATTAACCTACCCTATGAAGAAATGGACCTTTTCTGGGATGAAGTGTCGCCGAAAATATCTCGCGACCGGCCGCTGGTTTTATATTGTTCCGGTGAGGAGTGCGAGACCTCGTTGATGCTCGCCAGGGAAATGGTATTGCAGGGCTGGACCGATATTTATGTTTTCTTCGGAGGCTGGCGGGAATGGGAGAAGGCCAAATTGCCGGTCGAAAGGGGGATAGAATAGTGGCGAGGATTAAGACGTTTCTGCACAATGATTATTTGAATCTTGTGGTAAGGATATTTGTGGGCATCGTGTTTATTTATGCCTCAATAGATAAAATCGCCGACCCGGGGCAGTTCGCGAGGATAGTCTATAATTATCACATGTTGCCGGGTTCGCTCATCAATATATTCGCTCTGATATTGCCGTGGGTGGAAATGATTTGCGGAATTAGCCTGATATTGGGGATTTATAAAGAAGGCAGTATCTTAATATTCAATATGATGGTATTGGCTTTTATTATAGGCATATCGGTCAATATAATCCGGGGGGTGAATCTGGAGTGCGGGTGTTTTACGGTCAGTTCCAAGGCGCGCAGTAGTGCCATTGATTTATTGGTACGCGATATCGGCCTATTGGCGCTTACGGTTTATTTATTATTCAGCAAGTCAAAGCGATTCGATCTTGTCGGCCGCCGGGCCTAATTTTTCAAAATTGTCGGTGTAATCAATATCAGCAGGTCGGTGGAGCTTTTTTCGCGGGAAGAATGCCGGAAGAGATGGCCGAGAATCGGTATGGATCCGAGGAAAGCCACTTTTTTGGTCGTTTCGATTTCGTTTTCTTTGAGCAAACCACCCAGTACGGCTGTCTCGCCGTCTTTGACTCGCACCAGGGCCGTGACAGAACGTTCGGAGGTAATCGGCTTCTGATTTTCCACCGGGCCGGAGTAGCCGATTATCTCGGCAATGACCGGGTTGACATCGAGCAAGATGTTTCCGTCCCTGGTGATATGCGGGACGACTTTCAAAGTGATGCCGACCTCTTCGTCCTGAAAAGTCACGATATCCTGCGTAGAACCGGCTTCGCTGAAGCGGTTGATGGTCTGGATGGGGACAATCGTGGTCACTTTTATTTCGGACTGATGATTATTTAAGGCGGTAATGCGCGGGTCGGAAACAAGGCGGGAATTGCCGTTTTGCTGGAGGAAGTCGAGCACCATGCTGACTTCATCGACCGACAGTGTTCCCCATTCCCAGCTGTTATCGCCGATGTCACGGCGGCCGAGGGATTTTTTCTCCGATTCGGTGGTGCCGCCCGAAGTAGATGACCCGGAGGCGTTTTGAAGAGCGCCGAAGCGGCCGGTCAAGGACGTCGGCCAATTCAAGCCGATGACTTTTTCATTGGAAATATTGGTTTCGATAATTTTCACATGGATCGAAAGCTGTTCTTCGGGAATGTCGATGCTTTCCAGAAATTGAACGACTTTTTGAACCACCTCCGGGATATCGATGACCGACAATCTCGTGGGCGTACGCTGCACATATTTGACGCCGGCATGGCCGGTTTCCTCGATGACGACGATTTTGCCCCTGGGCGAGAGCAATTCTTTAGCGGCGGTGATGGCGGCTCCGGGGGAGATGTTATCCAGTTCCACTGTCGACGAAATGGTTTCCCCGATTATATCCTGCGTCAACGGTTTGACGATGAGGATATTACCTTTCCGGTAGTAATTATACCCGTTGGCCATGAGAATGGCATCGAGGGCGTCTTTGACCATCACATTTTCAAGACGGATGGAGATATTTCCGGCAACCTCGCCGGAAACGATAATATCGAGGCCGTGTTCTTCGGCGATCATGGCCAGGATGGTGGCGATGGGCAAATCATCGATGGTTAAAGTCGTGACGTCATTCAGTGCGGGCAGGCTGTCATCGGCATAAAGATTCAGTGACAGTAGAATAGTCATAAGCACAATAATATATTTTTTCATATTTCACTCCGGGTAATGTGTATGGCGAATTCGGACCCGTCCTGTTCCAGCGTGACTTTGTCTTTTTGAATATCGACAACACGGGCGCCGTTGACATTGTCTCCGATACGCACGATAGTTTTATTTATAACCGCGACGGTGGCCCGGTCGTTAATGATGACCCCGTTCAAGGTCCAACGGGATACCGGCTGTTGCCGCGGAGGGGAATTTTCGAGTTCGGAATAAACGCGGTAAAAGGGGTCGCTTCCCCAGGGAAGTGAGCTGTAATATTCGATATTTATGGTTTGTGTCGCCAAAGAAGGGGGCATGCCTTCAGTCGGGGTCGAGGCATCAATCAATTCTTCGGTTTGCCCCTTGTCCGAACCGCCCGGAATATTGGCCAAGCCATAAATCATGGCGGCGACGAGCAGAGCGTATATTAATTTCTTACGCCGGGATTCCTGCATCAGCTTTCCTTAATGGTTCCCAGAATGGCTTTAAATCCGTAGTGTATATCGGAGCCGGGGTGGTCGCCAAAATGATTATATATCCGGCAAAAGGTCAGGCCCTTGTAGAATTTCTCGGCTTCGATATTTTTTATCAACTGGCCGACTTGCGTTATAGTCCCTTCCAGTTTAAGACCTACTTCCAGTATCTGCGGTCGGTCATCATCGGGTAATTGTCGATTGAGAATGAGAAGTTCCTCGACCGAAGGTGTAATTTCCTTTACGGTCACGCCGTTTTTTCGGGCCATTTTTTCTATCAGATCGAAAAGTTTCATCACATCCTTTTTGGGGATGAGTTTGGACACCAACCGTGATTTTCTCTCGTCCAGTTCATTGCGGGATTTATAAAATTCGGGCAAACCGGCCATGATATGGTAGAAATCATCGAGCTGTTTTTCCCGCTGACTGATATTATCCCGAATATTCCTTATTTTTCTGTCCGTGGGGACGGCTAAAAATAACACCCAGGCCAAAATCAGAGAGACCGTGATGGCGGCGGTCAAATAGTGTCGGGATTTCATATTATCGCCCTCATATCGATTTGAAAATCCACAACAAAGCGGCCTTTCTCATATTTTTTGGAATGGCGTTTGAGGGTCACGCGGTCGTAAAAAGGCGACTTTTCCAGTCCCGCGATATATTCGGCCAGAAGAACTTCAGGCGGCGGATCATTGGAAAAGGCCTGGCCGGTCAGGGAAAGTTGGGGCAGGCCGTTTTCATTATTCAATTCGTATTGTAAAAGTTTGATTTTCCAGGGTGTCAGATGAGTCAATTCCTTGAGATTAAGGTGCAGGAAGGTGGGATTATTTTCCAGCAATTTAAGCATTTCCCTGTCCCCGGAGATCTGTTTTTTAATCTGGTGATAAACGGTATATGATGCAGAATTTTTAAAATTTGCAATTTCACTTTCGATTCCGTTAAGACGTGATTGTTCGATATTGGCCGTAGCCTTCCAGGACATCCAGAGGCCAAGCAGGAAGAATACCAGTAACGCCATTGCGGGCACGGACAATCGATAGAATTTTCTTTCGGCCTGTATTTCTTTAAGTTCGGGTGGCAAAAAATTCAGCAGGCGATAGTCGGCCAAAGCCAGTGCGATTGTGCCCATGTTACGCAATATATTTTCGGTATCCGCACCGGGTTTCGCTTTTGAGCCGATATTCAAATCACCGGCGATATTTTTGAATTCAAGACCGGAGCGCGTGCTCAAGTCGGCCAGAATATTATCCCGGCAAATGACTTCGCCGTACAAGTATATAGTACGGGGCGAGGCATTGGGATGGAGCCCGGCGTAATAGTCAAGTGAGTTCTGCAATTCGGACAAAAGCGTGTCATAATATCTTTCGATGGCGGCCCCGCCCATATCGGCTTTGTCTTGCGGAGGGGCGCCAAGGGCGATGGTGTGGACAAAGGTCAGTCGGTGACCGAGATAAAAGCCGATTTCCGTTTTGGATGATCCGGCCCGGACAAGGACATAAACTTCATCTTCATGAAAATTTTTCAAGCCGAAAAGCATAAATCCGACCGCTTCAAGTTCCGAATAGACGGCGGTAACATTCATTCCGGCTGTCCGAATATATTTTAGATTTTGGTCAATGCCCAATTTCTGGAAGGCGGTAACGGCAATAGCCAGACGTCCGTCGTCTTCGATAGAGTCGTTGTTTCGGGGCAGTACGCGATAGCCATAGTATGAGCGGTCCAGCTTGAAGGGGATTTGTTTGTCAGCCTCCCAGTAAATGGCCCCCGCCAGATCTTTGCGCGGGATATCGGGCAGATTTATAACCCGAAAGGCACTGTCCACACTGCCCGTTCCCATTATGATTTTTGTCAATGGGTTTCGATATTTTTTCTGGTAATCGCCGATGGCGCTATTCAATAAGGCCTGACGGGCGTCCTCATCGGTGATATCCGCAGGAATGGGAATGCGGGTGACGTCGATCAATCGGGACCGAAAAAACCCCCGAAAATGAGTGGCCAAGACAACGGTATCGGGCGTGACGGTAACGGCGATGGTTCGGCCGATGTAATGGTTTTTCCGGGGCCGTTTGGCCGCGATCCGCCGGCGAAGTTTCTGTCGTATGGCGGAACGGCCGCTGTCATTTTTATTTTCAGCTTTTTTCGTCATGTTACCCAATTACAGTTCTGTATCGATTAAAAGCTCATTACGATGTTGGGTTCAGTTGCGGTCGAGGTAATGGTTCGGGTGGCCGGGTCGAAGAGGTATGGGACCAACCAGGCGTCGGTTAAATAGGCTCCACCGGTACTGTCCAGATAGGGGCCGTTCCATCCCCGGCGGGTGAATTTGTCGTAGGTGGGGATGGAATCCGGTTTTGTAATCAGGTCCTGCAATCGGGACGGCACAAAACCAACATCGCCCTCAAAACCGCAATCGACATATTCACCCCCGGCAATCAGCCGGGCGTTGCCGGTAATGGCGCGTTTTATAATTTCCATTTCGCTTCTGGTGGCGTTGATTTTAGCTGCTTCAGTCAAGTTGCCATAGCGGGGGATAGCCACGGCCGCGACAATGCCAAGAACAACAATAATGATAACCAATTCAACCAGGGTAAAACCCGGGTTGCCAAGCCTGTATATGTTCGTTAATACCCTGTCAAGCATTATGGTTTACCAGTTATTTTCGCCACCGCTGGAGGTATTCAACCATATTTCTCCGGTGGTTGCATTATAGGCCCACCCTCCGCGGGTGCCGACGATAGTGCCTTTGGTGACACCGGTAACGATGCTATCAGGGGCGTTGGCGGGGTTCTGGTATGGGTTAGCGGGAATAGATTGTTCCATAACGGCTCCGACGGTGCGGAGGCTGTCGAGAGGCGGCCAGGTGGCGGTGCCGGTGCTCACGGCTTGGTTGGCATACCATATGGCAATTCCTGAACGCAGACCGCCCAAAGCAGAGCGAGCGGCGGCCTCACGGGCTTCGGACGAGATATCCTGGTATTTCGGAATAGCCACAGCGGCCAGAATGCCAAGGATGACAATGATAATAACCAGCTCGATCAGGGTAAAGCCTTTTTGATTCCTAAAGTTGGCGAACATCGGGACTCCTTTCATTTTTTTTGAAAATTGAATAGTTCTTTAAGCTAAATATCGGCAATTAAGAGGTCTGTCTTTAATATGTCTATTTGTTGAAAACCTGGATAAGATTCCACATGGGCAGGAAAATGGCCAAAGCCACGATAAGGACGAATGCCCCCAGAACCACGGTCAGAATCGGTTCCAGAAGAGCGGTCAGATGGCGGGATTTGTAATCAACTTCCTGGCTGTAGTGATTGGCGACTTCGGCCAGCATATTATCCACGGAGCCGCTTTCGAGGCCGATTTGAATCATGCGCAGGCCCATTAGAGGGAAATATTTAAGTTTGTCCGCCATGCCGGTGATTTCGCGACCTTCGCGAAAGGAATCGGCCAAAAGCAGGATTTCTGCGGCGATTTGCGAATTTCTGATGGAGCGCGAGAGCAGTTCAAGCGATTTGACCAGAGGCAGGCCGCTTTTAATCAATATTTGAAACATATAGGCGAATCGGGCCACATTGCCCTTGATTATCAGGTCGCCGAAGATTGGTAACTTAAGAAACAGGCGGTCGAAAAACTGTCTGCCATTTTCGGTGGCTCTAATCCTGTTAATGATAAAAAACGCAGCGGCAACAAAAGCCATGATGGCAATCCAGTAATCGCTGATAAAATGGTTGGTCCAAATGAGAGCTTTGGTGGGAGCAGGCAGGTCGGCATCCATTTTAGCGTAGAATGCGGTGAAACGCGGGATAACAAAAGTGATCAGGACAATAAAGGCCATAATAATGGCCGATACGACGATTAGAGGGTAGCGAATCGACGATTTAATCTGGCGGTTAAGGGCCAGGTCTTTTTCCAGCATGGTTCCCAGAGAATCGAGTATTTTGTCCAGTTTACCGGAGCTTTCTCCGGCGGCGACGGAGGCGGTGTATATGCGGGGGAAGATATCCGGGAATTCGGACATGGCGTCCGACAGTGATTTGCCGCCTTCCACCAGAGACAGGATTTTTTCGATGGCATGGTTGAACGGCCCGTCGGCGGGTCCAATTTTAATAATCGACAACGCTCTCAAGATTGGGACGCCGGCGCGGTATAGCGTGGACAGGTTGCGCGTGAAGATTATCAAGTGCTCGTAATGCCGGGCCTTGAGAAATTTGAAGATATTCAGTCTTTGCCTTGTTCTGCTTATGGCAATTTCGGTCGGGATCAGTTTTTGTTCGGCCAATACGGCGGCCACCCGTTCCGGGCTCTCGGCTTCAAGCAGACCGGTGCGTTCTTCACCCGCCGCCGTGCGAGCGGTATATTCATAGATATCAGGCATTGACAGTTATTCCGGGGTCGGTAACGTGAATATTGTCGCCTTCAAGGGCGGAAACGGAGCGCAAGAGCTCATCCAGGCTGACCAGCCCCCGGCGGACTTTCTCGATTCCGGCCAGGAACAGAGGCATATACCCCTGCCGGGAGGCGTAATTTCTTATCTGGAGGTCTGATTCACCGTTGATAATCATTTCGGCGATGTGCTCATCCACTTCGATTAATTCAAAGACGCCGGTTTGTCCTTTGTATCCGGTCATGCGGCATTTGCTGCAGCCGACGCCATGCATGAATTTGAAATCATCGGTACGACCAAGGAGATTGGCCAGGCGGAGTTCAAATTCCGGCGGCCGATATTGTTCGGAACATTCGGGGCAGTTGGTGCGGACCAGTCTTTGGGCAAGGACGGCTTTCAGAGAGGCGGCCACGAGATACTTGGCGACGCCCATATCGACCAGTCGGCCAACGCTGCTGGGAGCATCGTTAGTATGCAGGGTGGAAAAAACCAGATGTCCAGTCAGGGCCGACCGGATGGCCATAGCGGCGGTTTCCGTGTCGCGCACCTCGCCGATCATAATGATGTCCGGATTCTGACGAAGGATGGAACGCAACGATGAAGCAAAAGTCAACCCGGCCTTTTCGTTGGTTTGAACCTGGTTGATGAGCGGCAGGGAATATTCAACAGGATCCTCGACGGTGATGATGTTTTTTTCAATGGAATTGATTTCCTGCAGGACGGCGTAGAGGGTGGTGGTTTTGCCGCTGGAAGTCGGTCCCGTGATGAGAATCAGACCTTCCTTCAGGCGGATCAGATTATTCCAGCGCGACAGGATATTTTCGGTAAATCCCAAGCGGTCAAGGCCGATATTCAGGACGCGGCGGTCGAGGATGCGGATGACGATTTTTTCGCCGTGGACGGTCGGCAGGGTGGAGATGCGCAGGTCGATGTCATTGCCGTCGATATTGACCAGCATGCGGCCGTCCTGCGGGAGACGTTTTTCGGAGACATCCATATCGGCGGCGACTTTGATACGAGATATGATTTCCGCCTGCAGATTTTTGGGTGGCGAGGCTTCTTCGCGCATGACGCCATTGATGCGGTATCGTATCCGCAGTTGTTTTTCATCGGGTTCGACGTGGATGTCCGAAGCTCTATCTTTGACGGCCTGGCTGATAATCAGGTTGACGAGCTTGACGACCGGTGTATCAGCTTCGGCGGCCATAAATCCCTGGCCATTTTCGGGGGTGGGCGGGTCATCGTGGACAGCTACATCTCCGATTACACCGTGCATGGAATCGGCCACGCTGTAGTACTGGTCGATGGCATTAGTTATTTCGGAATGGGATCCGACCACGCGCTTGATTTCACATTTGGTCAAATACCCAAGTTCTTCGATGGCAATGATATTCAGGGGGTCGGACATGGCTACGGTCAAGGTGTTGCCGATTTTAAAGACCGGAATAAGACCAAAACGGCGGGCGGCTTCGACCGGAACCAAACTGACGACTCTGGGGTCGAGGACCAGAGATTCCAACGATATTTTGGGGATCTTCAGTCGTTCCGAGAGGGTGTCGAGAAGCTGGTCTTCGGTGATAAGGCCGCGCTCGATAAGAATCTGGCCAACCTTTCGACCGGTCTTTTTCTGTTCGTCGAGGGCGCTTTTAAGCTCGACTTCGGAGATAAGGTTTTTATCGATAAGGATATCGCCGATCTTTTTCCGGGACATAAAAAACATTCCATATAAATTAAGTATTCTTTTATTAAATCGGAAAACAGCCCGGATTGCTTAAGGGAGCCGGTCTTGCTTTTTAACATAAATATTGATTTTGAGCTATAAAGCGGCGATAATTCCCCAAGCCGGTATTAAAATAATGAACTGACGCGGCGCCGGCCATGAGAAACTGATGCCAAAATTAGCCCCTATAGTTTTAGTATTGTTATTTGTCGGCGTCGGTGGATTTGCCGGGGCCGAGGAAATTCCCGCTGAACCGGTCATAGATTCCATCGAAATCCATAATTTTAATATTTACGATACATCCAACCCCGAGTATCGGCATTGGATATTTTCGCTGGCCAACCGGTTGCATATACCCACCCGTAAATTAGTAATAAAACGGGAGTTACTTTTGGATAAGGGCGACCGCTTCAATCGGGACCTGGCCGAGGAAACCGCCCATAACCTGCGGACGTTGTCGTTCATATGGAACGCCCGGACCGAGCTGGTTGGAGGGGCCGACGGATCGAATATATTGCGGGTATCGACGGTGGACCGATGGTCGTTATCGGGGGGGCCGTCGATAGACCGCTCGTCAGGGGAGACGACATATAAAATCGGGGCGCTGGAGGCGAATTTCCTGGGTTTCGGTCAAACGGTGGCATTCGATTATTTCTTTCGGGATTATGATGAGGATTATTACGTGGCATGGTTTTATGACCGGAGAATATTCGGGCGGAAGTTGTCGCTCAATCTTTTCGCCAACGATGATCCGGAAATCGGCACCAAATCAATAACGCTGTCAAGACCATATTATTCTTTGACTTCGAATCATACCTTTTCGATAGATTTCACGGGGTATGATTATCGAAATGATCATTATCGGGAAGGGATAATTGTCGGTCGGGAATGGATTGAAGGCAGCAAGGTCTCTTTATCCGGAGCGCGGCGGTGGGGGACATATCACACCAAAGTCTATTTCGGGGCGGGCTACACATATGCCGATTTGGAGGATATGGACACGGTAGTATACTATGACGGAGCCGACGTTGTTTTTGCCCTGGACAGCGTTTATCATTACGGGGAGCTTTTCATCGGTTTTCAGGATATACGCTATATCAAGGCTAACCGCATCGACATGTTCACGCGCGATGAGGATATAACGATAATCAAGGGACTGACTTTTTTGTATGGGCGAACATGGGAAACCGGTTCGGGGGCAAGGATGCATGATGTTCGGGGCGTTTCAGGGAATTACGGGTTTTATTATCGGTCCAACCTGATTTTGTTGGAAGGTTTTGCGCGAAGGTGGTTCCATCATGATAAAACCATCAGAAAGAAACTCGACATTCTGGCCAAGTATTATAATAACGCCCTGTCGTGGTATACGCTGGCGGTGCACGTGAGGCATGCCCGGGATACCCGTCTGGACGGGCAGAAGGAGTTATACCTGGGCGAAAACAAAGGCATTCGCGGCTACCCGCGGAATTATTCCAACGGGGAAAAATATCTGGTGGTTAATGTTGAAAACAGGTTTTTCACGAATGTAAGATTTCCGGGCGGTCGTATCAGCCCGGTGCAGTTTATTGACCTTGGCTCGACCTGGAACCGGGGCGAGTATTTCGATGTTAGGCATATGGAATGGTCGGTCGGTATCGGATTGAGAATCAGCACGGAACGACTGACCAGCCGTGAATCGGCCCGGATAGACGTGGCATATGCCGGGAGGTTGAAAACCTGGCAGGTTTCATTCGGTCTGGGTCAATATTTGAACTAATTGGACGGTCGAGGGGGCCGCAAATTCATATACAGCTTGACAATTACGGTCTTTAAAGTACATTTGTAATGGATATTTACATGCCATAGACCGATATAAAGCATTGATGGTTAAAGTGAGATTAATATACATGGTTGGAGTTTGCATTCCGCTGGCGGTTTGGCTGTCGATTATGCCGCTTAATAAGGCGGAAGCAGACCGAGCCCCGATGTCGGCCGAAAAATCGAAATCATCGATTGCCTTGATTGAAAAGGCCTATCAGGCCGGAGATATTCCATTGGGAGACAAGGTGTTCAATAATCTTTTGGCGGTGGCGGCACCCAAGACTCTGCCTGATGTTTTCCAAAGCGAGAAAACCGGCGTGGAAAAGAGCGGAACTCCCTATATTTTCGAAGCGGTGCGCTACTGGGACCAAATGACGCCGGAACAGCAGGCGGTGGCCCGGACGTTCTTTTACCGGCCAATACTGGATTCGATATATATCAGCCCCAGCGGGTATTTCAAGATTCATTATTCTCATAAATGGCCGGATTCGGTTTCAACGGTTGATGACGATTTAAGCGGCGTATCCGATTATGTCGAAAGAGTGGGATTGTATGCCGACAGCGCCTATGCTCATTATCAAGGGACCTTAGGTTACCTTAAGCCGCCGGCCGACGCTGACGGTTTGTATGACATATATCTGGTGAATATGGGGCATGATGAATACGGCCGGACCTGGCTTGAATCCGGTGGTGATTCCTCCTGGAACGATTATCGGACGTATATGGAAATCAATTGTGACCTGTCTAATGTCAGCTATCAAAACCAGGATCCGGAAGGGACGCTGGTGGGTGCCCTCAAGGTGGTCTGCGCCCATGAATATTTTCACGCGACACAGTGCGCCTATGATTCATTCGAGGATCTGTGGTGGATGGAATGCACGGCAGTGGCCTATGAGGATGTCCTGTTTCCGGAGGTTAAAGATAATCTTCAATTCGCCCCCTTGTTTTTTGACCGCGCCGATACCTCGCTTACGGCGGGGCCGCTACGATGTTACGGGGCTTTCGTCTGGCCGGAATTTCTGATGAAGCAGTTTGGTTCCGGAGTGATAAAAGAGGTATTTGAATATACCCGTTTTTACGGAATTATAAGTTCTCTGGACTCGGCGCTTAAATATTATTCCAGCTCCATGGCCAAAGCCTATCCGCATTTTGCGGCGTGGAATTATTTTACCGATATGCGGGCGGATACGGCGCTATATCGCAATAGCCCGGAGTTGCCGGCAATGCCCATAGACCGATGGGTGGCGTTGTGTCCCTTTCAGGGAGTAACGCCCAATGCGGCCCCGGATGCCTTCGGTTGCAATTATGTTGTTACCTATCCCGATCTTAACGCCAATAACGGATTGCTGAAAATAGATTTTGACGGCGGTCCGACGGCGGTTTGGGGGCTTTCTTATATGGTCTTCCGGGGCGATTCGGCGACCATAGTGCCGTCGGTTTTTGTCGATACGGAGGGCCGGTCGATTGCGGGAATTTATGATTACCAAGTTTATGATTCGATCGTGTTCGTTCCGGCGGTGGTTTCGCGGTTTTATTCGAATCATCAGTATGAATTCGGGGCCAGTATTCATCCCTTCGGCGACACCGACGGAAACGGAGTGCGCAATTTATTAGACATCCTGGTTCTTATCAGCCGGGTTTATCAGGGCGGCAGCAACCCCTATTATGACTGGCGGATGGGTGATTTGGACTGTTCGGGGAGCCTCAATCTGGTCGATATTTTATGGTTGATTGACCTGGTCTATTATAACGGCGAAGAACCCACCGCCTGCCGTTATTGACGGTGGGGCGGCATTTCTTTTCATCAATCAGAAGAATCAATATGTACTTATTGAATTCGGTTTTTTTAAACCGAGGGCCGTTTTCTCAATAATAAACGTAGATATCTTGATTTTAATCTTGACTTAACGTATTCAAACCTTTATACAGCATAAGCATATTTACATTTCCTGGATCGGATCCGTCAGCCCACGGGTGACAAGGATGTGACCGTACCCAAGGAGAGGGGGAAACATGGCTAATGGTTTTCAGGCGAAGATCCTGATCTGTGTCGAATGCGGCGAAGAATTCATTTTTACGGTAGGGGCACAGGAATACTTCGCGGAACGGGGTTACACGGAAGAACCCCGGCGGTGCAAGCACTGCCACATGAAGTATAAACGAGACCGTAAAAACGGAATCAAGGAAGGCCTCGACACTATACCGCCCGATATTACCAGCGAAGGATTTTCGGCTCGGGATACCGGATAAAAAAACGCCCCCGGAATCGGGGGCAGTTAAGCCGAGTTATCCCGGGGGGGAGGAGACCGGAATAAACCCGGCCCGAAAGTCCGATTAAAAGTTACCTGATTAAGAGCATTTTTCTGGTTTCGCTCCGGTCGTTGCATACGACCTGATAGAAGTATATCCCGGAGGCGAGTTCGTTTCCGGAATTGTCGCGGCCATTCCAATCGACCGAGATACTGCCGGAAGGAAGTTCTCCGTCGATGAGCGTATTTATTTTTCTTCCCAGCATATCATAGACGGTCATGGTTACATACTCCGGGGATGATAAATTCAAATTGATGCGGGTTGTCGGGTTGAAGGGGTTGGGGTAATTCTGACCCAGAACGAAAGTGACCGGCAGGGCCGTTTCAGGGTCGCCGGGGTCTTCGTTTCCGCTGGATAGTGAAACCTGAATGTCGGCCGTCATGGTCGGGGCCGATGATGAAATGTTGGTGATGGCAATCCCGGTGTTTTCGCCGTCGTAGGATAGTGATGACGGTGACGACAAGGGCGAAAAGGCGGTATTATTGGTCGAACCGGGGAACGGGTCGCCGGCGTCGCCCCGGTCAGCTTTCTGTTCGATGTCATACAGGCCATCGGCCTGCTCCAAAGCCACCATATAATGGCCGTTGGAAGTGTATCCCGGGAACCAGCGATCATCGTTATCCGACTGGGCATCATCTATATGCCAGATAAGCAACCCGCTTCCCGGCAGATAGGCATCATAGCCGGTTTTCTGACGATTCTCCAGAAGGAAATATTCGGTACCGGAATCGCCGTCGATATTAATTCTGAAAATGTTAGCCCCGGATTCGACGCTGGGAATATCGAGTTGTTCGATATCCTCGGTTAATATGTTTTCAATCGCGAATCCCAGATGAATCCGGCACCAGGGGTCGAAATGAGCGGGGCTGTTGCCCGAATAGTAATATGAGCCGCCATGATATAAAAGCGACCCATTCCAACTGCCATAAGACATCAACGACCACGAGCCGATACCATAGGAGTCGGCCCCGAACGATGGGGTGGTGTCATAGAGATCGGGCAGACCGAGAATATGGCCGAATTCATGGCAGTATACGCCACAGGTCATATCGCCCGGGTCGAACCAGTATTCGGGCTGAATGGAATAAGAATAAATGCGAACGCCGTCTAAAACAGTATAGGTAGGAATGGCCCACATGTGCGACCATATGTCGGAATTCTGTCCTGTCATCTCGGCTCCGGGGCCGGTATGAATCAGGATTATGCCGTCGACAAAGCCGTCATTATCATTATCATAGTCTGAAAAGTCAACAAGAGGGTTGATCAGGTTGACTATATCTTCGCATAGTCTTTGAGAGTTATTAGGATATGAGCCGGTGCCGTTGGCATTGTTGCAGTAGTATGCATAGGTTTGGGGGGCCGATGTCCAACCGAGCTGCGAAGGCAGGTTGACCGTGATGACGTCGAATTGGCCATAGGAAACTTCATTGTAATAATGGCGCAGTGAGCCGGTTTGGTTGACAAATAATAAACTGTCGAAAAAGACGGCATTAGTTTGGGCGGGTTTATCGGAGAACTGAATCAAGATAGCCAGGGCGTTAAAAGAACCGGAATAGTCGGTGCTGGAAAATGAAGCCGATCGGGCGACATTGTTTATACCGCGGCTACCGAGTTCATTTTTATGCAGCATGAAATAAGGCATGGAAATCCCGCCTTCGGCGATGGCCTCGGCCAGGGCTGGGTTAGGAGGGCAGGCGAAAGTAGTTGCGGGCATTGCAGTACAAATCAATAGCATTAATGAAAGCAAATGGCCAAAGAAACGTTTTCTTTCGTCGAACAGACGATATATCATGCAAGAAGCCATATTCTCCCCCGAAGTTATGGGTTATCGATGATTATTCGAGCAAGGCGGATGCCGACGGGAAAAGTTTGTATATAATTGTGGGGTAATGAGATACGGGATTACATGAAAGCGGCGTTTGATGTCTTTATGGGGATTATCCCATATAGTATTGAGGAGCCGGAAGCGTCATATAAATAAAAAAGGCAGGAGTCGGCTCCTGCCTATGATGGCGTATATATGCCATGAAGGGAGTTATAATTTCAGACCGGTCGAGGCCGCAAAATGCAGGCCTTTGGATTTTTCAAAATCCAACCCGCTATGATTGGAAAGAGCAACGTCAATATAAAAGAAACCGAGATTCAAGCCGGTCCCGCCGGAAATGACGGATCCTTTTCCGCCGCCGGTGGAGTACCCGGCGCGAAGAGGGAGGAGGCCGATCAGGCTGTACTGCGCGCCGAAGGCCAGGCGCGGTTTGCTGGAAATCCCGGCGGCCAATTCAAATCCCTGAATCCAGTCGACGGCCCAGAGGAGTTTCCCCGATGTTTTGGCAAATCCGGCCTGAAGATATGAAGGGATGGTAGTCGAAAAATCGTCGATGGGGACGGAGTAGTCCTCGGACATGACCAGCGAATCATCATCGATATTATCCACGTTCATGGAATCAAAGGAAAAAACGTACCCATGTTCTTCGGTTTCCTTGTTCCAGGTGACACTGCTATAAAGGTTATGGAGGGCGGCGCCGAAGGTGTAGCTGTCCGAGAGTTTCAGGGCGGCGCCGAGGTCGAGTCCATAGCCCCGGCCGCCGGTAGCGGTCCGGACGATCATTTCTCCTTCGCCCTCGAATCCGGTCATCAAAGTGGTGACGCCGCCATGGATTTCGGTCACTTCTTCATAGCCGAAACCATAGATATATTTAACCGTTACGCCGACGGCCAGCTGGCGAGAGCCGTTGGTAATTAAGGGAAAGCCCCAGGATAATCCAGCTGAACCATACGCCAGAGCTTCGCTGTACATACCGTCAAGCGTGAATTCTCGTCCATAGGGATTGCCATTTAAAAGCAGGTCGAGAGCATCACGTCCGAGATTGGTTTCGGTTGCGGCCATGCCGTTAAGGGAGAGGACGACACTTCCCAATGAAAGGCACATGGCCGAGGCTTCGGCGTCGGCCGATATGCGCAGGCCGTCGGATGGTATTTTGGCAATAATATTATCTTTGTCGGCTTCGGTTAAAAGGGCGCCGGTGTATTCATTGTAATCACTCAAAGTAAAACTGTTATTGCGAATCTCGACTCCGGCCCCGGCGATTTCGATGCCGATATTGCGGTAACCCGACAAGCCGAGGTTGGCGGGATTATACAAAGCGGCATAAACGCCTTTGGCGAGTCCGGTATAGGCCCCGCCCATGCCGACGGCGCGGGCCGAAGACAGACCGGCGGGGGTAGCCGATGACGACAGGCTGAAAACGGCAATCGTTGACAGGATGACAATTCGGAATATGTTATTCTTGTGCAACATGACTGTGCCCCCCTTTAGAATTCGCCGTCAAATCTGTAATCGACCTCCACAATGGCGCTGACGTGGATATAATCGTCGAGGTTGATTTTGACGGCCTGGCCTTCGGTGCTATTCAATGAAATCATCTGCGCCGTATAAAGGACCGGGTTTTCGAGGACTTTAATGTCGAGGCTGTCGAGAACGATAATATTTTCAGACGAGGTACTGGTGATAACGTTGCCGTTTTCATCGAAGGCACCGGCGTCGACATAAAGTGAAATCACAACCTGGGGATTATCCAGTATGGTGGCCGAATCGCCGCCGAGATAGATGTCTACCGAGGCTCCCAACGGCAGATGATTTTCAATACTGGAAATAACCCGGGCTTCCAGAACGTGGTTGGTGATTTTGTCGATATTTTTCTGATCGATATCTTCGGAAGTCAGGTCGCCTTCGAAGGTGGCGCCGCCAATCATCATTTCCATCGGTGAGGCGATATGGACGGTCGCAAAAAGATAATCATCGGGTGTAATCCGGCCGGTTCCGGAAAAGCCGGCGCTTCCCGAAACGGTGATGGCCTCGGGGACGGGGTTGAGAAAATCGGCCAGGTCGTCTTTTACGATGAGGGTGACCGATGGTTCGGTCGCCGAGCCGGCGGCGATGGTGGTGTCAATGACAAGACTTTGACCGTTACTGCCTTCGACGGTAATGGAGATATCGCCGTCAAGGTTAAAAGCGTTTTCTATGTGAAGAGTCAACAGTGCATTCAGCAATTGAATTTCGGAAAATCCCCGGGGCAAGTCGATCTCGAGGTCGACATTGTCGAACTGCGCTTCGGTCGAATTGAAGGTCCCTTCGAGCGATGCAAATTCAACGCTGGTAATTGCGATATTTACGGAAATGCTGTCGTCATCGGAAACGATCACTTTGGCCGGGGCGGTGGAATCGATTGACGCGTAGGCATGACACTCGATATCCTGCGGATGCGTTTGGTCCAACGGTTCAAAGGTGCAATTGGAAAGGTCGATGAAAATCTGGCGGGATTGATTGCCGCTTATGCTGACATGACGGATCAAGGGAATACCTCCCTGACGGAAATCGGGCAGGGTGATATCAATCACGGCATCGAGTTCGGTACTATTGACGATACTGACGACGGCAGTCCCCGATGTCATTTCGCCGGATATAATTGAATTATCGTCTGCTATTTGCACGTGCGTGACGATGTCACGGGTCATTTCCGGAATATGGGCACAGGCCGACGAAACCAGCAGGCTGCCCATTTTCACCGACGACGCCATCATTTTGTCGTCAACGGTGAGAACGGTGCCGCCGGGGGTTTCGCAATGCAGGTCTACTGCGAGCTGGGACGATATGGTCTGACCGCTGACGTCAACATAGACGGAATCGCGCCCGCCGGCGGGAATAGTTTGGGGAAAAGTCAGGGGCGGATTGGTGAGGGAACGAATGTAATATCGGTCAGCGAGTTCCATTTGTACCAGAGTCAAGTCGATGCCAAGGTCGTTGACAAGGACGACATAAAAACCGCCCTCGGCAACCTCGGCCCAGTCATAGTCAGCGATAGCAGGGAGGTCGTAATAAATGTCAAAACCGGTTCCCGGTATTATGCCGCCCTCGACGGCGATCAAATCGGTCAAATGAAAAGTCTGGTTGGGCGGGGAAGATAAAGCGAGGCTTATCAAGCCAAGGTGCTCGGCAAAAGATAAGGACAGGTCATCAATTCTCATTTCATCGGCATCAATATTGAAAGTGTCGATATCGGACGAAAAAGTGAAAACGATGTTGCTGTCGTCGTCGAACCCTAAGCCGGGTTGGTTAATTTTGTCGATTATTTCGGGCATGGTGTAAGTGCGGCTCATCATGGGTATGGTAAGGTTTGTGGTCCAGGTTGGGGCTTCCGGTTTTTTGATATCGCATTGGACGACGGTCAGGAAAACGATAATTACGACGAAACCGAGGACAAATTTAAAGCCGTATTTGACAAGGAATGATTCGGCCAGGGCTGATTTTTTGGGACGCCGTCGCGGTGGAGGTGTCACGGGTGTCGGGTTTTGGGGCGACACGGACTCCGGGAAATTATTGGTATAAGATTCTAACATTTCTCCCCCATGGTTTAACTATATTTCGGAGATTCCACTGTGCAAGCCTTATGCCAATCCGTACAGGCTTGGTAACAGAATGGTGTACAATGGGATACGACGTCAGAAAAAAATCGGTTGGGGAGAGAATTATGGGATTTCGACCATATGCTATTGAGGTGATCTGAAGTTGACATCGGCCCATCAGAATAGTACTATTAGGGGTATGAGCATGTCCAAGTATGATCGAATGTTGTATATCCTGAATCTTCTTCGTTCGCGGCGGAATCTAAACGCGGCGATGTTGGCGCAAGAATGCGGTGTCACGGAACGATCGATTTACAGGGATATCGCGGCTCTGTCGGAAGTCAACGTGCCGATATATTATGACCGGGGGTATAAGTTTGCCTCAAATAATTTCCTCCCGCCGCTAAATTTCACAGTCGATGAATACCTGACCTTGAAGACAACTCTGGAATCTTCGCCGCTTTATAAAAGCGGTTTGGCCAAAAAGCATATCAAATCCCTGCGGTCGAAAATCGAAGCCTGTTTGACACCGGACGTCAGGCGCGATAAGGCTCTTACACCGGAAGTCACGCGAGTCGATATTCGCAATACGTTCAATCCTGAAAGTTTGGATAGGTACTCGCCGCTCATTGAACGGGCCATAATAGATAACAAGACCTTAAAGATGAATTATGACTCGATAGAAAGCGGTGCGGGCGTTCGCGAAGTCGACCCGTACTTTCTGGTTTTTCGGGAGCGGGCCTTTTATTTTGTCGGATTTTGTCATAATCGTCAGGATATGCGAACGTTCCGACTGGACCGGATAAAATTTCTTGAAATAACCGGGCGGGATTTCAAACCTCGTCGGAATATAAGCCCCGGCGATTATTTCAAGGACAGCTGGGGGGTTTACAGCGGCGATCCGGTTAATGTGGAAATTATGTTTAACGGCGCCGCGGCGAGAGTAATCAGGTCGGGACATCATCATGTCGGAGAACGGATTACCGTCATTGACGAAGACTGCGTCCGATATCAGGTGACGGTGGCGGGCATTGAGGAAATCAGCCGTTGGCTAATGGGGTTTGGCGGCGAATTCACGGTGATAGAGCCGAAACAGCTTCGCGATGAGGTTTTACGCCGTGCAAAATCTTTAATAATTAAAAATTCTTGATTTTCACCCTGACAGGATCTGTCAGTCCCTCTATTTATCATAAGGCCATGAAACACAAACATCCCGCGATCAGACTTGGGCGGGATAAAAAAAACAGGAGTGATTCATGACCAAAACTGAACGCCTGGTTTATCTTACGAGATTTTTGCAGGGTGGCAAAAGCTATACGATCGATGAAATTGCGATAGCCTGCCGCGTGTCTCGGCGGACCGCATATCGCGATATTGTTTCACTTTCGGAGTTAAATTTCATGCTGGAGAATTCAGGGGGGTATTGCCTGAAAACCGGGACGGAGGGGGATAGCCCGGATTTTACCCCCCTGGAGCTTGAAATTATCGGGTATTCCCTTAACTGTTCCCCGCTCAACAATCTCCCGCCATTTCACCGGACTATCAGGGGTATTGAGGCCAAATTGTTGTCATGTCACAAAATGAAACGGGCCGACACGTTGAATACCCGCATCACCGGCCGGAAATTATCAAATGAGGTTATTTGCAAAAAAGACGAGTCGATTTTGAAGAAATTCACGTACGCTTTGATGTCCGGTAAAAAAGTGCGGGTCAGGCTGTTGGATGAGAAAGCCGATTGTATTAAGGCTCGTCCCAAGAAAATGAAGATATCGGGCCGCCAGGTTTTATTATACCTGGAATGTGATGTCGATCATAAAAGGAAGGTTCTTAGGCCGCAGGAAATCAGGAACCTGATGATTGTCAACAAATAAACATTACGGGGGAGTTATCGCAGGGCGAGAATATTCTCTTTTTGGTTGACAAATGGGCATAAAGAGCGATTTTATCCAGTATGAAAGGAAGGTCTGCCCGCGATATTGCCTATGCCGGGACAATCGCGGCGGTTTATGTCGCTCTCACGGTAGTGCTGGCGCCCATCAGCTATGGCATTTATCAGGTTCGTGTGGCTGAAGCATTAACCGTACTTCCGTTTTTTTATCCGCCTGCCATTATTGCCTTAACGGTTGGTTGTTTTGTTGCCAACATTTTTGGGGGGCAGGGTCTTCAAGATATAATTTTTGGTTCTTCATTTACGCTTTTGGCCGGATTAATGACCATGTCCGCCAGTCTTCTTAAATCGAAAAAGCTGGGTATGGTGCTGGCACCTTTGCCGCCGGTGGTAGTGAATGCCTTCGGCGTGGCATTATATTTATCGCCCATTACGGGCTTCAATTACCTCTATACCGTGCAATGGATAGGCATAGGGCAATTGATTGCATGCTACGGACTGGGTCTGCCGTTGCTTTATATTATATCACGGCGGGAAAGTGTCCTGACGGGCAAAACAGACGGTTATCAATAACATCAAAACCATCGGTGGCAGTATGTCGAAAAATTTAATAATATTCGAAGACGCCGGCTTCAAGGATTTGTATCCCTTAAGTTTGATTCGGCCGGTATTTTGTCTTCGGTCGGGGGCGCGGCCGACCATCCGTATTTTAACCGACTTGTTTGAAGGATATAATCCATTTTTATTCTGTCGACCAGAAATTGAAGAGTTGACGGCGGAAACCACCGGGCTTCCGGTTAATAGTTTCAACGGGCGTCACGCCGACGAAACCGTACTTATAAACGGGCGGATTCGTCCCGACGGCAAATTCATTGAGGCCCTTAAGCTGGCCAATAGCGACGTTGTTATAATGTCCAGCAATGTCGAAATTGCGGCGTTGAAAGTTGCCGGGAAACTTACCGACCAGCAGTTTCAGGATTTAATGAATGGAGATCTTCCCGCCTTTGTAAATAAAGCCCGGAGAACTTTTGAAATCATGAAAGTTGACGTCGGAAGCTATAATTATCTATGGGATTTCATCAATGACATGCATGGTCGCCTGGCCGAGGATTTCGGGTTTTTTGCAGGAAAGGAACCCTGTTTTAAATCGGCCGATGCCGCCGATTATCCCGGAGCGGCATTAATTAATGTGGCCAATATACTGGTTGCGGATGGTGTTGAGATAATGCCGGGAACGGTCCTGGATGCTTCCGGGGGGCCGATCATTCTGGACCGCAATGTCCGAGTCGAACCGCATACCTATGTTATCGGGCCGACTTATGTCGGTCGCGATTCAGTGTTGGTGGGCGGGAAGATTACGGCCTGCTCAATCGGGCCGGTATGTCGGGTAGGGGGAGAACTGGAAGAATCGATAATACAGGGATATTCCAATAAATATCATGCCGGGTTTATCGGTCACAGTTATATCGGGGAATGGGTCAATTTCGGGGCGATGAGCACTAATTCGGATTTAAAGAATAATTATAAAAGTATTGCGGTGGTGGTTAACGGACGCAGTGTGGAGACGGGCTCGATCAAGGTTGGCTCGTTTGTGGGTGATTTTACGCGGACCGCCATCGGGACGCTGTTAAATACGGGGATTAATATCGGTCTTTCCTGTAACATACTGGGTGGGGCGCTGGTTACGGAGCGCGAAATTGATAATTTCACCTGGTTTTCCCCTGACGGCACGACCATTTATCAATTCGAAAAGGCCATAGAAACGATTGAAACGGCCATGGCCCGCCGCAAAATGGTTTTGGGTGAGGCTCTACGGAAACGCTTAGCCGAGATATACCGGGCCAAACAATAAGCCGCGCGAATTGTTATATATTATAGGAAATGGCGATATTTGTCGAAACAAGCATAAGGGGCAAGAGTACTTGCGGATTGAAGACCATGAAGAAGGGCAACTCAAGGGGGAACGGGAGATAGCAAATGCCGGAATTTCGACGTGACCCGGTAATCGGGCGATGGGTAATAATTTCGACCGACCGTGGCAAAAGACCCTCCAGTTTTGGGAATATCCCCAAGCAGGAGGAACCGCGGATGTGTCCGTTTTGCCCGGGCAATGAATCGAGCACGCCGCCGGAGGTTTTGGCGTTTCGGGAAAACGGCACGCAGCCCAACAAACCGGGGTGGTTTTTGCGGGTTATATCCAATAAATATCCGGCCCTGCGCATAGAGGGCAGTTTGAATCGCGAGCCCAAGGGTTTGTACGATAAAATGAACGGGGTCGGGGCGCATGAAGTGATTATCGAGACCAATGATCATTATAAAGATCTGGCGGATCTTTCGATTGAGGAAATAAAAAATGTGCTCTGGGCTTTCCGGGAACGCTCTCTGGATTTGCAACGGGACCGGCGTTTCAAATATGTGTTGATATTCAAGAATCACGGCGAAGCGGCCGGGGCATCGCTGGAACATTCACACAGCCAGCTGATTGCCACACCGATTATCCCGCGCCGGGTCCAGGAAGAAATCGACGGTGCCAAGAAATATTACGAATTCAAGGAGCGCTGTATTTTTTGCGACATAATCCGTCAGGAATTGAGCGACAAGGAAAGAATCATCAACGACTATGGTGATTTTATCGCATTTTCTCCGTTCGCCTCACGCTTTCCGTTTGAGACGTGGCTTTTGCCCAAGCAACACATTTCGCAACTGACCGATCTGGCCACGGAAAATTACATCTATCTGGCCGAGGCAATGAAAGACGTTTTGAACCGATTACGTATGGCGCTCAACAATCCGCCGTTCAATTTCATCATTCATACGGCGCCAATAGGCGGGGAATATGACGACGTTTATCACTGGCATATCGAGATAATCCCCAAGTTAACCAAGATGGCCGGGTTTGAATGGGGGTCGGGGTTCTATATTAATCCGACCTGCCCCGAAGATGCGGCATCGTTCATGCGGGAAATCGACCCGGCGCAGGCCGATATCAAATTCACCAATAAAGCCGCGGCAAAATAACCATGGATGGTCTTAAAATAGCATTTGTCACATCGGAAGCGGTGCCCTATGCCAAGACGGGGGGGTTAGCCGATGTTTCGGGAGTTTTGCCCGGAATCATCAGGAAATCCGGCCATGACTGCCGCATGTTCATGCCCCTTTATGGTTCTATCAAGCGGGACGAGTTTAACCTTGAAGAGCTCCGGGTTGACATCGGCGCGGCAGTCGGGCGTGATGAAGTTGTTTGCCGACTATACGGTCCGAAGGATTCCACGTTTGACCGGCCCACTTATTTTATCGAGAACCAGAGATATTTCAACCGCGAAGCGTTGTATGTCGATCCAAAGACCGGGCGGGATTATACGGATAATGACGAACGTTTTCTGCTGTTCGCCGCCGCGGTACTCGAATCGCTGAAAAAATTGGACTGGCGTCCGGATATAATTCACGCCAACGACTGGCAATCGGCGCTGGTCGTGACTTTTCTCAAGACGAAATATCGGGACGAGGCTTTTTTCAAAGGCATTAAAACCGTTCTGACCATACACAATCTGGCTTATCAGGGGACATTTCCGGCCGAGGTTTATCCCAAGCTGAATCTTCCCGATATTCATTTCGCGCCGGGCGGACCGCTTGAATACTGGGGGAAAGTGAATTTTCTTAAATCCGGAATTGTGTTCGCCGACAAAATTACGACGGTCTCGCCGACGTACGCCAGTGAAATTCAATCGTCCAATGAATACGGCATGGGTTTGGAAGGGGTATTAAAAAACCGCAGTGCGGATCTGGTCGGGATATTGAACGGCGTCGATTATAACACATGGTCGCCCAAGAAAGACAGGCTGATACCGTATAATTATTTCATCGCCAACCTGTCCAATAAAAAACGCAACAAAATGGAATTGCTCCATAAAGCCGGACTGCCGCTTCGAATCGACAGCCCGCTTCTGGCGATGATATCCCGCCTGGACTCACAGAAAGGTTTCGATATCCTGGCGGAAATCATGGATGATATAATGGAGAAGGACGTGCAATTTATCCTGCTGGGAACGGGGGCGCCGGAGTATCATGCGCTTTTTGAGAGGCTGGAGCGGACGTATCCCGACAAGATGAAAACTTTTTTGAAATTTGACAATGTCCTGGCGCACCTGATTGAAGCCGGGGCAGATATATTTATAATGCCCTCGCGCTATGAACCGTGCGGGTTGAACCAATTGTACAGTTTGAAATACGGGACGGTCCCGGTCGTCCGCAGAACCGGCGGGCTGGCCGACACGGTTGAAGACTTCGATGAAAACAGTAAAACCGGCACGGGTTTTGTTTTTGATGAGTATTCTCCGGGAGCCCTGAAGGCGGCGTTGGTACGGGCCATTACTCTGTTCGGGCGACGGCGGCTTTGGTACAAGATAGTCAAGCAGGGAATGGCCAAAGATTATTCATGGGAACGTTCGGGGGAGCATTATATTCGCTTGTATCGGTCGCTGTAATCATTAATTCGGACAATGGCAAAAAAGACCAAATCGAAACCGGGGCAAGGGCCGCGATTAATTTCCAGATTGTATTCATTTCTGAAATCGAAGTATGGTCTTTTTCTTCTTGCGGCCGGAATAGCCATCCACATTATCATGGCTCACAACTTTAATTTTACGCAGGATGACAGCTTTATAACCTTTCGGTATGCCGCCAATTTTATCGACGGCCATGGTCTGGTTTTCAATATCGGGGAGAGGGTTGAAGGTTACACGAATTTTCTCTGGACGATATTTATCATATTGGCCAAGCTGGCCGGTTACGAGTTGGTGTCATTCTCGCGGATATTCGGGGTTATCTTTGGTAGCCTGGGTATTGCTGCGGCATACATGCTGGCATTGCACGTTTTTATTAAGGATACGTTTCGAGCGGGAGCGGTCGCCCTGGTTCTAGGGGCCATTCCGTCATACGCTTACTGGTCCGTATCGGGGCTCGAAACCCCGGCCTTCGGTCTGGCGGTGACGCTTGTTTTGTATGCCTATATGCGGGGGTCGTATATGACGGCGCCGATGGCGGTGATAGCCACATTGCTTCGTCCGGAAGGGGCGGCGGTATTTGCTTTTATCGTCGTTTATGATATAATCAAGCGCCGTCGCATAGGTCCGCAAATTGCAATCGGCCTGGTGGTCTATATTGCCGCATTGGCACCATATTTGGTGTTTAAGTATTACTATTATGGCGGCCTGGTTCCGAATACGTTTTATGCCAAATCGGGGACGGTGCTGGAAAATCTCCCGGACGGTATCGAATATATCGGAACCTATTTCTGGCACTATCTCGGAGCCGGGGCATTTATCCTGCCGGCTTTTCTGATAATAAAAAAAGAACATCGCCGGGGGCTTTTACTGTTATGCTTTTTTATCGCGTACACGATATATATCGCGTTGATCGGCGGTGACGTCCTTAAGGTGCATCGATTTTTCGTGCCGATCATGGCGGTGGTGGCGACTTTATTAGTGTACGGAGTATCAGCCCTGCTTAAAAAGGCGCCTTTGGTCATAGCCGCTTTGATAATAGTCATAGCCTGGGGTATTTTCATTCCCCGCGATCATGTGTCTTCTTTTTTGACAGCCGAAAGATTTTTGATTAGAAAAATGGTAAATATGGCTAATAATTTGAAAGCCACAGATAAAAGCAATTTCAAAGTGGTAATTTCGACGATTGGGGTTTTCAGCTATAATCTAAGGGGGCATACTGTAATTGATATGCTCGGGCTGACCGATTCGACGATTGCGCGGCATCCGGAACCGCCCATTGAGGGTCTGGAGTCGACCTGGAAAGAGAGGAGTTACAATACGCCGTATATTCTGGGGCTGGAACCGGATTACATTTTATTTTCCACCGGGCATAAGCCCTCGGCTCCGGCCGAGCGGGCGCTGTTTATGTACAGCCAGTTTTTGAAGAGCTATCGTGTTATCGGATTCTTTTTCGACGGCCAGTTGCACGATGTTTATAAAAAGTATTTCCCATACGACAGCGAAGTTGTCAGAAATATCGACGTTGAATTCGTCCAGAGTTATAACAAGGGGATAAACCTTAAAAACAAGGGCGATACCAGAAATGCCATGCTTCAGTTCTGGAGGTGCGATCAATATGTGTCGCCATCGGTGTTTCCCTATGCCCGGCAGTACCAAGCCAGCATCTGGCGCGATGCCAAACAGATAAAAAAATGGATTGACGTAACCATGGAAGTAATTTACGCCGACACGATGTGTTATATGGCCTATCGCGACGCCTATTTTTATGAACTGGTCGTTGCCAAAAATCCGGAAGCGGCGGCCAAATATCGTCGCCGGCTGGAGGATCTGGTGCCATGGTATTTGCCCCGGTTGGACTCCTTGATCCAGAGCACGACGGAATAGATGGTTATTAACGCTTTGGCGATTAAAGGCTTGGGTTTATTCGGGGGCAATATAAATTTTATTACGGGAGTTGCAAAAAAGTTGACAAAGCAAAAAACCGATATATATTCATAGAGGTTAAGCGGGAATAGCTCAGTTGGTAGAGCACCACCTTGCCAAGGTGGCTGTCGCGAGTTCGAGCCTCGTTTCCCGCTTATTTGTTAGGCGGCTTAGCCAAGTGGTAAGGCAGAGGTCTGCAAAACCTCCATTCTCCGGTTCGAATCCGGAAGCCGCCTTTTTTTAATGCGAAATCGGGGCATTTTTTTTGTGAGTCCGGCATATTTTGCTTTACAACGTTTATGAATATTCTATATTCCAACAAAAAAGCGACAGAGAAGAACATATGGAGGTAAATTGTTATGGCCATGAAGATTACCGATGAGTGCACGGCGTGCGGTTTGTGCCTCCCGGAATGCCCCACCAGTTCGATAAGTGAAGGCGATATTTATGTCATTAATCCCGACACCTGCAACGAATGTGAAGACCAGGATAACGGTCCTCACTGCGTCGAGGTTTGTCCGGTGGATTGCATAGAAAAAGCCGAATAATAAATAACATTCGATACCATAAACGCCGCTTGCTTGTCAGCGGCGTTTTTTTTATTGTTTTGCTATGCCTTATAAGCATACCGATTCGAATACTTGTTCTGACGTCGGACTGATTGTCACCGGGAATGATCTTTCGCAGTTATTTTCCGACGCGGCGGTCGGGCTGATTGCGGTTACGGCCGAGCCGGAAGAGCTGGTCGAACAAAAGGCCGTGGATTTGAAGCTGGCCGCGGAAAGTCTTGAAGACTTGTTTTATTCATGGCTGTCGGAAGTTGTATATCTTAAGGACGCCCAGAATTTATTGGTTTGCCGCTGTGAGATAAGCATTTCTCAAGAGCCCCCTTTTATGCTGACCGGAAAAGTTTATGGCGATATTATCGATCGCATGAGGCATACGCTCAAAGTGGATGTAAAAGCCGTAACATATTATAGGTTACGGGTCGAAAAGAAAAACGATCATTGGGAGGCGGAGGCGGTGCTTGACCTATGAATAGAAAGAGTGTTGTCAAGGTGACGGAAAACATCTGGGAAATTTCACCGGATTACAAGGCGGGGATGATTGTCCCGGCCCGGATTTATTCCTCGCCGGAATTAATCGACGGCATTGATGAGAAGGTTATCGACCAGATAACCAACGTGGCCTGTCTGCCGGGGATACAGAAGTATTCTTATTGTATGCCGGACGGACATGTCGGCTACGGGTTTCCGATCGGGGGGGTGGCCGCTTTTGATATTGAGGGGGGGATAATATCACCCGGCGGGATCGGTTTTGATATAAACTGCGGAATGCGACTTCTGCGGACCAACCTTACTCTTGATGACATTCGACCCAAGTTGGAGACTCTGCTTGACGATTTATTTACCACGATACCATCGGGGGTAGGTTCCAGCGGGTATGTAAAACTCAATAACAGCCAGTTTAGGCAGATTATGAAAAACGGAGTCGGCTGGTGTGTCGAAAACGGCTATGCCAGTGATAGCGACTGTGAGCATATCGAAAACAACGGCTGTCTGGACCATGCTGATCCCGACGCAGTGTCAGCCAAGGCGGTATCCCGCGGGATTAATCAGATGGGGACACTCGGTTCGGGCAATCATTATCTGGAAGTGGAGATTGCAGCGCCGGAGAACATTTTCGACCGGAAGGCCGCCGAGCAGTTCGGGATACATATGGATAATCAGGTTTTGATATCCATACACTGCGGCTCACGCGGTTTCGGGCACCAAATCGCGACAGATTATCTTCAAACTTTCGGCAAGTGTGCCGCCAAATATGGTCTTGTTGTACGGGATAAGGAACTTATGTCGGCGCCGATCGACTCCGAGGAAGGCCGCCGGTATTTTAACGCTATGGCCTGCGCCGCCAACGCCGCATTTGTCAATCGCCAATTAATTGTTCACGGGGTTCGGGCGTCGTTTGAGCGGGTATTCAAGGGGGCCTCGGCCAGACCGCTGATAGAGACTATTTATGACGTGGCGCATAATATTGCCAAGCGGGAAGTTTATGAGATCGACGGTCGCAAGAAGACGGTTCTGGTGCACCGTAAGGGGGCGACGAGGTCCTTTGGACCTGGGAGCCGGGAGATTCCTGAAAAGTACCGTTCGGTCGGGCAGCCGGTCATTGTGGGCGGTTCGATGGAATCCGGTTCGGCGCTGTTGCGGGGGACGGAAATCGCCGATAACACGACCTTCGGGTCCTCGCTTCACGGTGCCGGGCGGACAATGTCGCGCATAAAGGCCAAACAGAAAATGCATGGGGGCGAGGTAAAAAGCCGCATGAAAGAGCGCGGCATATTGGTGAAGACGGGTTATATGAAAGGCCTTTCGGAAGAAGCCGGGTATGCCTATAAAAATATCGACCAGGTCATTGAGGCCGTGGATACGGCTGGAATTTCAAAGAAAGTGGCGCGGTTTTACCCGGTTTTAAATATCAAGGGGTAAAAAAAAAGAGGGCGCTACTCTGGTTGGGTAGAGGGGGCTAGGAAACTACCCAGGGACAGCAGAGAGTCACCCTCGTTGCAATTTTAATATGTAAATCTTCGAAATTAAGTCAAGTGTTTTTTATTTATTTCGGCAGAATCGGGCAAAAGGATTACCCAAAATAGAAAATCTCCATATATTATAAATACCCGGAATTAAAGGGTATTCGGGATGTGATTAAGAGAAGGGTTTTTTATGGGTCAGTCAAAAGGGGACAATCAAGACGACGTTCCCGAAACCAAAAATAGCTCATGGGAAAGGACGCCTCTTGAGCCAAATCATGGTTCAGCCCAAAAATGGCTTTCACTGCTCGATGTTATCCCCACAATTCTAATAAGTATAGACGCGGATTATAAAATACGGGATTTCAGCCGTCTGATGCGGGGCCGGCGGTCTTTGAGTTCAATCGGTCAGAGCATCTTCGACTTCATTGCCAAGGAATACCACCAGAAGGTTAAAGATACGATAGATGAAAGTATCGCGACCGGCCAGGTCCGGCAGTATCGTACGTTGGGCATTGGGCCTGCCGGCCCGGATACGGCCTGGTATCATACGGTGGTTGTCCCGGAATTAAAAGAAGGCAAAGTCACATCTTTGACCCTTGTCTGCACGGACATAACGTCGGAGGTCAAGACCGAAAAGACGTTGCGTGAAACCATGAATTATCTCCAGATTATGCTTAACGCGACGACGGCCACGATTTTCCTGGCAGATAGAATGGGCCGTATTTTGTTCGTTAATGCAGTCGCGGCAAGGAAGCTCAATAAAACCCCGGACGAGCTTGTGGGGCTTACGGCGCAGGAAGTCATTTCCGGTCTCCAGCCGGAAAAGTTATGGGCATTGCGAAGTCAATATGTGAGAGAAGTTTTTGATACGGGCCGGGCGGTACAATTTGAAGACGAACGCGACGGAAATATATTCAGGAACTGTATTTACCCGGTTTTAGATGCAGACGGAAAACCGTATCTCATGGTCTATTTCGCCGAGGATATCACGGAAAGCAAGAAGGCCGAGCGGGCGGCCAAGGAGAGTGAGGAGAGGTTTAGAGAACTGGCAGATTTTTTGCCGCAATCAATTTTCGAGCTGGATACTGCGGGCAAGATAGTCTATGCCAACAAGCGGGCTTTTGAATCCTCGGGATACAATGAAGAAGACCTTGCAAAAGGTGTCTATGCCGTTGATATGTTCATCGAGGAGGATCGAGAAAAATTGATCGGCAGGCAGAAAAGGCTGTTGGCAGGGGAAAAACTGGGTGGAATGGAGTATCGGGCCAGAAGAAAAGACGGTAGCATATACCCGGTAGTGGTTTACTCAAGCCCCATAAAAAAAGACGAAAAGGTCGTGGGTATTCGTGGTATTTCCATCGATATATCCGAGCGCAAGAAAATCGAGCGGGAGTTAATGATGGCCGAAGAGAAATACCGTATGATAGTCGATAATGTGCGGTCCTCGATTGCCATCTTTGACGAGAAAGGGAAGATGCATTATGCCAACAGGATCGCGGGCTTGAGTTTAAATTTGGAGCCGGAGCGAATGATTGGCAAAAATATGTGGGAATGTTTTCCGAAGGAAGTGGCTGACGGGCAAATGGCAACAATTCGCGAAGTCATCCGAACCGGTAGAGAAAGGGTTGTACTCAAGAAGACGAAGCTCGGTGGTAAATGGCGATGGTATCATACGCTGGTTCAGCCCTTTGCGCCCGGTGGGGGCAAACCGCAACAGGCTCTGATAATTGCCACCGACATCACCGATGAGAAAGATAACGAAATTAGAAACACGGCCCGGTTGAAATTGCTTGACCGTATTCGAGACGCCGATAATAAACGGGATATAATCATGTTCGGATGTCAGGCCATCAGGGAATTCGGATTATTCAATAAAGCCGCCTTTTATTTCCACGACGAAGCGGGCCAGTTTGTTCCTGAGGGCAAATGCGGCTTTAAAGCAAGCGAAACGGGGAAAATCTTAAAAATCCTGACAGAAGCGGCGGCTTCGCTTGGGAAAGACAGGGGGAAAAAATCACCGGCCGGATTGTATGTAGTATCACGCGGGGTGGGTGGCGCGGTTACGCCGGAGTTAGTAATTAATGGCCATAACGGCAATAGCCGGGAATGGTCGGCATCGGATTTGGGGATTTTCTGCCCTGAATCAAGCAATGGCGAAAGTGGAGATTTTTGCATGGTTCTTGGTGATCCCTGTGATGGACGAAATCCATCTTTCAGGGATGTCGAGTATCTTCAGGAAATCGCGGAAATCGTGGGGAAAGACTTACGGCGGATTGACGGGGTTATGCAACTCAAGGAAGAAAGGCAGAATCTGAATGA
>CALAMC010000086.1 GCA_937925655.1 uncultured candidate division Zixibacteria bacterium | reverse complement strand
CATACGATACAGAACACGAAATCAATGGCCGGGGTTCCGGGCACAATAAGAAGGGGCAAATGTGGACATTTGCCGCCCATAATTATTTAGGAATATGAAGATGTCACGCCGCCCTTCATTCTTCATTTCACTGTGTTCAATGCAGGCAGGGCCTTCGGCAAGTCGGTGTGACCTACACACCCATATTCTTTTTTTGTAGGTCAGGCCCACTTGGGACCTGACAATCTTGATTTACCAGTCCTACTTCGTTTTCTTCTTCGGCAGAACGCCGGCGTCGGTCATGAGATGTTTGACCAGCAATATTTGGCCCATGTGGACGCAGAAATGCTCGAGGACATGGTACAACGTCCAGGCACGGGTGAATTTCGATTTTTTGCGGCCACTGCCGAGGGAATAGTACTTATCAAGATCGGCGTCGCGCCATTTTTTCATTTCGGCCAGAATCACCCGGCGTGATTTGGAGATAATTTTCAGGTACTTTTCGGCGGTGAAATTTTTAAGATAGGCCGGATGTTTCCCTTTGGGTCCGAGCGGAAGGCCATCGTCTTCGATGCCGCAGATTTTCTGCACTAGCTTTTTGCCGTCGGGCTCCCACGGTATTTCACGGGGTGCAATGCGCACCCACCAGACTTCGACCAGTGCATTGTGCGCCAGAAGCATGCCGATCGTATTCATCCCCGGCTTCTGCTGCCATTCCAGTTGTTTGACGGACAGGTCCTTGACCGCTGTCTTCAATTTCTTGAGCTGTGTTTCAAGCTGGGCGGCCCAGAAGCCAATTTGCTTTTGAGTTTTCGGGTCAAAGCCCCTGGCGATTTTGAGTTCGTATTTTTCCATCAGATTCCTCCGCTACAAATTAAAGAACGGCTGATAATTAATTTATAGTATAAATACGAAAAAAGGCAAGCGTCGTTCATCACGAATTTGCAGTTTATTTTCAGGCACTGTCGGGAACCCTATCCCGACAGTATTGCCTTTGCGAGAAAGTGTCAGGAATGGGTTCCTGACACCGCGATTTTTAATCAGATTCTAACTTTTAAAATTTCGTCTTAAGCAGTCGCAGGGAATTGAAGACCACTAACATAGTCACGCCCATGTCGGCAAAAATCGCCATCCAGAGCGTCGCCAGATCCAGCCAGGCCAGGGCCATGAAGACGGCCTTGGTTGCCAGAGCAAAAATGACGTTTTGTTTGATCATGCCGATAACCCGCCGCGAATGATGTATTAACCACGGGATGCGCATGAGATCGTCGGACATTAAAGCGATATCGGCGGTTTCGATGGCCGCATCGGTACCGGCGGCGCCCATAGCGATACCGACGGTCGCGGCGGCCAGCGCCGGGGCATCGTTGATGCCGTCGCCAACCATGGCCACTTGGCGGCGTTCATCGACCAGATGTCGAATCAGAGCGACTTTATCATCGGGCAGAAGCTCGGCGCGATATTCATCGAGGCCCGCCCGCAGGGCGATATCCCGAGCGGCGGCCTCGATATCACCGGTGAGTAGCATCGTTTTTTGTATGCCCAGTTTTTTAAGACGCCTTATCGCTTCGGCGGCTTCGGGACGAATCCGGTCGGCCAGGCTGATCAGGCCGCAGACGTGGTCATCGTTGCCGACGGCAATCACCGACTGGCCGGAATTTTCCAGGGCCGTGGCTTTCTGATGAAAATGTTCGTGGTCGGGGGCGCGCTCATGGACATAGCGATGCGAGCCGATCCAGAATTTTTTTTCATTCATGACTGCCTCGGCTCCTTTGCCGCGGATGCTTTGAAAGTCGGATACGGGGTTATAGGTAACACCGGATTCCTCGGCGCGGCGGACAATGGCTCGAGCGATGGGATGTTCACTGTATGATTCCAGGGCGGCGGCGTTGGCCAGAAGATTTTCAGACGTATGGTCTTCGAGGGGAATGATGTTTTGTACTTCGAGACGGCCGGCGGTCAGGGTGCCGGTTTTGTCGAAGGCGATGATTTCGAGCGAAGCCGGGGCTTCGAGATACACCGCCCCCTTGACCAGCACTCCGGCCCGCGCCGCCGATGCCAGGCCGGCCATGATACTGACCGAGGTTGATACCAGAAGCGCACAGGGACAGGAAATGACCAGCATGACCAGAGCGTTATAAAACCAGGTATTAAATGATGCCCCCACGGCCAGAGGCGGGACGGCGGCCACCAGCACCGCCCCGGCCAGCATGGCCGGAGTATAGTGGCGGGCGAATTTTTGTATCCACTGCTCGACCGGGGCCTTGTGAGATTGGGCTTCGGCGACGCGATGGATGATCCGCGCCAGCGTGGTGTCATGGGCGGCATGGGTCACCTCGAATTCAAATGCTCCCTGATTGTTGACTGTCCCGGCGAAAATCTCATCGCCGACATTTTTTTCCACCGGTATCGATTCGCCGGTGATGGGTGATTGATCGACCGAGGTGAAACCGTTTACTATTTTGCCGTCGAGGGGTATATTTTCGCCCGGGAGGACACGAACAATTCGGCCTACGCCCACCTCGTCCACCCGTGTGATGGTCGTTTCACCGTCGTCTCCTAGTACCCGTGCGGTCAGCGGTTTTAAATCCAGGAGAGCGGCAACGGCATTTTTGGCCCGCCCCACCGACCAGTCTTCAAGTACCAGAGACAGAGCGTACAAAAAGGCCACGGTGGCGGCTTCAAAATAATCTCCGATGGCGACCGCCCCGACCACGGCGATGGTCATCAGGACGGAGACGTCGGCGCGATAATTTTTCAAAGCCCGGTAAAACGACGGCGCTATGTGGTACCACGCCGCTACAATGGCCAATAAATACGACACGATGCTGGCGGGCGGCACCGCCTTGGAAAATAGTGCTCCGCCCAGACCGGCGCCGACGGCGTTGATAATAAACCCGGCCAATAGTAACAGCAGGCTTGCGGCACAGAAGAATTCGCGGCCGTAGAGTGTAAAGCGCGCCCGGGGATCGGCTTTGTCGGAATCGTGCCCGCAGTCGCAGGTATGGTTATCTCGCGTCATCATGATAATTATAACGTAATATCGGAATTAAACGTAACAAAAAAGCCCGGTTTTGCGGCCGGGCAGGATCGTGATTAACAATGCGCCGGCTTTGTTATTTCGGCGATTTGAGGAGGCGGTCGATGATTAAAAAGGCGAGGGCGGCCCGATCGTTGCGGTTGAAATCGGCCTCGAGCACGTCGAGCTGGGCGTGAAGACGAGCCGAGCTTTCGCTGTCACCGGAGATCATTTCATAGGCCTGCCGTAGTTGTGAAGTATTGATGCAATAAACCGAATCGCCGCCGGTGATATCGATCGGCTGCCGGCTCATTTTTGCCTCCCCGGACACTACGCGGCGAAACTCGCCCCGCAGCCACAGGATTTATGGGCGTTGGCGTTGCTGAACCGGAACCCGGCGTTAATCAGATCGTCGCTGTAATCAATATGCAAACCATCGAGATACAGCATGCTTTTGAATTCCGAAACGATACGCACACCGTCTTTATCGAACAGGATTTCATCGTTTTCGTCCAACTCGGCATCGATGACGGCGCTGTATGTCATGCCGGAACAGCCGCCGGAAACGACGGAAACGCGTAAAAATTTCTCCGGACCGATATCGAGCTTCTTGAGCTGTTCGACGGCCCTGTCGCTGACGTTTATATTCATGATTTTATCTCCTTTTCGCCAAATATATATGTCCGACATTATACGGCGGCTTTCGGGCTTATAATGGACTTTATTTGTCTATTATTCGGGATACGTCCGACATGTGGCCCGCCGGGTGTGCCCCGTCACCGGCGACCCGGTGGCATTGGATGGGGATCAAATCCAACGTCTTGACATTTCGAGCGTTATCTGATATTTAGACCGAGACGAGACGGAAAAAATTATGAACAAAGGTTTGCAAAAAATATACGCCGAGATACCGGGCACTTATGAATTGCTCAATCATCTGATGACGTTCGGGATGGATATTGTCTGTCGCAACCGGGCGGCCAGGATGGGCGCGGCAGGAGGCGGGACGCGCTGGTTGGATGTCTGCACCGGCACCGGCGAACTGGCCCAGAAGCTGTATGAACTTAAGCCGGATGAGACGGATATCTATGGCGCCGATTTTTCGCTACCGATGACGCGCCTGGCGCGCCAAAAGCCGGACGGTGACAAAATCCGGTTTGTCATAAGTGATGCCAAAGCGTTGCCGTTTGCGGATAATTTTTTTGACCTGGTGACTATCTCGTTTGCGGTGCGCAATATCAATTCCACCGGCGATGGTCTTCTGCCCCATTTTGCCGAATTTTGCCGGGTGCTCAAACCGGGCGGTCGGTTTATCTGTCTGGAAACCAGCCAGCCAAAAAGCAAAATTTTCCGCAAGCTGATGCATCTTTATGTCCGGCTGACGGTGGCCCCGCTGGGCGGGCTTATCTCCGGCTCCAAAGGGGGTTATAAATACCTGGCGTCCTCGATCCCGCGTTTCTACGATGCCGATCAGGTGACAGATATATTATATAAAGCCGGTTTTTCGGAAGTCTCATACAAACAACCGTTTTTCGGTATTACCGCGATTCACCAAGCGGTCAAATAATCCTGTTGCCATTGACGGCCTGTTCGCTTTATAATCTATCATCATGACCAGTATCGATTTATTGAAAAACAGCTATCTCGGCCGCGGCCTCGATGAAGACGAGCTTAAAGCGATTGCTTCCATCGCCATGATTCGCAGTCTGGTCAAAGGCGAGCTGTTATTCATTGAAGGCGATGCGGCGACGGGATTTTATATTCTTCTCGACGGACAGGTGCGGCTGTATAAATCCTCGCCCGACGGCAAAGAGTACACGTTGCACCAGATTCGTCCGGGGCAAATATTCGCCGAGGTGGCTATATTTCACGGCCATGGATTCCCGGCCAATTGCATGGCGCTGGACAATTCCACGGTGGCGTTTTTTCCGAAAACGGAATTTGTCCGCCTGCTGGAAAAATCGCCCCAGATCGCGCTTAAAATAATCGGCTCGATGGCGGCTTTCCTGCGCGACTTTAACAATCAACTCGAACAATTGTCGCTCAAAGAAGTGCCCGCCCGGCTGGCTGATTATATATTGTCCGAGTCGGCCCGAACGCCAAACAGTACCGTCCATTTGGATATCACCAAGACCGAGCTGGCCAATCGGCTGGGGACAATCAGCGAAACCTTGTCGCGCAATTTGCGCAAATTCATGGACGCTGGGATTATCGAAGTCGAGCATAAAAAAATCAAAATACTAGACCCCGCCCGCCTGACCGCGATTGCCGAGGGAGAGAAGATATAGGCGGGGCGGTTAAGCCAAGGGCATTTCGGGTGACCGCTGGAAGTCATCATCCGTTGTGCCCCAGACACCGTTAATGCGTTAGGCTACTATAACTTATCCCAATTAAGAAATTTCTCATCCCTTTTGACTTCAGTCAAAGACTTATTCCATCCATATTCCGATATTTTCAGCGTAATGATTATAAATTAACGGAGAAAGTATATGGCGGTCAGACAGATTATCACGATCGACGAAGAAAAATGCGACGGCTGCGGATTGTGTGTCCCGGCCTGCGCCGAGGGCGCGTTACAGATTATCGACGGTAAGGCAAAGCTGGTCAGCGAAACCTATTGTGACGGCCTCGGCGCCTGTCTGGGCGAATGCCCGCAGGGTGCGATCAGCATGGAAGAACGCCATGCCGCCGATTACGATGAAGCCGCCGTGGAAAAACATTTGCATAATTTACGGGCAATTTCCTCGCCCAAGGCCGCCCAACCCAATCCGGAACTGCATCAGATTCACACCGGGGGCGGTTGTCCCGGCTCGGTCATACGGACCTTTGCCGCGCCCGCCGCGACCATGGCCACTGCCGAAAAAAGCAGAAACGCCGCATCACAGTCATCGCAACTTCACAACTGGCCGGTGCAATTGTATCTGGCCCCGATCAAGGCGCCCTATTTCGACAACGCCGATTTACTCATTGCCGCCGACTGCGTTCCCTTCGCGCTGGCCGATTTCCACGGGCAGTTTCTGGCGGGCAAAACGCTTTTAATCGGCTGTCCCAAACTGGATAATGTCGAATTGTACTTGAATAAGCTGACCGAAATATTTTCGGGTAATACCATACGCTCGGTCGAGATCGCTTTCATGGAGGTCCCCTGCTGTTTCGGTCTCATGCAGATAGTCCGCATGGCGCTGCAAAAGGCGCAAAAAGAAATCCCTGTGGCGCTGGTCAAAATCGGCCTGCGTGGTGAAATACTCGAAAGAAAAACCATATAATGGACAGGTGTCACTATGAGTGAATTAATCAATAACGCCCGGAAGCGCAAAGAGCTTTTAAAGCACATGATATTGCAGTTGCACGACGGGGCCGCGCCCGACGCGGTCAAAAACCAGTTGATGCATTTGCTCGGCAAAATCCCATATGGCGACGTGGTCGAAGTCGAGCAGGAACTTATCGCCGAGGGCCTGCCGCAGGAAGAGATTCTGGAACTGTGTGATATACACAGCGCGGTTCTCAAAGGCAGTCTCGATCAGACCGGCGCCAAAATCGTGCCACCCGGTCATCCGGTCGACACGTTCAAGAAAGAAAATCACGCCCTCGAATGGCAAATAGGCACGCTTCGCAAATTGTTCGAGAGCCTCAAGCCGATCATGTCCGATGATGACCTTAAGGACACGGTCAATAATATCCGCTCGCACATTCATTCGCTGTGCGACGTCGAGAAGCACTATCAACGTAAGGAAAATCTGCTCTTCCCCTACCTCGAAAAGCACGGTATCACCGGGCCGCCGACGGTCATGTGGGGCAAGCACGATGAAACCAGAGCATTATTGAAAACGGCGGTGGAAGCGCTCGAGCAGTCTAAAGACATATCATCCGACGAACTTTCCGGCCTGATCGAGCTGTCATTGGCCCCGGCGGTGGATTCGGTCGAAGAGATGATTTATAAAGAAGAGAATATTTTATTTCCGATGTGTCTTGATACTCTGACCGATGAGGAATGGTACCATATTTACAGGCAGAGCATCGAAATCGGTTTTTGCCTGTATGACCCGACCGATAAATGGCAACCGGAGGGAGTCAGAGTTGAAGAAAGCGGCGCGGCCGTCGGCAAGATTCAGCTTCCCAGCGGGAGTCTCAATATCTCCGAACTGATCGCTATGCTCAACACCATCCCGTTCGACCTGACCTTTGTCGATAAGGACGACACGGTGCGTTTTTTCACACAAGGTCGTGAGAGGATTTTCGCCCGCAATCGAGCCATCCTCGGCCGCAAAGTGCAGCTGTGTCACCCGCCGTCAAGCGTGCATATTGTCCAGCAAATCCTCGATGATTTTCATTCCGGCAAACAGAATCACGCCGCTTTCTGGATCGAGATGAAAGGCCGCTTTATCAGTATCGAGTATTTCGCCATGCGCGGTGATTCCGGTGAATATCTGGGGACGCTCGAAGTCAGCCAGGACCTGACCGAAAAACGAGCCCTGACCGGCGAGCAAAGGCTTTTGAATTATGTCAACTGATGGTACCTGATATGACGAATAAAATGGACATAACTCCCGAAACCAAAGTCGGGCCGCTTCTGGACATCTATCCGCAACTGGAAAACATACTGATGTCGATGTCACCGTCGTATGCCAAGCTCAAAAATCCGATCCTGCGCCGTACGGTCGGTAAAGTGGCGACATTAAGACAAGTGGCTAAAGTCGGCAATATTCCCGTCGGAAAACTGGTTAACGATTTGCGCCGGGCGGTCGGGCAGGGGCAAATTGAAGTTGGTTCCGATTCCAACCCGAACGCCGCACCCCGTCCCGACTGGTTTGACGAAGGTAAAATCGTTGAATCATTTGACGCCCGTCCCATGATCGATGCCGGCGAGCAGCCGTTGGGGCATGTTTTCGCCGGGCTAAATAAACTCGGGCCGGGCCAAATATATAAATTAACGACACCCTTCATTCCGAGTCCGATTATTGAAATGGCCGCCCAAAAAGGCTTTAAAAGCTGGATGATGCACGAGGGACCGGAACTGTTTCAAACATATTTTACAAAGGAATAATAACATGACGAATAACCAAACAAAATCGCCGGGCCAGCTTGAAGGCGCCCGGAAGTACTCACCAATCGATATGGTGGATTACTCCGAAGGAGCGGTAGTATCCAGAACGCTGGTTAAAAATAACGCCGGGACCATAACCCTCTTTTCATTTGACGCCGGGCAGAATTTGAGCGAGCATTCGGCGCCGTTCGATGCCGTCGCGCAGGTCCTCGACGGCACCGCCGAGCTGATTATCGGCGGTCAGTCGGTGCACGCCGAAAAGGGCGAGATGGTGCTTATGCCCGCCAATATCCCGCACGGCGTCAAAGCCAATGAGAGATTCAAGATGCTTTTAACTATGTTGCGCGGATAAAAGCGGGCCGTGATTATACTGGCACATATTCCGATAATTTTGTCCTGCTTCATTTTAGGCGCGCATTTCATGCGGGGCGGAAATCACGGCCTGATGCTGGTTTTCGCTCTGTTGCCGCTTTTAATGCTTTCTCGCCGCCGCTGGGTGGGAATAGTCATGCCCCTTGTTCTGGCAACCGGGGCTTTAATCTGGCTTGATACAATTGCACAAATAGCGTCTTTACGCGCACGTATGGGTCAGGATTGGGTGCGTATGGCGGTCATCCTGGGGGCTGTGACCGCCATCACGGCCGGGTCGGCGCTTCTGTTTCTCACCAAAAGACTCAAAAACCGGTACAATCAATTTCCGGAAACGGCGACGGCCTCGGCGGTCGGTTTTATCATCACCGGTCTGCTATTGACGATTGTGCATCTCAAAGTCCCCCTTACTTTGCTTTTGGTCGAACGCTTCTGGCCGACAATGGGCTGGGTCGAAATTCTGGCCTTATCGATTTATGCCGCATTTGTCGTCGAAAAAATGCTGGATAAAACGCAGACCGCCCGCTGGCGGCGGCGTATCTGGCTGTTATTTTCGGTCGTCTTTTTCGCGCAGTTAATTATCGGTCTTCTGGGAGTGGAACGATTTTTAATGACCGGAAACCTGCACCTTCCCGTCCCGGCCATGATTGCCGCCGGGCCGATATATCGCGGACATAATTTTTTCATGCCGATACTGTTCCTTTCGACCGTCATTCTGGTCGGGCCGGCCTGGTGCAGTCATCTCTGCTATATCGGCTCATGGGACAGTGCCGCCTCGGATGTCAAACGAAAACCGCAGAAACTCCCGCCCTGGACAGCCCGCGTCCGGTGGGGCATACTGGCCTTTATTATCGCGGCGGCCATAATTTTGCGCCTGGCCGGGGTACCGTCATTGATTGCCACTATTCTCGGTTTGACATTCGGGTTGGTCGGAGTGCTGGTAATGCTTCTCTGGTCGCGCAAAATAGGGGTTATGGCGCATTGTGTGGTGTACTGCCCGATCGGGCTGGTGGCCAACTGGCTGGGCAAAGTTTCGCCGTTTCGCGTGCGCATCAACGATTCCTGCACCGACTGCGGGATATGCCGCATGTCGTGCAAATACAACGCCCTGAATATGACCGATATTAAAAACCGCAAACCGGCGATAAGCTGTACTTTATGCGGCGATTGTATCGGCAGTTGCGAGCACAGCTCGCTGGAATACCGTTTTTGGAATTATAAGGCCAAAGCGGCGCGGACGGTCTTCATCGTCATGGTCGTCTCGCTTCACGCCGCCTGTCTGGGCCTGGCAAGGATATAAATTGATTCTATTCCAAGAAAGTATGGGTTTTCGCCTTGGGCAATCTCTTAATTCGCTCAAAAAATTCTGTTTCTGTTATTTCCATTGGCCATTTTAAATTAGCTTCGAAAATCGCGTCCTGATCTTTCACAATTTTAACGGCATCTATTTTCATTAACCGCGAAATATCCCTTATTAGGGCATAATGTGGCTTTGTCAACGTGTTATAATATTTATTTGTAGCCTCAAACAAGGCCTCAAGGGATAAGGGCCCATGGTCAAGCAGCAATTTCAAAATTTCCATTTGTCTTTCCGCTATAACTCGCTTCTTAGGTGTTTCCAGTCTGTGGAACAAGTCGTACATCAAATTCCGGAACAACACTTTGGCATTTTCTGATTTGACAATATCCAATATGCGATTTATTTGTCGGATTATTCCCCGCAAGCCGAACATAATGAAAGGTGTCAAATCATGCTCTTGAATGCGGGCTTTACTCAAAGACTGAAGATACGCAGGTTTTTCATCATAATAGTAATTTGACATTGCAACGAAACAAATGTCTTTCAAGCCCGCTCGCTGCAATAACAAGGCTTCCAGTGCTCTGGCAGTACGTCCATTGCCATCACTAAAAGGGTGTATCGATGCCAAATGATAATGGGCGGCGAGGGCTTGCACAATCGGATCATGTGCCTTGAATTCCCGATTTAAGGCAATTATTAATGCTTCAAATGCTTTTTGGCATTCATCACCGCCCTCTGCCCCTCTGTGCCTTGGAGAGCCGAATGTTACATTTTCATCCGCCTTTCTTAATACCCCCGGCCGGCAATGATCTTCATCGGCTCCGGTAACCATCTTCCGATGAATCTCCTTTACCAGATTTTCACCGAGTGGTTGATTTGAAGGAATTTTGGCAATCCAGCGATAGGTATCGACAGCTGCTTTTGCCTGCCTTTGCGATCTTGTTTGAAGCCGGTCCGCAGATTCCTTTATGGCGTCTTCAAGCTCCTTTTCTGTGAAATCGGCTCCTTCAATTTTGGTTGTTCCGGCCACCTCGCGCTTCAATTCGATTTCCTGCAAAGACTCGACCCAGGATCGTTGATAAGGAATATTTCTCAACGAGGCGATTGATGCTTTGGTTTCAACCATGAGTTCTGCAATTAAATTGAATTCATATTTTATCCAGTCATTTGGAAACAAATATTTTATCATAATTGTACTCCAAATCGATAAAATATTATAAATATTGTCATTTATATATAATACAATATATTATATTATAATAGGTTAAATAATATTATTATACAAATTTTATCGGAAAATTGTCACAAAATTGCTGCAAAATTCGCATCCATTTTTATTGGAATTCTATAAAAAAGGGCCGAAAATTCGGCCCTTATGAACTTGGATAAAAGTTTACCCCACCAATTTCACAAACTCGTCCACGTCGGCCAGCGCCATATTGACCGATTCTTTCCAGAAGTCCTCTTTGGTCAAATCGACGCCGAGATGTTTTCTGGCCAGTTTTTCGCAGTTCATCTGCCCGCTGTCGGCCAGAAGCGCGATATACTTGGGCGAGAATTTCGCTCCCTCGGCTTTGGCCCGGCTGTAAACGCCACAGGCGAAGAGAAAGCCGAAAGTGTACGGAAAATTATAGAACGGCTGGTTGGTCAAAAAGAAGTGCAGTTTCGAGGCCCAGAAAAGCGGATGCCAGGCATCGTCACCCTCGAGAATATCGCCATAGGCTTTTTTCTGGGCATTCAGCATGATTTCATCGAGACGGCTGCGGCTGACCAGACCCTCGGCGCGTTCCTTATAAAATTCGCTGTCGAAAATGAAACGGGCATAGATATTCGGAAACAAAGCAAATGTCCGCTGCAAACCCTGGTCGAGCAAAAGCAGTTTTTCTTCGCTGTTTTGGGTTCTTCCGACGGCACCGTCGAAAACGAGAAGCTCATTGAAGGTCGAGGCACACTCGGCCAGTGTCAGCGGGTACTCGCGGCCGAACGGCGGGATATCTCTCAAGACATGGTGGTGATAGGCATGGCCCAGCTCATGGGCCAGCGTCGCCATGTCGTTAAAAGTGTCGGAATAGGTCATGAAGATGCGGCTTTGTTTGGCGACGCTCAAGGTGGTGCAATAGCCACCGCCGCCTTTGCCGGGGCGATCCTCGGCTTCGACCCAGCGGTTGTCAAGCGCCATGCGCGAAAAGTCGGCCTGCGGCTTCGAGAAACCGGATATCAAATCGTAAATAAAATCGCCGGCGTCAGCGAAAGTGATTTTCTTGTCGAGCGTCCCGGTCGGAGCGAACTGGTCATACCACTTGAATTGGTCGATGGCCAGAAGCTTTTTCTTGGCGTTGATATATTTTTTCAGGCGCGGGATGGCCCTTTCCACCGCCGACCACATGGCCATAAGTGTTTTCTCGGACAGCCGGGCCTGCTGCAGAGGTTCAATCAGCGGCGATTTCCAGCCGCGGCGTTTATAGACGCTCAAGCGGAACCCCGCCTGATAGTTTAAGGCCAGAGCGGTTTGATTGGCCACCGTCTCCCAAGCTCCCTCCAGTTTCTCATGGGCCTGCTGGCGCACCGCCCGGTTGGAACTGGACATTTTTTTGGACAGTTGCCCCAGCGATAATTCCGAAACTCGCCCGTCCTCTTCGGTGAATTTCACCCGCAGGTCGCCATAGATTTTGTCATAAAGACGGTTCCACGCGTGATAGCCATTGACCGCCAGTTCGGCGGTGAGTTCTTCGAATTCGGGTTTCATTTTCATGCGGGCGATCTGCCGCATCTCGGTGAGGCCAAAGGCCCGTTTATCGAGGGCCGGATTATTGACCAGCTTTTTCCACCAGTCATCACTTTGATTCATCGCAAAAGCCTCGAGCGCCACCATCAGAGCCTTATAGTCGGAATGGATAACATCCATTTCGCCATAGATGGCGATCGCGGCCTCATCGCTGACATCCTGGCTGATCAGGCACTGGGCATAAGAAAAGGCATGTTGCAGACGGTTTTGGATATCTTCCACCTTTAAAATACATTTAATCCAGTCTGACACGTTCTTATTATTCAATCGCGGCGGGAGTTTGGCGATGGCTTTGCGCACTGCCGCCAGGTCCTTTTTCAGCTTAGCCCGAAATTCGGCATATTCTTTGGATTTGCTTTCCCCGGGGAAAATTGATTCCAGATCCCAGCGCAAGCCGGCGTTTTTCGTCCCGGTCTCCTGAATACCTCGAGAATCCATTATCTGACTCCTTTATTTTGAAACTATTCCGCGTCCAAATTTGAGTTGTCGTCTTGCCGACAACAATTGACCTCGACAACGGCCAATTATACTCATAACGAATCGGTTTGCCAAGTACTTCAATAAAAAAATCAATTCCCCGGAAAAGATAATTCGGGCCTTGCGAAATTTGGAGCAAATGTTAAATTGTCTGGTTATAAAGAAAAGAAACGATCAAATAAGGATAAAAGGAGTCCAAAATGAACGTCTTTGAATTTGCCATGCAGATGGAAAAGGACGGCGAAGCCTATTACCGCAAAATGGCCGCCAACGCCGAAAACGGCTTGATTAAAAACATATTGACCGATTTGGCCGACGATGAAGTCAAACATTATAAAATCTTTAAAAAGTTCCGGGATGGGGACCTGTCCGGGGCGAAATTGATGAAGGACCAGACCCAGGTTATGAAAGGCGCCAAAAACGTCTTCGAGAAACTGGCCGCCTCGAAAAAACCGCCCAAATTTTCCGGCGAAGTGGTCAATACATGGAAAGAAGCGCAGGTTATCGAAAAGAAATCCGAAGATTTCTATCGCGATAAGGCCGGAACCGAAACCACCCCGGAAATAAGAAAAACACTCAACCTCATTGCCGACGAAGAACACAAGCACTGGGCGTTGATTGAAAACATCGTTCACTTCCTGGAACGGCCCAAACAGTGGCTGGAAGACGCCGAATGGAATAATCTGGATAACTATTAAACCGTTAAACTGTATCAACGGACCAAACTTCAGGAGAATACCATGGGTATATATAAAGTGCCAATACCGGCCAATGAGCCCGTATATTCATACGCTCCCGGATCGAAGGAATCCGGACAATTGAAAAAGGCCCTGGCCGAACTCAAAAGTCAGAAAATTGACGTGCCGATGATTATCGGCGGCAAAGAGGTTCGCGCCGGTCAACCGATAAAAATCACGGCTCCACACAATCACGATCTTGTGCTGGGGCAGTCGTATCAGGGCGGCAAGGATGAAATCAATGGGGCCATCGACGCCGCCATGAAGGCCAAAAAGACGTGGGAAGAATATCCCTGGCATGAGCGCGCGGCCATTTTTCTGAAAGCCGCCGACCTTCTGGCCGGGCCATACCGCTATATCATGAACGCCGCGACTATGCTGGGCCACAGCAAAAACGTCTTTCAAGCGGAAATCGACGCCGTCTGCGAACTGGCCGATTTTTTCAGGTACAACGTTTACTTTGCCGAGCAGATTTTCAACATGCAACCGGAAAGCGCGGCGACCATATGGGATCGCCTCGATTACCGTCCGCTGGAGGGATTCATCTTCGCCGTGACGCCGTTCAATTTCGTCTCGATCGCCGGCAACCTGCCCACGGCTCCGGCCATCATGGGCAACACCAGCGTCTGGAAACCGGCGTCATCGGTGACCTACACGGCGCATTTTATCATGAAAATTCTGAAGGAAGCCGGACTGCCCGACGGCGTCGTCAATATGGTAACCGCCCGCGGCGCCGACGTCGGCGAGTACGTCCTTAAAAACAAAAATCTGGCCGGGATACATTTCACCGGCAGCACCGGCGTGTTTCAGACGATGTGGCGCGTGGTCGGCGAAAATATCGCGACCTACAAATCGTATCCGCGCATTGTCGGCGAAACCGGCGGCAAGGATTTCGTTTTCGTGCACAATTCGGCCAACGTGAGCGAAGTGGTCACGGCCATCGTGCGCGGAGCTTTTGAATATCAGGGGCAGAAATGCTCGGCCGCTTCGCGCTCGTACATCCCCAAATCGCTCTGGCCGAAGATCAAAGAAGGCATTCTGGCCGATTTAAAGGAAATAAAGATGGGCGACGTCGAGGACTTCGGCAATTTTGTCAACGCCGTCATCGACAAATCGGCCTATGACACCATTGTCGAATATATCGATTTTGCGAAAAAGGCGTCCGACGCCGAAATTATCGCGGGTGGTCATTATGACGACAGCAAGGGTTATTTTATCGAGCCGACCGTGGTCGTCACGACTAATCCGCATTTCCGTCTGATGGAAGAAGAGATTTTCGGCCCGGTCATGACCATCTACGTGTACGATGATGACAAGTATGCCGAGACGCTGGAAATCTGCAACCAGACGTCGCCGTACGCGCTGACCGGGGCGGTGTTCGCGATCGACCGCCGGGCGGTGCAACAGGCGGATAAGGCCTTGCGCCACGCGGCGGGGAATTTCTATATCAATGACAAACCGACCGGCGCGGTGGTCGGCCAGCAGCCGTTCGGCGGCGCACGGGCGTCGGGGACCAACGACAAGGCCGGGTCGCTTTTGAACATGATCCGCTGGACATCGCCGCGGACGATCAAAGAGAATTTCGTCCCGCCCAGAAATTACAAATACCCGTTTATGGGATAACCGTAAAAGGGTATAAATAAAGGCGAAAGAGGCCGGGGTAATTCCCGGCCTTTTTTGCGGCTTTTGCTATTTTGGCGCGAATGTGCTATATTGTCGCCTGATTAATTGAAAATCCGTCACGCGAAAGGAAACGCCCATGAGTCCGCAAAACGCCTATAATGAACTGATCAAAAAAATCAAGGAAATGAGTCTGCTGGGGTCCTGCGCCTCGGTGCTGGGCTGGGATGAACGCACCTATATGCCCCGCGGCGGCGCCGCTCATCGCGCCAACCAGCTGTCACTTATTTCCGGCATGGTTCACGAAAAATTCACGTCGCGGGAAATCGGGGATTTGATAGCCATGGTCGAATCGTCCGACATGGTCAAGGACGAAGACTCCGACGTGGCCGTAAATATTCGAGAACTGCGCACCGAGTATGACCGCGAGGTCAAAATCCCCAAGGAATTGGTCGAGGAAATCACGCATACCTGCACTATCTCGCAGGGTGTCTGGGCCGAGGCCCGTCAAAAATCGGATTTCGCCAGGTTTTATCCCTACCTCGAAAAGATTATCGGCCTTCGCAAAAAGCAGGCCGAGTATTACGGGTATGAAAAAGAAGCCTACGACGCCCATCTCGAACGCTATGAACCGGGCGCAACCTACGAAAGCGTCGGCAAAGTCTTCGACTCGTTCCGCAAGGAGCTGGTCGATCTGGTCGAGGCCATCAACAATTCGAAAAAGCGGCCCAACATGCAGATAATCGAGCAGGATTTTCCGGTCGATCGCCAGAAAATATTCGGCTCGGCGGCCGCCGCCGCGATCGGGTTTGACATGCTGTGCGGACGGCTCGATGAAACGACGCACCCGTTCTGCTCCGGATTCGGACCGGGCGATACCCGCATCACGACCCGCTACAATCCCAAACATTTCGGCCAGGCCTTTTTCGGGACCCTGCATGAAGCCGGTCACGGCATTTACGATCAGGGTCTGCCCAAAGAGCACTATGGCACGCCGCGCGGCGATTCGGTGTCACTGGGGATTCATGAGTCGCAGTCGCGCATGTGGGAAAACCTGGTCGGGCGTTCCAAACCGTTCTGGAAGCATTTCTATCCCCGGGCCCAGCAGACTTTCCCCACGGCGCTGGCCAATGTCTCATTCGATGATTTCTATTTCGCGATCAACGACGTCCGGCCGTCGTTTATCAGGGTCGAGGCCGACGAGGTGACATATAACCTGCATATTCTGTTGCGCTTCGAAATCGAGCACGCCTTTTTCAGGGGTGACCTTCAGCCCAAAGACGTGCCCGCCGTCTGGAACGAAAACTTCAGGAAATACCTGGGCATCACGCCGCCCGATGACGCGCAGGGGTGTTTGCAGGACATTCACTGGTCGTGGGGTCTGATCGGGTATTTCCCGACTTACACATTGGGTAATCTCTACTCGGCGCAGTTTTTCGCCAAAGCCAAAGAAGAGATGCCCGATCTCGAAAAGCACTTCGAGATGGGCAATTTCATGCCGCTGAAAAAATGGCTCAACGAAAAGATCCATGCCCACGGCAAGAAATACCGGGCGGAAAAACTGGTCGAAGTCGTCACCGGCAAACCCTTGAGCCATGTGTATATGATGAAGTACCTGAAAGAGAAGTACGGCGAGCTTTACGGATTGTAATCAAACCGAGATTTGATGCCAGAAGTAAAGGCGGGGTTGGATTTCAATCCCGCCTTTTAATTTTTCGGTAATACGCTCCAGTATCACTTACGGGGCAACAAGTAACCCCCCCAACGGGTGGTAAATATGAAAAGGCAATGATATCAATAACAAATTCAATTGTATGGAAGTACAAAAGTTCAAACTACTGAAAATATCCTTTTTGCCATGCTTACGATTTTTAAGTTCGCCTGTCATATCTTATTGTCACCTTTTTCACTCATGAATCATTGGTCTGGTGCGATATCGCGACCAACCACCCGTTGGGTGGGTTACAAATTCCATTTCAGGGTAGGAGCTCTTAATATAATTAAAGCCCTGATCCGGAGGAATACCGTCAAACTTCAATAATAATCTTGTGGTGTCAATTTGCAGGTAAATTTCACTTCCTCCCGAATAATAGAATAGACTGTCGACCGCTGCGGCCATATTATGGCCCATCACTAAAAGGCAAATTACGGATGCCAATGTGAAAATAAATCTTTTCATGGCATACCCCCCATTAAATAATTTGTTATAAAAAGGCATCTATATAAAATCTGTATTCTTCAGGTTCAAATACGATATCATCAAACTCATAATTCACTATATCCACCAGCGCAAATATATGAAATGGGCCGAATCCGCTTGGTACCACCAAGGCATAACGGCTGTCGGGCGTGACACAGAAATGGCCGGGATCAAAACCCGCAAATGGCTGGCCGGAAATACAATAACCGGCGCTCAATATTTTAATCACGCGTTCCGTAGCCACATCCATGAATACTATCTGTTGCAAAGAAGGGTCCTCAATAATATTAGAATGATCCGTTAATATTAGCTGTCGTTCGTCCGGCGTTATCGCTATCTCTCCGGATCCCGGGCTAACCGGATAATAAAGTCCGACCGAATCCAATTGTGGATAATATGAAATCAGGTATTTGGAATATATTGAACCGTAACTTACCACCATGAATATCCGGGTGCCATCAGGTGACGGCAATATGCGATATATACCCGGTGTCGCATACGGGGGATCAGTGAGTGTCATATCCACGTAAAGACTCTCGCCCAGCATGTCGTATATTCTTATATGGTTATCATTGGTAAAAGTATAAAATTTGCTGTCGTCTTTCAAAAAGCATCCTTGATATGTATTTATGATATCACTGAATAATACATTATAAGTAACACCGTCAAGGAATACTAGACTATCGTCGTCAAGCATAGCGATATACTGGCCTGTATTGGAAACGAAAATATTGCCTTCAACCGGCCGGGAAGTTATCCTTTCCATCGTCTGCCAGTCATAAATCACTAAAGTGTCACCGGCATATTGAGTCGTTTTTGTCATTAATAATTGAGTTCCGTCTGCGGATATCGACGCGCTTGCCCACTTGTGCTCGATTTGAATTGTGTCTATAATCAATTTTTGCCTGGTATTATATATAAATAATTGAGGAGCATTGGGATGCGGGCTTGAGAGTTAACTTCAAAAGTTGTGGAAATTGAAAAAAAAGTAGCGTAGCCTTTC
>CALAMC010000085.1 GCA_937925655.1 uncultured candidate division Zixibacteria bacterium | reverse complement strand
ATCGATGATTTGAGCGCCGTGACCGGGACAAACGACGGCGAAGTCAGGTTGAGCTGGACGGCTCCCGGTGACGATGGCGCCATCGGGACCGCATCAGGCTATGACATTCGGTATTCACTGCAGCCAATCACTTCCTATAATTTTGCCTATGCCTCGCAGGTAACGAATCCTCCGTCGCCTCTTTTGACCGGTTCGACGCATAATTTTACGGTTGGCAGTCTGACTCCGGCGGCGACATATTTTTTCGCAATCAGGTCATGGGATGACGCTGATAATGTATCCATGATTTCCAACGTCGTTTCTGCGGTTGCCCGCAGTTCGGGTGTGGTCGACCAAACGCCGCCGGGAACAATCGACGATCTCGACGCGGTTACCGGCGCCAATAACGGTGAAATCGTGATCAGCTGGACCGCGCCCGGTGACGACGGAGCGACCGGCACCGCGACCAGTTATAATATTCGCTATTCGCTTAACCCGATAACCGCCGTCAATTTCGCGGCGGCGGCGGCCGTAACCAATCCTCCCACTCCACAGCCGTCGGGGACGCCCCAATCGTTTGTCGTCGGGGGCTTAACCCCGGCTCAAGTTTATTATTTTGCGATAAGAGCTTCTGACGATGTCGGCAATTTGTCGGGGGTGTCCAATACGGCGGCGGCCGAGGCTTATTTCGACCTGGGAACGGGCGACGATGACCCGCCCGTAACCGATGACTTGATGTTATATCCCGAAGACAATTCGATTGTAGCGTCGACCCGGCCAACTCTGCAGGTTATCAATGTGGATGCCAACCCGCAAAACGTTTATCACTTTGAAATCGCCCATGATTCCTTCTTTGTGACGCTGGCGACCGCGGTTAATAACATCGCCCAGGAAAGCGGGGAAACGACATCTTGGCGGATTGAACAACCGCTGGAAAGCGGCCGCGTCTATTACTGGCGGGCACGGGCCAATGACGGCAATTTCGGGGCCGTCTTTAATTTTGGGGTTCAACCCGACGCCCACGCCTACCCCAACCCCTTTATTCCCAGGCATCATGACCATACCACATTTACCGGTATACCCGATGGTTCGGCCTTGCATATCATGACTCTGACCGGGGAGCTGGTCAAAAGCTGGTCAGCCACCGGTGGCGACGTTGCCTGGGATGGAACCAATTCCTCCGGCAATCCGGTTGCATCGGGCGTTTATTTGTGGTATGTCGCAGACGGTGATTTGAGCGGGAAAATTATCGTCAAAAGATAGTATAACTGCCCGATAAATAATCCCTCCCTATACCGATATATTTATTATATTGGGCTTTCATTTTTGGGTCCCGACAAACAAAGGCGGGTTTTAAACAGTATTTGAGATATGTGCGGAATTGCCGGATATTTTCAACTTAAAGACAAGTGTGCTCCTGATTACGACCTGATCGGACGCATGGTCAAGCAGATTGAGCATCGCGGTCCCGATGAATTCGGGGCCTATTTCGACGAATATTGCGCCCTGGGTCAGGCCCGATTGTCCATTATCGACCTGTCCGGCGGTTCTCAACCCCTCTGCAATGAAGACGGGACACTCTGGATTTCCTTTAACGGCGAAATTTTCAACTATATTGAATTGCGTCCGGAACTCGAAAAGCTGGGGCATGTTTTTAAAACCAAATCCGATACGGAAGTAATTGTCCATGCCTATGAGCAATGGGGCAAAGAATGCATGAGCCGGTTCAACGGCCAGTTCGCCATTGCCATTTATGACAAAAAGAACCGGTCGTTATTTTTAACAAGGGACCGCATGGGCATTCGGCCGATTTTTTATGCGGTTCATAACGACCGTGTGACCTTCGCTTCAGAAATAAAAGCCATCTTTTGCGATCCGACCATCCCCCGAAAAATCGACTACAAAGGTCTCGATGAGGTTTTCACGTGGTGGACGACCGCCGCACCGCGCACGGTTTTCGAGAATATCAAAGAATTGGAAGCGGGTACCTGGGCCGAAATTAAAAATGAGCGGGTTGCCATCGGCCGCTACTGGAACCTGAACTATCCGGAAAGCTTCGACAAAACCCGTTCCATTGATTCCTGGGCCGAAGAGTTGCACGCTCTTTTGGTCGATGCCGTTCGGCTCCGGTTGCGGGCCGATGTGCCGGTCGGAGGGTACCTGTCCGGCGGGCTGGACAGCTCGGCCACGACCGCGCTTATCAGGCATTTTACCGACACGCCCATCGAAACCTTCTCCATCGCCTTCCATGACAAGGCTTATGATGAGTCCGGTTATCAAAAACAGATGGCGGAATTTCTGGGGACCAGTCACCACCAGATACAATGCACTTATCATGATATCGCCGAAAATTTCCCGAAAGTGATCTGGCATACCGAGCGGCCCATCGTGCGTACCGCGCCAACGCCCCTTTTAATGCTGTCGTCTTTAGTGCGACGGCATAATTTTAAGGTGGTTTTGACCGGTGAAGGTTCCGATGAAATCCTTGGCGGCTATGACCTGTTCAAGGAAACCTTGATCCGCAAATTCTGGTCGCGCAATCCGGATTCGAAATGGCGGCCGCTTCTGCTTCGCCGGTTATATCCCACATTACCGCTGTCGGCGGCCCGAGCCCGTTTTTATCTGCAGACTTTTTACAAAGCAGGCTTGTCGCAAGCCGATCGTTACTATTTTTCCCATATACCGCGTATGAATACGACCACCAAAATCAAGGATTTCTTTACCGATGACGTGCGCGCGGCCATTGCCGGCCACGATGCGGCCGAGTCTTTCGGCGTAAATCTTCCGGAAAATTTCTATGCCTGGCATCATCTGGTTCGCGCCCAGTACCTGGAAGCCAAATCTCTCCTGGCCTGTTACCTGTTGTCATCTCAAGGGGACCGCGTTTCGGCGGCCAATTCGGTCGAGGGAAGATTCCCGTTTCTGGATCACCGGGTGGTCGAATTTGCCGCAACCATTCCGCCGCTGTATAAAATCCATGGTTTGAAAGAAAAATTCATTCTGAAAAAGGCCATGGAAAAAGAATTGCCCCGCCAGATAATTGACCGGGTCAAACAACCGTACATGGCCCCCGATTCCAATAGCTTTGTACAGGATGACTCGCCGGAATATATCGCGCAAATGCTGTCACAAGAAAGGCTTGACAACGTCGGGATTTTCAAGTCCGAACCGGTGGCCATGCTTCGCGAAAAATGCAAAAAGCTGTCGCATGCCCACCTGTCGTTCAAGGATAATATGTCATTCATAGGGATACTTTCAACCCAACTATTTCACCATCATTTTATTGATAATTTCAAAGTACCGGACAGTCCACGACGTGACTCATTCAACGTATACCATGACGATACGTCGAAATAAATGCATGATTAATCGGATTATTTTCGCTTGATTTTTCCGGATGCCGATATCGGCAGGCTTTTGACAAATTCAACGTACTGCGGCACCATCAGGTCTTCGAGGTTTTTGCGGCAATAGGCGAGAACCTGCTTGTCTGTTAGAGCATGGCCGTCTTTGAGGACTATTTCTGCCTTTATGGCCTGACCGAAGATTTCATGGGGAATGCCGATGACGCGCGCGTTGAGAATTTCGGGCATGGAATACAGGACGTTTTCAATTTCCTTGGGTGAAACCCGTTCGCCCCGGCATTTGATAATATCGTCCTTGCGTCCCACAAAATACAAATAACCGTCGGCATCCATCTTGAACAGATCTCCCGTATAGAGAGCTTTTTCCCATGGGTAACGTCCCGGTTTAAGGACACGGGCGGTTGTTTCCGGATCGTTCCAGTAACCTTGCATGACCGAACCTCCGCGCACGGCCAGTTCCCCGATTTTTCCCCGGGGAAGCTCGGAGCCGTCATCGTCGGCAATCCAGACTTCCGTATTGGGCATCGCGATCCCGACCGAGTCGGGTTTTTTCGATATCATATCCGGCGGAAGATAAGAAACTCGCTTGCACTCGGTCAGACCGTACATCGAAAATATCCGCGCCGATTTGAATATTCTCTGAAGGCGGGGAATGAAGTTGGGCGGCAGGGCCGCGGCGGTGTTGGTGATATAGCGGACCGACGACAGATCGACGTCTTCGAGTTTTTCCAGCTGCAATAAAATAGCGAACATGGTGGGAACGCAGGGGAGCCCCGTAACTTTTTCCCTGCCGATCAGTTCTATCATCTGATAGGGATAGCCGAAAGACTTTTCCAATACAAGCGTACCCCCGAATTTAAAAACCATCAGAAGCTGGTACAACCCGTAGTCAAAGGAAAAGGGCAGCATATTGAGGACGATGTCATCCTCGATGTTTTCCAGATAGGTCGTTATCGACGTCGCCGCCGAGACCATGTTGCGGTGCAACATGGTCACGCCCTTGGGATCGCCGGTTGACCCGGAAGTATATATGATCGAGGCCAAATCGATATCTATCGGTCGGGCCCAATCGAGGGTATTTTTTTCTTTGATTATTCTTTCAAGGCACTGTTCATTCGATAAGGCAATACCGGAATATATGGTACCGATTTCGTGGTCCAAACGGTCTTTCAGATTGTCCACGGTTGGTGTTTTGGCGATATCGGTAATCAGAAACCGGGCCCCGGAATTATTGATGATATGCGTCAGCTTGTTTTCTTTGATGGTCGGGTTTATGATCACGAAACAACCGCCCGCTTCAAGAACGCCGAAGATTGATATAACCGCTTCCGGGCAGTTGCCGAGGTATATACCGACGCGGTCGCCTTTTTTCAGCCCGTTTTTTTTCAAATACCCGGCCAGATTCAGGGCGTATTCAAAAATGTCGCTGTAACAGAATCGTTGCTCGCCAAAAACCAGGGCAATTTTGCCGGGGAGCCGGCGGGCGGAATCGGAAAGAAAATTATTGACCGTTTTCATTAAGCGCGTTTTTTTTGTACGAAGGCGGCAATATTGTTGATGGAATCAAGATTATCCGGGACCAACTCTTCGTCGTTGACCGTAAAACCAAAAGTTTCTTCGAGAAAATTAACCAGTTCCAGAACTCCGGTGGAGTCGATCACGCCGCTGTCAAGCAATGATTGATCTTTGGCCAGGGCAAGATTTTCGTCGAAAATAAAGTTAGTATGGATAAATTGTTCGATTTTCGACATTATTTCCGATTTTTCCATGTCATTCCTTTCGATTTAAACTATAAACAGCCCACATTTTAATCTTGCCTTCGCCTTTGGGCAATATATTTTTCACTTGGATACCGATAATACGTATATAATTATCGGAATAATGATAAAATATTGAATAAGATTCAAATTTGAAAAAGGAAATAATTAGTCGATGAAATTTAAGCGAGATTCTCTTAGAATCGATCCCGCCGCCGAAACGGCGCGGATAGTCGAACGCATGAAAAAGCAGATTCTGGTGGACCTTAAGCGCGAAGGCGCAATTGTTGCCATAAGCGGCGGAGTGGATTCCTCGGTGTGCGCCGCCCTGGCCGCAAGAGCTCTTGGTCCGGAAAAAGTCCTGGGATTGGCCCTGCCCGAAAGGGATTCTGCGGAGGAGTCAAAATCTTTGGCCGAACAACTGGCCGGCCACCTGGGCATTGAATTTCTCGAAGAAAATATATCCGGGGCGCTGGAGGGATTCGGCTGCTATCGCCGACGTGACGAAGCCATTAAAAGGCTGTTCCCTGAATTCGGTCCCGGTTACAAAAACAAAATTACTCTGGGCAGTAATATCCTTGAAAAAGCCGGAATAAACTTTTTCAAATTGACAATAGAGTCTCCCGACGGTCAAATTAAGGAAATCCGTCTGCCCAAAAAGGAATACCTGCAAATTGTGGCGGCGTCGAATTTCAAGCAACGCACCCGGATGACAATGGGTTATTATCACGCCGAACGGCTCAACCGGGCGCTGATCGGAACCGGCAATAAGGACGAGCATATGCTCGGATTTTTTGTCAAATACGGCGACGGCGGCGCCGATATAAAACCAATCGCACACCTGTTTAAAATGCAGGTTTACCAGATTGCCGATTATCTGGAGATTCCCGAGGGCATTCGGGGCCGTACTCCCACCACCGACACGTACTCGGCCGAAGTAACCCAGACCGATTTTTTCTTCGGCGTGGAATTCCCGATTCTGGACCCCATCTGGTATGCCATGGAAAATGGGATTTCAGTGGCGGATACCGCTAATGCCCTGGGTCTTGAAGAAGACCAGGTTGAGCGGGTAATAAAAGATATTCATCAAAAAATGCGAACCACCCAATACCTGCGGTCTAAGCCACTTCATATCGATGAGAATTTGACGGGGTGTGAAACTTGAGATAAGTGGTGGTGTTTAAGGGATATAACGGTCAAGAACCAATTCTAATGAAAGGCGATATAGAGTGACGGAAACCGGCAAGAAGAAAGCTTTTGATGTCAATGACCTGCTGCAGGTGGCCTGGCGGCGAAAGTGGCTGATAATAATTCCCATGATCCTGGTGACGGCGGCGACATTTGCAGGGTCTTATTTGATTACGCCCGAATATGAATCATCGGTTATCGTCTGGACCGGATCGCCGGTCAAGCTGTCCAACGACCTTCAGCGCCTGTTGGGCAGCGGCCAGCAGATGATGCGGACCGATCGTGACCGCCAGATGGAATTGAAAAGCCTTCAAAATGAAATAACGTCAACCCCATATCTGGGCCAGCTGGTTGCCATGCTCAAACTCGACCAGGACCCGAAATTAAATGAGAAGGCTGTCAAGGCCCGGGTTTCGCGGCCGGATTTGAGCCTTGACCAGATTAAACTGGACTTTTTGGTAAATAGTCTCCGCGAAAAGATTGGCGTCGCCTACGCCGGAAACGACCAGGTACAAATTACGGTCCATTCGACCGACCCCAATCTGGCGCGTGACATGGCCCAGAATCTGGGCGACATTTTCATAACCGAAAAAATGAGACAGGAATTGGGCTCTGTCCGTATTTCGCAGGATTTCTCCTTTGAGCAACTGTCCCGTTATGAAAGGGACCTGCAGGATAAAATCGACCGGAAAACGGCTCTGGAGCGTCAATATTTGCAGATTCAACTCAACGAGTCGGTAATGTCGGACGAGAATCGCCGTGCCATCAACGCCGAAATCGAAGCTACCAATCTCGAAATCCGCAGTAAAAGCGAGGAAGAAAAAGACGTTATCGGCCAGCTGTCCGACCTGGGCCTGACCAAAAGTAAACTGGTTCTTGAAGAATCAAGCAAGCTGACTCGGCTGAAAGAAGATATCAAGCAGTTAATCGGGTCGATTGCCACCCTTATGCAGAATCATGAATGGAAGGCCCCGGAGGTTTTAACATTCAATACGCGCCTTTACAATCTGATCGAACAGGTTGACAAAGAGATACAAATATTGGTCAATAATCAGTTTTCCGAATATGACCAGAACACGAGGACGATATTATACCGGCTGTTCACCCTGCGTTCGGATATCGACGTTTTATATGCCCGCGAAAACAACCTGAAACTGGCTCGGGCCGATTTACAGCATAAAATCAATTTAATTCCGGAATTTGATGCCAGCCTCGATCAAATCGAGCGAGAAATCACGGCCGCGCGCGATTTAAGAGATAAATTCAGGGATCAGCAGGAAAGCTCACAAATTTCGCAGGCACTGGTACGCGAATCCAAGTATAAGGTAATCGAGCCGGCCAAAGTGCCATTAGCGCCCTTCAAGCCGGACCGAACCAAAATAATCGTTCTGGGTGTTTTGCTGGGCCTGGCCGTAGGAGCCGGGGCGGCACTGCTGTCCGAGATTATGGACAGCTCCTTCAAGAACCTCGATGAAGTCGAGGAAACGCTGGGCGTCCCGGTCATTGGAGTTATCCCCGAAATAAGAATGCTTAAGAAATTGCCCTCGCATCGTGCCCCGGTCGCGACCGGCAAATAGGCAAGATAATTGCCATGAATAAGGCTTCCGGGAGTCAATCGGCCGGCGTCCGTCGTAAGGCGCAAATCAAAGATTTTCTTAAAAATCGAAATTCCCATGCCGTTACGGAGTGGGCCAGAAACAACAATAGCTCGTTGCGCACGCTGGCTTCACTACTATTCGATCCTGACCCGCTTATGCAGTGGCGGGCGATTGAGGCCATGGGGTTGCTCGCGGCGGATATAGCGCAAAATGATAAAGAACCGGTCCGGCGCCAGATCAGGCGTTTATTCTGGCTGATGAACGACGAATCCGGCGGGTTGTGCTGGAACGCGCCGGAGGCCATCGCCGAAATCATCGTTAATATCCCCGGACTGGCCAATGAATATGTTCCGAATTTATTTTCTTTTATGGATGAAGAACCGTTCGAAGCCGGGGTGAGGTGGGCGGTGTTCCGCCTGATCAACGGACAGGTCGATCCCGGGTTTGTGGCCGATCATGCAATGAAACACTTTGAAAAACTCGAAAAATCACTGGTCCATGATAATCCACGGATTCGAGCTTTCGGCGTCCTGGCGCTTAAGGCGCTGGGTCATGAATTAAATGCCGATAGTCTCATCCGGCTGTCGAAGGATGATGTGCCTGTCACGTTTTATGACATTCACAGTGGCACTCTGAAGATCAAAGCGGTCAAGGATTTTCTGGGATTGTAAATCCGGACTTCAAAAGGCCGGAGCATTAACGGTTCCGGCCGTCAATAATTCGGTCAATTCGTTTCGCGTTTTTCTTTGGCGGCCAGTTTTTTCTCAAGCTCCAATCGTTTTGCCCTAAAGACATCGTCTTTTACTTTAAGCGTCTGTTCGCCAAACAGGGAAAAGCGTACCCATTTGTAACCGAATTTTAAAAGTGCTTCATCGTCGTTTTTGAGCTTCTCGAGCGTATCCGGGGCGACCTCGAATTTATCCAGAAAGGAACTTTCGAAAATGAAGCGGCGGAATTTATCGAGGTTGTAGCAGGCGGTGTGGAACATCTCCACCTGTTGGAGCGATAATCCCCCCTTGACATTCTGAAGACGGGGATGAAGGGTGATATCCTTGAAATCTTCGCCGGCCATATTGTATTCTTCAATGCCCTGGTCGGCCAGCCATTGCTCGATAGTCTGCTCGTGCTCCTCGCAGAAACCTTTGCAGGTGGCTTCCTGCAGCAAAAAGAAAAATTCGCTGTCAATTGTTTGCGAACTTTCGCGACTGGTGGCCAGTCCGAGCGGGTACATGCGACAGGCCCAGGGCCGGTCAGGGTAAACACCGCAGCCTTTGTCACCGACAAACGGACAGCTTTTACGCACATCGTCATTCATCTTTAATAGCAAAACGGGGTATTTCAAATTTTTATCGAAGGGGGAGATGGTGTATTTGGCCAGAAATTCCTGGGACGTTATGCCGAGGTTATTTTTCAGGCGCATGATATCATAAGGTGTCAGAAATATGTTGACGTCACCGCAGCATTCATTGAAACAGGGGACACCGCTGTGACAACGAAATTTAAAGGAATCGTTTTTGTGCAGCCGGGGATATTCTTTCAAAATTGCTTCCTTAAGACGGGCGATGTCGTCCATCTTGTTGTTTTCATCCATTCCTTGTCACTCCTGGGAATCTTCGACAATCCCGCCGCGATGGGCCAGCAATGACGCCACCGGCAGGGGACCTTTTTCGCCGGTCCTGGGATCATAGCGAAAGCGGTATGAGGCTTTTTGTTGGTACTTATCGCGCATCCATTCCCAACCCTTGATGAAATAGGGACAGTCGTCATTAAAACAGACGTACTGAATGGTCATATCCCAGCCCGATTCAAGGTGGGGTATCCACTTTTTCATTTTCTCGTTGCAGTAAGGACAGATAGTGTCTTTGTTTTCGGCCTTGTCATTCATGTTTTTATCCGTTCAAATATTTTAATATACGAAAAATCGGTGGCGCTGCGCAAATATAAAGTCCTCCGGATTATGGGCACCCGGAGGACTTTTATTGACAAATCGAATTCGATTGAAATTCGTTTCCGATTTATGCCGAGGGCCAGTTAGCCGCCCAGCAGTTCGTGTTCCTGCGGTTTGGGATAGACATGCTTCATCGGGCGCTTAATCATTTCCCATTTGCCCGAATTGGGATCCCAGCGGCAGTTGGCGAAAGCGTGCCAGTCTTGTTCATTCATTTTCGGGAAGTCGGCGCGGCGGTAATATCCCGGCCAGCGCGTTTCTTCGCGGAAGAGAATGGTTCTGGCGTGAGCTTCAGCCTGCCACATACGCTGGATGTTTTCCCAGCAACGGAGCAATTCATGCAGGTCGGCCGCGGCCAGCTTCTCGGAATCCTCCTTCAAGAAGGTAAGCAATTCGAGAGCGCGATCCAGACAGGCCTTATTGGTCGAAAATTGAGACGTAACTCCGGCCACGTATTCGTCCATGATCTTTTGGAGACGGAACATGAACATCTTGGGCTTGATATAGTTGGGGTTGACCTCCGGATCCGTGGTGGCATTCTTGTGAGCTTCGAAGGTTTCCAGGGGTTTGTATACGAGCTTCTTGTATTCTTCGACTTTGGCCTTGTCAATATTCGGCAGAGTGTTGTTCTCCACGATGAACTTGACGGCGGCTTTACCCACGATGCGGCCTTCGGCGTGCGAACCGGTGGAGAATTTATGGGATGAGGCACCCGACGCATCACCGGCGCAAAACAGGCCTTTGATGGTCGACATGTGGCTGTAACCCCAGAAATATTCACCCTTGGTTTCGGCCGACTGCAGGTCTTCCGGACCGCTGACCCAGGCACCGGAGGCGCCGGAGTGGGAACCGATAAAGTACGGTTCGGCGGCGGCGATTTCGGAAGATTTCTTTTCGGGCTCGACATTGTTGGCGGCCCAGAGAATGGCCTGCGATATGGTCATATCGAGGAAGTCTTCCCAGGCTTCCGATTCGAGTTCTTTGAGCTTCTTCTTGGCTTCTTTTTCGTCACCGGCATCTTTGACGATCTTCTGGATGGCTTCTTCGGTCCTCATATAGATGGGGCCTTTGCCTTCCATGGTATCGAGCATGCCCAGCCAGTTACGCAGATTGGCCGGGATGGGTTTGACCAGACCGTACGGTTTCCAGTTCTCGAGTTCGTCTTTACGTTCGATCATGTAGTTGCCGCCCATGGCATTGGTCGCGGCCGACTTGAAGAGCAAGAACCAGGCGCCCACCGGACCATAAGCGTCCTTGAAACGAACCGGGATAAAGCGGACTTCCTGCGAAGTCATTTCGGCACCGGCGCGCAACGTGAAATAGGCGCTGGAGCCGGAGTTCCACGGCGGATACCAGGCGCGACCGAGGCCTTCGCCGGTACTGCGCGGTTTGAAGACGTGCACGGCACCACCCATGGCGCAGATGACGGCTTTGGCGCGGAAAACATAAAATTTGTTTTCACGAACGCTGAAACCGACGGCCCCCGCGATACGATTGCCATCGAGCAACGGTTCGGTGATGAAAACTCGCTCGAAATACTGACCACCGGCTTCGGCCAGGGCATTTTTGGCGGCTTCGGCAATGATGACCTTGTAGGATTCACCATTGATCATGAGCTGCCAGCGGCCTTCGTGAACATAGCGGCCTTCGGCATCTTTCCATATAGGAAGACCCCATTTCTCGAACAGGTGCACGGTCGAGTCGACGTGCCGGGCAATATTGGCGACAAGATCTTCGCGGATGATGCCCATCAGGTCCATACGGACGTAATCGACGTAATCCTTGACCGTGTTTTTACCTTCGTGCAGGCCGACATACTGGTTCAGGGCCGAAAGACCCATCGCCACGGCTCCGGAGCGTTCCATCGCGGCTTTGTCGACCAGCGTGACTTTCACGTTGTTCTTCTTCGCCCAGTAGGAAGCTTCCACGGCGGCGCCGCAGGCGGCCATACCACCACCAAGAATCAGAAGATCAGTGGTGATTTCTACAGTCTCAAAATTCTGCATAATTACCTTTCCTCCTGACCATTACTTGATGGTGTAAACTTCGTTCATGTTCAACGCTTCCGGTTCCTGAGCGAGTATTTGATCGTTCAGGTTGCCATGAGCGGTCTTGTAACCGCCCGCCGGCTGCGCTTTACCTTCTTCGGTCGTGCGAATGGGGAATTTGAAGCGCTTCAACATGCCATTACGGAACTTGACGGTCCACATAATGCTGTCGGTCGAGCGCATCGGGGTGACACTGGCACCCATGGGGACAAAATCCGCGTAGCCGCGTATTTCGATCGCCTGTACGGGGCAGATCTTGACGCAGCTGTAACATTCCCAGCACATCTCCGGTTCCTGATTGTAGGCTTTCATTTTTTCCTTGTTCAGAACCATGAGATCGTTGGGGCAGATGTACTGACAGGCGGTTTTGTCCAAGGCTTTGCACCCATCACACTTATCCGGGATTACAAAACTCGGCATTTAAATCCTCCTTGTACGTCTTGGATCAGGATTGTGTTTATTTTATAAACCTTTTTTATTGTCATTTTTTCTTGGCATCGCCGGTGGCATGACCGTGCAATTTCACTTCCACCTTGTCTTCGTCCTTGATGCTGGCGTAGTAGTCACGCAAAATCGCCAGAACTTCCGGACGCGAAAATTCCGCGGGAATGTCGCCGCCCTCTGACAACCCCTTGCGAAGTGCCGTGCCGCTCAAAAACAGACGGTCTTCCTTGGGATGAGGGCAGGTTTTCATGGAAGCCATGCCCTGGCACTTGTAGCAGTAAAATGTCCAGTCGATCGGCAACATCTTGCACTCCAGCGCACCGTCCCAAAGTTTGTGGAAAATCTCCTGGGCGTCGAACGGTCCATAGTAATCGCCGACCCCGGCATGGTCACGGCCGATGATCATGTGCGTGCAACCGAAATTCTGACGGAAAACGGCATGGAGCAGACCTTCGCGCGGCCCGGCGTAACGCATATCCAGAGGATAGCCGCCCTGCACAACGCGGTTCTTGTCGAAATAATGCTCCACCAGGGTGTCGATGCATTTGACGCGAACGTCGGCCGGGATATCCCCGGGCTTCAGGTTTCCGACCAGCTGATGGATGTAAAGCCCATCAGAAACCTCGATCGCGATCTTGGCCAGGTATTCGTGCGAGCGGTGCATCGGATTACGAAGTTGCAGTGCCGCAATAGTCTTCCAGCCTTTTTCCTCGAAAATTTTGCGGCTTTCCGCCGGACGCTGATAAATGCCCTTGAACTCGGTAGGGAAGTAGCTTTCCGACAATACCTTGACCGGGCCGCCGATATTCCAGGCTTTCTGACCGCGAACCATCTTGACACCGGGATGAGCCTCGTCCGTGGTCGTGAAAACATGCTTGCACTCGAAATCCTTGTCGATCTGGTACGATTCGGTTACCTTCATCGTTCCCATTATTTCATTCGTCTCTCCGGACACCAGGCAGATTTCGGTTCCGGCGGCAATTTTGGAATCATGGGATAATGTTACCGGTATCGGCCAGAAGGTGCCATTGGTCAGTTTCATGTGTTCACAAACGCTCTTCCAGTCGGCCTGACCCATGAATCCTTCAAGGGGTGTGAAGCCGCCGATACCGAGCATGATCAAATCACCGGTTTCGCGAGTCGTCATGACGACTTTGGGAAGTCCGGCCGCTTTTTTAAGTTCCTGTTCTTTTTCTTTACCTTCAAGCAACAGAATCTTCAGCTCATCTGCACCATGGGGTTTGATTAGCTTGGAATGTGCCATTGCATCACCTGTTTTTATTTATGTTTTTATTGTTACTGCTTTCACAAATCGGCCGGCTTCAGAGTGTTTTGTATGTGACAAAATTCACAAGACCTGCCATATATTCTTTAGACCTCTTTAGCCCTAAAGCCAAGTCAGAATGTAACTTTTTTCACAAGCAATGTCAAGCGGAAAAGTGACTGATTTCACAAGAATCCCATGGATTTCGCCCCATGTTTTGTAACACGCTGGCAGATAATGAGATAGAAAGACGTTTTATTTGTCACAAAAGGCATGTCATCTGGTCTTGTATGCCCCCTTGGGGCCGAAAATGCGCCTTTATTGTAGTAAAACGATAAAGACGCCCCGCCGCGATAATTTCCGTTGGGGAATTTAATATGGAGTATTGTTGTCATTGTTTAAATGAAACATGGGGAAAATTTCATTACCGTAAAATATCACTTTGTGAAAAAAGTAACAAAATTCTTGACAGTATTCATGTCAAAATTTATTATAAGGCCAACGAAAATTTGAATGCATAAGTAATGTCGAAATACATGAGCGAAAGGAGAACCCCTTCATGGCGGCCGGGAATATCATAGATCCCGATTTGAATCTCATTCGCGAGGTCAAAAAGGCGGGGGGCGACACCCTTAAAAAATGCTATCAATGTGCCACCTGTTCGGTGGTTTGCAGCCTGTCGCCGGAGGACAGGCCTTTTCCGCGCAAAGAAATGCTCCTGGCACAATGGGGTCAAAAAAATGCCCTGTTAAGCGATCCCGACCTGTGGTTATGTCACCAGTGTAACGACTGTTCCACTCATTGCCCGCGGGGTGCGCGGCCCGGTGACGTGCTCGCGGCCTTAAGAACCTATATATATAAGAGCTTTGCTTTTCCGGCGTTTATGGGTAAGGCCGTCAATTCTCCTAAGGCGCTGCCGTTACTGCTTTTGGTTCCGGTTCTCATTCTCCTTGCGGCCGTACTGCTTTTGCCCAAAGTCGGTCCCGATGGGGAGATTCTCTATCTGACCAGCACCACCGTCGATTTCGATTATTTTCTGCGTCACAGCTTTGTCGATGCCTTCTTTGTCATCGGCAATATCATCATTTTTATTTTCGCCGCAGTTGGGTTTATAAGATTCTGGAAAGGGTTGAAATCCTCGGGTCCGCCGCTGGATATTTCATTTATGGCGGCCTTTATTCAAACCATCAAAGAAATCCTGACTCATAAGCTGTTTGCCTCGTGTGAACAGAACAAACCGCGACGGGTGGGGCACCTGCTTTTATTTTACGGTTTTATTGGGGCCATGATCACCACCGGTGCCGTGTTCATTTTGATTTTCATACCGCATTATTTGCATGAGTTTAAAATCATGAATATCAGCATCATGCCGATGCCGCCGGTAGACCTGCCCAATCCCATTAAAATTATTGGAGGCTTAAGCGGCCTGGCTTTGTGTATCGGCGGAGCGATGCTTATTTATCGACGCTGGACCAATCGCGATGGTGTCGGAGCCAACGGGTATTCGGATTATCTGTTTCTGTACATGCTGTTCATGGTCGGATTGTCGGGTATGTTTTCATGGATCACGCGCCTGATCGGTATTCCCATGCTGGCTTATCTGGTCTATTTCTGGCATCTGGTCGTGGTTTATTTTTTGCTCTGGTATATGCCGTACTCCAAATTCGCCCATATGATATACCGAACGCTGGCGCTCGTTTACGCCCGGGGGATTAAACGCCTGCCGCGGGCGGCAGTTCCGGTTCGGTAACTGAACCATGGATTCGAATCATATAGCCTGATGGTTATGGCTGAAGGGGCAGAACCAATAGTGGCGCCGTGAAAAGAGAATGGCCCGCTCCGTTTTTACCCAACTATTTCGGAACATTCCGGAAAAAAAGGCATTTTAGCGTTTAAACAAAGTGGAAATTTTAAGGAGGACTGCGTAATGTCAACTAAAGAGGCCCAGCAGAAAATTGTCGATAACATGCAACGCTGGATGAAAATTGAAAATGCGTCGGTCGCATCCACCGGCAAAGTCATCGAAAAAACCAATAATCCCATAGTCAGGCTGATCATGGAAATCATCCAGCGCGATTCCCAATTGCACTATCGCGTCCAGGAATTGATCGCCGACAGCCTGACCACCAAAACCATCACGCTCACGCCGGAGGAAGTCGGCGAAGTGTGGGATCTGGTGGAAAAGCACATTAACCTGGAAAAGAAAACGGTTGAACTGGCCCATGAAGCGCTGGAAGCAATTAAAGGCAAGCGGATGATGGTTCAGGAGTATCTTTTGCACTACCTTCTGGTCGACGAGGAAAAGCACAATGACGTGCTCGATAAGATGCGGCTGATCAAGGAGAAGATGTATCCGTACGGTTAATCCGGCTTTATTATTTCCGAATATAGTATTGGCGCCGGATTAAAATTCCGGCGCTTTTTTTTGGATTGAATGATTATCCGGCCCAGGCGGCGAGTTCATCCACGACCGATTCGATGGAAGGTGTCCGGGCCTCATAGGCGACATTCAGGCCGCAGGCTTCGATGACTTTCGACGTTGTCTTTCCGATTGATATTATTTTCGCTTTTTCTGTCAGCCACTTGAGTTCGTCTTTGTCAAAATTGACCATGAATCCGTCGACCGCCCGGCCGCTGGTGAATATGATATAATCCGGGGGATGTTCGAAAAGCTTTTCTTTGGACTCGTCGGGCCAGTATATGAATGTCGTTTTATAAACAATTACCGGGATGACTCGGGCGCCGGCCGTTTCCAGCATTTTGGCCACCGGGTCGGTATCCTGCGCTCCGGCGACCCGAATAATTATACTGCCTTTTATATCTTTTTCGGCAATTAGTCCTTCGGCCAGAGCCAGCGACGACGACTTCTCCGGGGCGTAATCATCGGCAAGATGGTGCCTCTGAAGTGCCCGAAGTGTTCCGTAGCCCATGCGGGCGATCTTGTATTGCGATAATGTCCGGATGTCCCTGAAGTATCCCAGGTACTGCCTGATAAAATATTCGACACCGTTTTCACTGGTAAAAAGAAGCCATTTATCATCGGCCATGATATTTTTAAGCTGTTTCCAACCGGTGTCATCGACGATTTCTTTGACCGCAATAGTCGGATATGCCAGAACTTCCGCCCCGTGCATGCGAAGTCTTTCGTACATTTCCCGGGCCTGGTGACCGGGGCGGGTAACCATGACCCGTTTCCCCCAAAGCGGCTTCGATGATATCCATTCCATGGTCTTTTTTAATTCAATCGCATGACCGACCAAGAAAATGGCCGGGGCCTTTATCCTGTTTTCTTTTGCATCCTGTGGCAGGTTGCCCAGCGTCGAGATTATCGTCCGCATAGTCGGGAACGTGCCCCGTTCGATTATGGCCGCCGGTACCGCGGCGTCCATGCCGCCGTCGAGCAATTCGTCGGTTATTCTTTCAATCTCGGCGACGGCCATATATATCGCCAATGTCCCGCCCGGTAATCTGGCTATCTGCTTCCAGGGGACCCCGGATTGTTCTTTTTCTTTGGCCTTATGCCCGGTTGCGAAAATCACAAAGGACGCCTTTTCGCGATCGGTCAAGGGAATACCGGCATATGTCGCCGCCGCTATTGCGGCCGTGACACCGGGGACGATTTCGAAAGGAATATTATGCTTTTTAAGAAATCGAGCTTCCTCGCCGCCGCGTCCGAAAATGAGGGGATCGCTGCCCTTGAGGCGAACCACGAATTTGCCTTCACCGGCCAGCTTCAGCAGGAGACTATTGATTTCATCCTGCGATATATTTTCTTTCCCCCCTCTTTTGCCGACATAGTGTTTTTCTACTTTGGCAGGTAGCGTCACAATGAGCTCGTCGGGAATCAGGCTGTCATAAACGACAGCATCACAAGAATAAAGTAAGTCTTTTCCCTTGACCGTAATCAGCCCCGGATCACCCGGTCCGGCGCCGACCAGATATACAATGCCTGTCTCAATCCTGGTCATGATCGGTTGTTTCCAACATTTCTATCACGAGGTCTTCGATTTGGCCGCCATCCTTCTCTTTTAATATCTCTTTCCAGTCGGCGTTTAAAAAGCGATCGATGCAGGCTTCCTGCCGCAATTTATTTCCGGGAAAACGTCTTTTAAGTTCATCTCGGAAATAGGCGGCATAATCGGCGATTTTCTCCCAGTGTTCGGGGAAGATTGTATCCAGTATGATTTTCAAATGACTGGCAAGAAACGGCGCGGTGCCGTCGGTGGAAACCGCCACCGACAGATGATGGCGCCGGATCGTGGCCGGGAATATGAAATCGCACAGGGGAGGATTATCGACGACATTAACCGGTATGCCGACATTATGACAATCATCATAAACCTGCTTATTGACGGCCTCATCGTCGCAGGCCGCGATGACCAGCCCGAAAGCGGTGGCATCATTCTTAATGTAACTTCGTTCTTCGAGTTTCACAAGTCCGCGGTCGCGGTAGTATTTTATTTTGTCATCGGCTTCTTCGGCAATGACGGTAATGTCGGCCCCGTAGTCGATTAAATTATCAATTTTACGCACGGCCACTTTCCCGCCTCCGACCACAAGACAACGGCGTTCATGCATCGATATGTTAATCGGCAGATATTTTTTCTTCATCGGTCATCCCCGGTATTTCTATTTTGAAGTCCTGATTTTGGTAAAGAGAAGTCTTTCCACCAGCCTGCGGCTGGCCAGATCGAGCCGGGTTCGGGTCCTGTCGTCCAGGCCCTCCAGAAGCTCGGCCAGTTCCTCCTGCCGAAGGTCCTCGAAATATCTTTCCAGTCCGTTATAAACCGGTTCGCGGCGAATGTGCTCAAACCAGTACGTGAATTCACTTAATTTCTGTTTTATTATTTCTTCGGCATCGGGGATGGCATTTCGGCGAATATCCTGCTGGCGATGGACATATTCATCGACATCATCGAGGTCGAATAATTCTATATTTCTCAATGATCCCTTAATATACTCAACGTCGCGCGGGATGGCCATATCAATAATAATGAGTCTATGTTCGGGATGTTTGGCCGCGAATTC
>CALAMC010000084.1 GCA_937925655.1 uncultured candidate division Zixibacteria bacterium | reverse complement strand
ATTGGCCGGTTTTAACCCGACCCCTGCTGGTACAGTTTAATCCGACCCGTGACATAATTCTTTCCCAGGATGAAAAACCAAGATGATTATTTAAAAATCGCAATATTGTATCTTTGATACACAGATAATATAATCTGCAACTGCAAATTGTCAATATCTTTTCAAATATTATCGAAGTAGTAGCTGCCTAATAGCAGAAATGTAGAAAATTATTTCAGAAAAAAGGTGGGGGGGTTCAAAGACTTGCCCATAGACTCCAATTTTGAATGATGTCCTTATCGGGGAGGGTCCAGTTTTGGGTTATGGTTACCCAATAATATTCGTCTATCAACTTTGGGACGGATGAATTTTCGCGGCCTATTTTGGCGGGCAGTTCTTCCAATCTAAATCCCGCCTTTTGGCATTCGCCTTCCAAACTGATTAATAGGGTCTTTGTCTGCTTTAGAAATTCTATGTATTGCCCGGCATCTCCCCCGAAATTCAAGACTTTGCGAATGGGCTCATCCCAGGGTAGCATTGAATGTGGTCGAATAGCGAATAGAATTTTGGCTGCGCCAGTTGGACCAATGCTGACTTTATAACTTTTGCTTTTATTCGAACGCGTCGAAGCCACAATGTTGGAAAGCGAATCATAAGCCTCTGCAATCTGTGTGTAGTGACTTATCTCCAATTGCCATAAGTGAACAGAATCTGCGGGCAATGTTGAACCATATTTCTCAAACCATTTGGCCAACTTTGCGGACGCCTTATTGTGATCTTTTCGCGCGAATTGTCTGCAGCCCCAACTATTAAGCCATTTTAAAAGGGCCAGGCGGTGGTTTTCATTTGATAAATCCAATCTCGGTTTGGTTTCGTTAATGAACTTGGAATAGGAATTGTCATATTTGGTGAGGCGGCCATAAAAATAACAGGCAGTGGCAAGATCAATTAATTTGATAGGTGTGCCATTCATAGCATTTTCGAATTATTTTAATGTCAGCTAATTATAAGCATGGTTGACTAATTATTTATTATATCTGTATATAACTTCTGGATATCTTTATCTGATTCAACAATTGGCGCGAGCACGGCCTGACTAAGATTTCTCTTTCTGGAAAGAAGGTCATCCAATTTTTCATCAAAACTGGTTCCCGGTTTCTCTGAAAACACTGACATGGGGATGTAAACATTTATAGATTTCTTTTGGCCGATTCTATAAATCCTATCAGTGCATTGGTCTTCAACGGCAGGATTCCACCATCGACTCAAATGGATAACATTATTGGCAGCAGTCAATGTTAAACCAACCCCACCAGCCTTAGGAGATAATATCATTGCATTAAATCCAGCACTTTCCTGAAAAACATCCACCATGTCTTTTCTCCTCAATCCGGAAACATCGCCATTTATTATAAGAGGAGGATTATTTAAATGATACTTACGCTGAATGATCCCTTGAATAACCGGCTGGAGTACTCGTGATTCTAAAAAAATAAGGACTTTTTCTTGTTTACTATAAATATCATTAAGAATATTAAATGCTCCGATAAGTCTGGCAGATTGGCCTATAAATTCCTCATCCTTAAGATTTGCCTCTTCTGCCAAAGTGGGATGTAACGATACGGTTCTTATTCCGAATAGGACTTTTAGCATATTACTATTATAGTTGTCACATGGTGTTGCATTGTCTATAATACTATGATATGCATTTCTTTGCATTTCTGGCATATTTATACGTATTTTCACATCATCGTTTCTTGGAGGCAGTCCATTTAAATTAGAGCACTTCATCCTACGAAGAACTAAACGTATTGGCTCTTTATCTCCTGTATTGATTAATTCGCCTTGAAGCCTAAATAAGCTATCCTTAACATTTTCGTAGTCACCTTCATATATTTTTGAGAATGTTTTTAAATCTCCAAGAATTCCGGAATGACATGTATCAGCAATTGACCATAAATCAGACATGCGATTTTCGACAGGCGTTCCAGTCATAGCCAAAACGAAATCTGCATTGGATGCAACCGCCCGAGCCTGTTCTGAAATAAGAACCGCTGGATTTTTTATTTTTTGGGCTTCATCAAATATTATGGCTTCCCAACATACACTCCCAAAACTATGAGAATAATCTCTTAAAGTCTCGTATGTAGTTAATACCCAATCCGCCGACTGAATCTTATTTGTATCAAGTATTGGCGTTCCAGAGGATAGTTCTTTCTTATCTTTCGTATCAATATAAGTATTTTTAAGTTTCTTTAGATCGTTGCCAAAAGCGCCTATCACTTTCCCCAGGTATGAACTTTCAAAATGAATATTGTGTTCATCAATCCAATTTTTCAATAAGCCTGTTGGGGCAACTATCAAGAATGGTTTACATTTCTTTCCATTTCTTGTTTTTAATTCTTTTATCCAACATATAAAAGCGAGAGACTGAATAGTCTTGCCAAGTCCCATGTCATCGGCAAGTATTGCACCGGGTGATCCTCTCAACCAATGATTTTGTAGCCAATTTAACCCATCCACTTGATGAGGTTTTAGAGCCGATAAAAGCGCTTTTGGTTTAAAACATTCCCCCTCTCTTTGCATTACATACGATGGCATGAATTTGAGATCTTCGATATTAGCATTCGAACCCAAAAGTAATGCTTGCTGCAAATAAACACTGGGTGCAGATTTTGATTTACCTTTGTTTTTTGGATTAAATCGATTAATCGCTTCAATTAACGTATCTACGGCCCTGATAGAACGCTCATTTACTGGGATTTCAACTTCTTTATAATTTATCCATTCATTGCCAGTTTTGTATGCTTCTTTTAGCTGATCTAATAAATTTGTAACATCCTTATTGGATGACAATACTAATTTGCCGCATATCGAAAATCCTATCGATTCTGGAGGCGTCCATACATTACCGGAATGCTTTACAAACGGTAATATTGGCGGAATAAATTTGCCAATATCCTGAACTCTTGCTCCATATTCATCGGGAGAAGTGAATATTTTGTCGATTGTATCGCTATCCAAGGTATCACCAGATAGTTCGCGAATGCCGGCATAAGGATTATTCAGAAAATCCAATCTTTCACTCTGTCCCAACTTCTGGGCGTTGCGCACGGCCTTTAATCCAGGCAAGACTTCATCATCAATAATTATAATCCAGCCATCTTCTAATGCATATTGAGATCTTGCTTCTTGAAAACGTCTAAAATTTCTTGCAAAACTATATTGTAAATCCGGTGGAAGAATAGGAACTGCATTCTCAACGCCACTATTAATTTCAATATTATCTTCTAATGGGTCATTATTAATTGTATTGTCCCGCTTAACCGGAATAGGGTCAAATGTGATTTCGTCATTTTCATCCAGGCGCTTTCCCAGTGTAAAAGATGAGCATAGTAAGATATTTATGCTTTGCAAATAATCGTCAATAATCGCATTTTCTGGCAATAGTTCTTTTATAGCAGCCCAAGATCTAAGGTTCTCTATATTTTGTGAATTATCTCGACTATTAAATTCGTTAATTTGAGAGATAATTGAATAATACGGCTCCCGAATGATAAACATTTCATTTCCGACCGTTATAAATGCCCCAGTTATAGAATCAATATAATAGGGCCTCCCAGATGGTGATCGTAATTTATGGATAATTCTAAAATCAGTATCTGATATAAGTCCGCTTCCCTCAATGTATAAAATACCTTCAAAGGGGCATGGGAGTCCCAATTTTCCTATGGTTGAATTTGTTAAACCTGCGACAGTATTATGCGGAATAGTAATTTCGCCCCTATCATTTTCAATAATGCTTTCGGATTCACGAAGGCCCAGAAGAATCGGAATTGCAGACTTAGAATTTGGCTTTAGTCTATCCCTTATTAGGGACCATTGATCGGGTAATACATATTCGTTTTCGGAAGTAATGCTATAAGTAACCCCAAGGTCATTTATAGAATAATTTAGAATATATCCCATAATTAAAACTTCAATTTATATTCTTTTTCGGTAACCAGTAAGTTTGTCTTGCTATATATAAAATTTGAAAGTTCGGCCTGCCATCTATAGTATTCAGCGCCAGCATGGACTAAATCAAATTGACATGTATCATTTTTCAGAAATGAACTTAGGTATTGGGGTTGGTGTAGTTTTGGGGTATTCTTTGTCTGGGTAATCCATATTCTACATTTCCCATTATGGCTCCATTCTATAATTGTAAGAGAGCCGATCCTCATCAATAATACTGATTGATCTCTGGAGTTGAGTGCTCCATAGCAGGAATACTTGTTATCTAAAATCCTATCTGCTAAACGTCTCGCATCAGAACCCAATGCAACCCATGCATCATCGATGTATTTTCTCATTAAATAAGCATTCCAGAAAGCATTGCGATACCTCCACATATGATCAACAGCGGTTTTATCGATAATTTCAAAGAAATCTTTTAATGTCGCTCCAACCAGCCATCTATGTAATACTCCCCTTAGTGATTCTTGAACCCCTAACCAATTGCTGCGTTTGATCCTTGGGTCACCGAAATAATTTAGCAGGAAATTTTGTATCAAGTTTTTTGTGTAGTCATCCGGATCATTTGAAATAAACGGTTTTAACAATGATTCTGCTATAAGATATTTGCAATTTTCAAAGCGCCAGTTTGATCCATCAATAACGAAATCCCTGAACTTGCCCCAAATTCCATCTTTGCTGCCATTCATCTTCAATTTACGACCATTTAATTCCAAAAATTCTTTACATATTTCCTGTGCATATACACCAGATAACAATGAAGAGCCAAAACCGATTTTTGTAAAGAAATCAGCAGTCGTGTCTTTATTATCTATCACAGACCTTGCAATATTTCGGGGACCATTGCTTAATAATAGCCCATAATTAATATGTATCAATTTCCAATTATTCAATATTGCGCTGTTAGTGTTGTTAAGTAATGATCGCATACCAGCAAGCCATTTTTCGAAAGTTGCCCAATTTTCAGGATAATTAATCAAAAATTCCTTCAGAGTATTAATAATTAATCTTGGACGAGACAGTTTTTGCAAAAGCTCCAAATAAGCATCTGTAAAATCTTCCATTACACCAAGCGGTTTGTTATCGTCGACTTTACTAAAAACAATGAAAGGGGATCGTCTTAATTGCTTTCCGACCAAATTGATTAGAGTGCCTTCATTACGCCAAATATTATATATATAATTGCGAAGATGAATAAAATCAGATGATTTTAATGTGGATTTTTCATTATTGTCAGCGCATTGCAACAATTGTACCGTTCTTTCAATCTTGACGGGACGGAAGTTATTACTTAAAGATGGCGCTTTCCAATCTCTAATAAATTCCAGAATATTAATAGCCTTTGTATTACTTTTCTTCATTTTATCGCTTTACTACCAATGTATCTGGAGGCATCATCAAAAACCGCAAATCAATCCTCCTATTGGCTGCTCGACCAGCTTCATCCATATTATCTTCAACTGGACGACAATCCGCATACCCACTGACACTAAATATTTTTTGGTTTTTGGCATTGAGCAAAGAATCCAGTCTCGGGCGAACTTTAAGAATCGACTGAAAAGTTGTTATAGCCCTTGAAGCCGACAAGTCCCAATTATCTTTGAACGGAGCACCTGCTACTAACGGAACATTATCAGTATGCCCCTCAACAAGAATTGCCTCAAGTTTCTTTTTCGTATTATTACTTTTATCAATTATAACACCATTACTGTCCATTATATATGCATATTCAGGAAGAAGGCTATCTAAGACCATAGCAACTACTGTCATAGATTGCATACCGTCTTCATCTAATGTGGCGCTACCGGATCTAAATAGGACCTTTTCAGGTATTCTTAAAATGCCATTTTCTAAGTCAATAATTACGTTTATGCCATATTCTCTTAATGAATTTTGTAGAGAATATAGCATTTCATCGCGTATTTGACGCGCATTTGTCATTTGATATAGCTCTTCTTTTTTCTGTTCAATCAGAGTATTTAACACAATTGCAAATATGACTAATGCAATTATGAAAACAAAAAGTAATCCTGCCATTAAATCACTGATTGAAAGCGCATAATCGTTACCACTACTTCGAAATGACATGGTATTCATAAGATCAATATTCTGCCTATTTTAACTTGGTAATCGCATCTTCAAGGGTATCCGATAATTCTTCAATATTGCTGGCAAATTCTTTAATGGCTTTTGAGTAATGAGTATCAAGATGTAAAACAAATTCCTTTATTTTTTCAGTATATTTATCAACGCCATCCTGAAGACTGGTAAAACTGTTTTGTAATGCATTATCTAAATGCAAAAATCTTTCATCAGCATTATTCCAACTTGTTTTCATTATCTCGCTTGCGTTTTTCGAAGATTCATTGATATCCGTAAGTATTGAAGTTAATTCCTGAATGGTATCAATAAAGTGAGTGGTTTTATCAATAGTATTCTTTAGAATTATCGCTGAGTCTTTCATTGGGTCAACCGTATTTTTGATATGCTGATGTGCCGAGACTACCAATTCAATGGTTTGCCCCAATTCGGAGTTAAAATCATTCGCTCTGTTAAGAAGATTGTTGGCATTGTCACAAGTGGAACCCAATCGGTCTACATATGATCCAAAAGAAGAAATGGAATCCTGAATGCTACTATTTGCATTTTCAAGATTCGTAACAAATACCCCTGATGAGGTTGATAGTTGTGATTGAAAACTCTGCCCGGCAGCTTTAATTATATCATTTAATTCTATTCCGGCGGACATTAACTGATCACTCGCAGAATTGGAGGACGACTTTATAGTGTCTAAGGCTTCTTTTAAATCATTCGAAACCTTGTCAAGCACCCCGCTTAGTTTGTTTAATTCTTCTCCTGCTGCTCCGGTCATACTTTCTTTAAATTGCTCAGTAATATCGCGAATCAAGCTTTCACTTTGTGTTGAACGAGATGTTTTGATATCCTCCATAATATCCACAAGTTTATTAAGCGAAGGAGCAAGACTTCCTGCAAGCTTCTTGTCCAATGCTTCTGCAATTGAAAGCGCCAATTCTGTATTAAATCGTTCCAATTGAACGCGTTGTTTGCGAGCCTCTTTAAGTGAATCAAAAGCGAGTTGCTGGGTAGTGATACGGATAGTAAGTTTATCCAAAATACCACAAAATTCATCCACCATAGATTCAAATTGATTGACTTTCTTTTTTTCCCACCAGGAAAATGTTATTGAAGCAATTAATCCTACTATTGACGTAATAAACGCCATGGAGGCTCCACCCAGAAGGCCGGTGAGTGCTTCCAGCATCTCTGTAGTATTTTGAGTTGTAATACCGTCTTTGGCAATATAGATTCCTATCGTTAATCCAAGAAAAGTGCCAAGAAGGCCCAACCCCGTAAGAATACCGGGTACGGCCTCAAATAAACGGAAGTCGATTTTTCCACTCAGAAGCGATAACATAGAAAAATATTTGGTAGGTGAATAAACAGACCGTATTGGTTCTGCTTGATCAGATTCAGAATGTATTAGCGATTCAGTAAACTCACGCCATTGGTTTTTTATTAGTTCAATATCTAATAAGGACTTATTTAGGCTTTCATATTTGCGGCAAAACTCTTCCGGACTGCCGATATCACGGAATAAATTCATTATTTCCTTGAGTTGTTTTCTTGGTACTTTAATTGCATGATTAAATTTAGATAGCCACCATACGAAAAAAAGCAAAGGTATTATGCTAATTATGACTATGCCAATGAAGGTTGTAAGAAATATTAATCCTGCGTTAAATAAATTACTGATTGAATTATATCCCAACATTCAGTTTCTCCGCCAATTCATCGTTATCATCATAATATCGGCCCGGGTCGCCTGCCGAAATATGCCAAACCTTATTCATCTTGCTTCCAGGCATGCGTTCTTATATTCGAGCCAGTGCATAACTTATTCAATTCCGGGTTTGCTTTTTGAAGCACTATAACACCGGAGGTTTCGAGGCCTGTATCGTTTTCAATTTCTTTTATATATCTCGATATTTGCTCAAATACATCCGTGCTGCCAGCGTCCGCCTTTAATTCCAAAACTACTGGGTTATTTCTATCGTCTTTGCATAGCAAATCTATTCTTCCGGATCTTATTACCAATTGACGTCTGACCAACGTTAGTCCCTGCTGGATTTTACCAATATTCGTCGCAACTTCATCTTCGAAATACTGCTCTTTTAATCTTTCTTTATCAAATTTGGGCTTTTCCAATTTTGGATTTTTACCGGAAATTGCGTCATCCAATATTTCCAGATGTTTGGGCAATACTGCTGTAACGCGCTTTGCATCAGAAATATCTTGCAGTGATATGTTGTGGGCCCCCGTCTTATTCCATTTTTCTTTTCGCAGTCCCTTTAGATTTAGAAGCACAGGTGGAGCATATTGCATCTTTAAGAATCGGCACAAAAGGCTGTTTTTATTGATATCAACTGCCAATATCCTTATGCCTTTATAAAACACATGCCAAGTCGGCACAGTAATTCCACTTCTTTTATTTGATTGCTGAATAGCTAAATCCAGATCAGATATAAGACCGTTCATGATTTCGTCGACAATCGAATTTGTGTGAAATTTCGTTCCGGTATATTTTTTATACCAATTAAAATTTGCAGGATTGTCCATTGAATCCCCCCTGAATTTATATAGCCTTTGGCTTTGGTGTTTTTGTTCTATTTATAGAGTCTTTTTTTATCCTCTCCAGCAACTCCGCAGCCGGTTCATAGTCTCGGCCTTCGCGGCGGGCGAGTTCGGCTTCGGTCGGAACCAGTTCGCCGCGAAATGCCTTAGCTAAGATTGATTGGGCAAGGTTATTAGCTTTATTTGTGATTGGCATTAGATGGTTTTCTATTGAATCAGCCAATTTAAAAAGCGCGCCGACTCTATTCACTATTTCCAATTGCTCGCTTAATGGTGGGATAGGAACTGGTATTCTGTTCATATTGGCTTGAGTCAACTTCGGTTGAGCACTGCCCGTAACGTAATCCTGCAAATCTATGCTATTGATATAGATTTCCAAATATTTTAAAGGCATGCCACCCAACGTTTGAATGATATGGGCATGATTATTGACCCAAAACTGACCAGTAGCAATGAAAGCTATTGGTGTACTTCTCATTAATAAATTTGCCCCATCTTCTCCGATTAACAAATACTTGCCATCAAATATATAATCATTAATATGATCGATTATCCCCGATGCACCATAATAAGGATATTCCCCGATTCTTTTCATGCGATCATCCGCCTTAATCGGAATTCTTTTGCCGTCATAATTATTCGTGATATAGCCAAAAGCTGATGATGTCCAGTTTTGGGGGAGGTTGCCGGACAATAAATTATCCGACTTTCCAAATTTATCGATTTTCAACTTGCCCTTTAAAATGCAAATATTTCTTAGAAAATCCTCCCCTGATTCCTGAATTTCACGACACTCCCTCCAATCCTCAGTCAATTCACCTGTGAAGGCGGCGGTGAGGACGGCTTGGCGGAAGCGCTTGAGTATGCCCGGGATTTTGGCCAGCCGTTCGCGGACGGCGTTGACTCGTGTGAGTAACTCATCAATTTTAGCTGCAATGCGTTTTTGTTCAGGCGTTGGAGCAAGTAATATATTTGTCCCTGGTGCAAAACTCAGATTAATTCCGCCTTGAACAGATCCTCTGAAATTTTCAAGAATCCTTTTCTGGCCTTCTTCAGAAAATAAAAAATAAAATAAAAATGAGGACTCTACTCCATCAGCCGGACGGCAAATGAATACATGTTCATTTACTGTCGCTATATCAAAGGGAAAATCATCTTTAACCAATGCAACCTTTCCAGTAGTAGCACCGTCCTTGACAATTAGAATATCATCTACGCTTACTATTCCTTTAGACATTTTCTTATAAAATGATCTTGGAATATATTTAATTTTATCAAATCTGAATCCGCCGTTTTCGTTTAGGTGTTCACCACCTATGCTCGGAATACCATCCGGTATTCCACGAACACCGCCTTTTGGACGTGACCCAGATTCAAACTGACTTAGCACTTGATCCAGAGTCGTTTCGACCCATCCTTCTGGAAGGTTATTGTCTTGAATTGCCATTATTATTTTCTAAAGCTGCTGATATCTCAGTCAATTCTTGAATTACTATTTCCAACTCGCTTATTGCTTCTGTCACCAGTTCTTCCGGCTCTTTATATTCACCATTGTCCAGCAATTCATCCTTAAGCCATTTCAGAGAATCGATTTTAAATTCGCGTTCCCGGACTTCTTTAATACCGAAACTGCGCCAACGATCCTGTTTGGAATCGTTTGGCTTACGTTTCGATTTGCCATTGGGATCATCACCATAGCATTTCTCGAATTCGGTGAAATACTCTGCCGTTAAAGGTCTATCTTTTTTGGTTATGCCGGGAATATTGGTCCGTGCATCATAAATCCAGGTGGTTTTAGTTTCAAAGCCTTTAGTGAAAAAGATGACATTTGTCTTGGTGCCCGGGGCGTAGGGAGTGAATGTCCCATTGGGCAATCGCAATACAGTGTGCAAATCGCAATCTTCGGTCAGTATCTTGAAAACCTCACCCGCCTGATCGGCAAAAAGGCAATTATCAGGCACGACCACTGCAGCGCGTCCGCCGGGCTTGAGAATTGTCATTACATGCTGAATGAAATTAAGCTGTTTGTTGCTGGTTGAAATGGTGAAATCATCCCGATCCGGCGCCTGATTGGCACCCTTCGTGCCGAATGGCGGATTGGTCAGGACAACATCAAAGCGTGTCTTATCCGGCACTTCATAAATTGAATCGCCCAGCTTGATTTTTGGCTCCAATCCATGCAGATATAAATTCATTAAAGCCAGACGCCTTGGGCGTGGGACCAGATCCTGTCCGTAATATGTTGATTCCCGGACTCTTTTTGCCGTCGGACGGTCCAGTGCCCCGTCTTTGGTTTGTTCCATTAGCCATTCATAGGCACAAACCAGAAATCCCCCGGAACCGCAAGCCGGATCGCAAATGGTGAATTCCTTGTGTTTCCTCGGATCAGGCTTAACGCACCGAACAATGGCTTGTATTAATAGTCTTGGCGTGAAATATTGCCCCGCACCTTTTTTGCCTTCACTGGCGGCCTTTTCTAATAGACCTTCGAAGGCTTCAGCTTTAACATCGACATCGAGCGACGTCCATTCGGTTTCATCAATTAGGCTAATTAATTTTTTTAGATTAACCGGATTGCTGAATCTTGAAAGAGCCCCGGCAAAGATATCGCCCAATATACCCTTTTGCTTTCCGAGAGTTCGTAATAATTCCACATAGAAGTCAATAAGTTCGGTTCCTGATTGCTTTGATAACTTCGGCCAATCGCATCCCTTGGGAAGCTCGATTCCCCGTTCATCGGCCATTTTAATGAACAATAGATAGGTTATTTGTTCTATATAATCGCCATAGTCGATTCCATCATGACGTAATGTATGACAAAACCCCCATAGTTTTTGCACTATATCGCTCATGCAGCAATTTCCTCATTGCATTTTTGAATGAATTCATTCAGCTTGTTGTCAAATACTCTGTTGGCTCTGGCCCAGCCGCCAATCCGTGAAAATACCGGCATATCTTCAAAGTCCTCTTTATCAATAGAAAGGTTTTGGATAAGATGCATTTTAATTCTTTCGATCCATTGAATCTGTTCTGTCGTGAAGCTGCGCCCGGCCATTATTTTTAAAAATGCGCGATTGACTCTTTCCTGTGCCGAATACAACTGCTCGTCTTCTTTGGCGGCGTGTTTTACCATTGAAATAATGTCAACCAGTGCCTTTTTATAATGCAATTTATGAACTTTCTGCAGGTTTTCCACAGTGAATCTTGGTCGTGCCACTTTTAATTTTTCAAGGAGTTCATTCAATACTGCGGTTTTCCATTGGCGAGGTTTATTTAAAAGAATTCCTATTGCATCGACCTGTTCGCGGTTTTCTCTTATATAGGTTTCAAAGGCCTGCAAATATTCATCCGGTTTATAATCCTTGCCGTCGGCACCCTTAATTAGCCAATCAGATTCAACCGTATCTACGGTTTCATAGGCGATAACAAATGTCCTTGGCGCCCTGGGATAATTCATTAAAAGATTTTGAAAAGCGGGATTTCGGAGAAGTGACATTGTTCCGGTGAAATCCCTTTTCAGATTAGATGGCAGTTCGCGGGCGTATTTGGCCATATCGCCCTTATCGATATAGCTGGAAAACATCTCCCGCGCCTCGGATGATATTTGTTTATCTATGCGCTGAAGTCTTTTGACCAAACACCGAATATTAAAATCCCTGTCGCGATTATTCCAGATATCCTCAATAACTTCAATAATGGTTCTTTTTTCTATTTCCGGGGGTTCCGATGTTATGGCAGTAGCCTTTCGGAAATATTCTATCAAAGTGCCATCAAAGCAGTCAAATACGGTGAAGTGAGATTTGTCCGGATATCTATCACTCTTTCTGGTGCCGCGCCCGAGCATTTGTTCGAAAAGAATTCTGGATTTAACCTGGCGGAGAAAAACTATGAATTCAAGATCAGGAATATCGACTCCGGTGGATAGCATGTCAACTGTGATCACTATCCCCGGTTCCGGTCGATTGCGAAACTCTCTTATCTTCTGTAAAGGTCTGTCGGCATGCCCTGTAATTTTCTGAACGAATGAGTCACCCCGGCCGAAAATATCTCTGGCTTTATGTACGAGCTGGTCGGAGTGCGAGGTATGAGGAATATCATTGGCGGCGAAAATCAGAGTTTTTGGGAATCGTCCATATTCCCGCTCATGATCGTCTGTAAATTTCTTTATTTCATTAAGTATTTTCTCATTGGAATCAGGAGATGTCACTTTATCTTCAACTTCGCCCTGGTCGAATTTTCGTTCGTCTTCGAGCATGTCAAGCTGTTCGATACCGGAAGTGGGATCGACCCTGCCGACTTGTTCACCTTGTTCGAGGAAAATCCCATTCATCCGAACGTCTGATTTGATCCGAACAACATCATAATCGACAAGAAAACCTTCTCGGATAGCCCGTTCGAATTCATACCTAAAGACTATGTTTTTAAAATATGTGGTTGTGTGAATTGCAGGGGTGGCAGTCAGGCCGATTTTTATGGAGTCAAAATGGTCGAGTGTATTACGCCAAACTGAAAGTTCCTGGGATGTATACCCCCTGTGGCATTCATCAGCGATGATTAAATCAAAAGCGTGAATGGGAATATCGATTTGCTGGGCGTCGTCATCGATGGTTTCATCACCCAAAGCAAAGATAGTATTTCGACCGAATAAATTAATGGTCATCCTTTGAATCGTGCTAACATAGACGAAAGCATGACTTTGCCCGGGATTGGTCAGATATGATTGAGGCAGAACCTTGGGATCGAATTTATCGTCTTCATCATAATCTTCCTTATGGAAGCGCTGGCTATAAACCTCATAGATTCTGTCAAATTTCAATCCAGGTTCCGGTTCAAATGATGCAAAAGCCCGGACAGCCTGGGCGGCCAAAGCCCGGCGATCAACAAGAAAAAGAATCCGCCTGGCAAGACCGGATTTCATCAGCCGATAGACTTGGTTGACCAGAGTGAAGGTTTTTCCTGTCCCGGTCGCCATTGCCAAAAGCATTGATCTTTTTCTCTGAGCAATAGCTTTTTCTGTTTCGGAATTTGCCTCCACTTGATATGGTCTGAGAAATTCAAGATCATTTGGCAGACCTAAAAGCCTTTTACAGGTTTGATCAAAATCAAATGCCAAAAAGTCTGTTAATGCGTCCGGCGAGTGAAAACCGGCAATTGTCCGAGAGCGGTTCAATGGATGCCGAACATCATGATGCCAGATTATTTCTCCATTTGTTGAATAGAGAAAGGGCACTCGATAGCCATTGAAATCGAATTGGTTTCTGATACAGCCTTTCGAGTATCTTTCGGATTGAGTTAGAACATTTTGTGGTCCGAGCGAAAGACGTTTGGCTTCGATTATGCCAAGGATTCGACTATCAAAGCAAAGGGCATAGTCTGCCGGTCCGTTTTCAGTCGGGTATTCCTCAATGGCGCATTTATGATAGTATTCAAGCGGTTTGTTGGCGTCGAATTTAACGACTTTCCAGCCAGCCGATTCAAGTTTAGGGTCAACCCGGCTTTTTCTCGTTTTCCATTCGGATTCATTGTCTGGACACATTGAATACAATCCCAAGAATATCAATGGCTTATAAAACTAATATAGCGAGTCGATATATTCCCTGTCAATAGGATATTATTCGATATTTTCATTGATTGAGGTCGTGTAAAGATTTATAATTTTCCAAAGGGCAAGATCTTATGGCAAACCATGATCCCAAAATATTATTGGAGCAGCTTCAGGCGCTATTCTTAAACCATTTCTCCCCAATGACCATCGCAATAAATAACCTTATAAAGTGTTATCGTTTTAAATTGAAACTGGAAATTTGTGGATTCAAAAATCCCGGTTATCTTCTTTTTATTGAAATTGTTAAGAAATTGGGAATTAATTTTGAGAGCGTTGATATTCCGGTGAGATTCGGAGAGGTCCCATGGAACTGGCTGGCGGATAAGAATTCAGGCAATTTAAGGGCCTGGATACCGAACATGAAAAACCGGGAAGGTGATTTTCCTGTGATGTTTCCGTTCTATCTAAATTATCATCTCAAGGAATTGCGGAAACACGATCCTAATTTCCCTTCTCCAAATATTGATAACCTCTATATCATATTATTATCGCGAACATGCTTTGGTCCAGCGGAAGCACCATTATCGGTGCGCATTCTAAATGATCTTTTATTCTCTGAAAGCACTCACCAGTTAACCGTACCACTTTATGAAGGCTATATTAGTGAAGAAATGAAAATCATGTATCATAAAATTGCGGATTTATCCCAACCTGCTCAGCTTTATCTGGGCTTTTGCCTTGGCCAGGAAAAATTTAGGTTGGCAAGAACCCTGAAGGAAAAGGGGCATCCATACTGCATTTTGCATCTCGACCGATGGGACTTTCAGCGCCAGAATATCCCGGAATTCCCTCCAAATTCCATTGTAGTAAAGGGCCTTAATTGGAATATTGAACAGATGGGAGTAATGATTAAAAACGGATGGACCTTGAACAATGATGAAGACCAGTTTTTGCTAATGGCAGAAAGCGAAAAGAATAAAATATTGGAATGTCTCATGCTAAGATTGTCTGGCTTGAATGAAGATGAAATTATGTATAAGCTTGGCTTCCCAAACGAAGAAAAATATTGTGAATGGCAAGTTTCGCAATTCATTGATATTGACCCCGACAGATTCCGTGATCCACTTAAAAGCTGGTTGGAAGCCTGCGAATATTTTGATTTGGAGCCAAATATCAAAATTTTAGAAGACCACGGGACTCTCGCTGGCGACAAACACAAATCCGATTCAACAAAGATAATTCCGCAACCTGCAAAATTGCCTCCTGAGCCACCCTTTAGGCATTCGCCTGACTTCAGATCGGTTAGGGCAGCTAATGGCCAATCTTTTACGCTTACAGAAAAACAGGCCCATGTGATATTGGAGCTTCATAAGGCATATGAAAATGGTACGCCTGAACTTTCTCAAGCGTATCTGATTGAAGAGGTCTATGGAGTGGTTTCGGAAAACCGACTTAAAAAGCTATTTGGGAATAATGAAATTTGGGAGGCATTAATTGAAAACGGGAAAAGAAAAGGAACATATCGTTTAAAAATAAAAAGGCCTATCGCTTTTTAATTAACCATATAGTCCTCAAATAGCCATCTATTCACCCAGAAAACTCCCCAAAAAATTTGATTTATTAGTAAAAATCCCCTAAAGGCTCCCCGGTTGGCTCCCCTTGGCTAATATTAGATTTGCGGGATGAATGTGCCGCAAAATAACTGTAAGCAGTTGATTGAATCTGCCGGCTGCCGCGACAATTTGCCTGAAGAAAGCGTTTTCTTCCTCGGGCAATCTTATAGCCGAGATGAATATGGGGCTGTCTGCCAGAATCTATCCGATTTCTTTTCCATTTTGAACAAATGGGCAGAAAGGGCGAAAGACGATGAGAAAAAGTCCGTCCAATAATATTCGCCTGATCATTGCCCGGCGGTCCTATTCCACAAAAGAAATCGCCAAATTGCTCGGAATTCATGACCGAACCATTCAGGAATGGCACGTGAATGGACTAAGGCCAATTGATGAAGCCGCCAAACCGTTTCTTTTTATGGGAGGGGAGATTAAACGGTTCTTATCTGAACGGCGCTCGTCAAGGAAAGTCAAGCTTGGGAAAGACGAGTTTTATTGCCCCCGGTGCAAAGCGGCAAGGAAATCGGACACCCAAAATATCGAAATAATTAATACAAAAAGGGCAATCGGCCAGGGCGATGAATCGATTTTGATCAATGGAATCTGCCTTGTTTGCGGATGCAGGCTGAACAGGTTCTCCACCAAAAATGGGCTCAAAAGGCTGCCTTTTAACCAGAATGATAAACGGTGCATAAGAATATTAGAAGGTGACTTATTCCTTCCCTTAAACACTGACATAGAAGAGGATGGTCATAATGAAAAATAATGTCAAAAATGAGCGTATTAAAAGGCGTTTTTATCGCTGGCTAAAAGAGGCAAAAGGCTATGCCGAATCGTCTATCCGGGGTATCGAAAAGGCGATCCGGTTATATGAGGACTTTGCCAAACATGAGGACTTTGCGCTCTTCAATCCAAAAAAAGCGATAGGCTTCAAAAAATGGCTGGAAGATAAACGGACCAACGGGAAGGCATTATCGAACGCCGCTCAATATCATTATCTCCGGCATTTAAAAGGATTTTTCGGATATCTATCAACCCAGGTGGGGTATAAATCCAAAATTACGCCAGACAGCATATCTTATCTATCTCTTGAAAAAAAGAAGGTTCGGGAAGCCATTTCCCCGAAAAATGTGGATTATCCGTCGCTGGAATATGTCAAGCAGCTTACAAATTCAATTGAGGTCAGAAACGAAATAGACCGAAGGGATCGAGCCTTAATTGCCTTTCTGCTGTTGAGCTGTATGCGGGATAAAGCGATAACAACTCTTCCCATAGGCTGTTTTAACCGTGCGAAATTGCAGATTCGTCAATTCGCTCGGGATGGGGTAGAAACGAAATTTGGGAAATCGTATATTTCATGTTTAATCCCGTTCGATTCGGAATTGGTCGCTTACGTTATCGATTGGGTTGAATATCTTGAAAAGGTTAAGCTTTTCGGCAGCAAAAGCCCATTATTCCCTCGCAGCAAGCGAGAACAAATAGAAGGTGGTTTGACATTTATCTGCCGGGAAGTGGAGCCTATTTTTTGGAAAGGAACGGGAAGCGTTCGGCAAATTCTCAGGGATAGAGCCGAGGCAGCGGGCTTGAAATATTATCACCCACATTCTTTCAGGCATTTGGCCGCTTACCTTGCTGTTAAAAACTGCCATAATGGCGAACAGCTCAGGGCAATCAGCCAGAATTTCGGCCATGAGAATATCGGCACGACAATGATGACCTATGGCAAGCTGGATGAATTCAGAATGGGTGAAGTGATCGCGAATATGGATTTCTCGGGGAAACCGCCGGATATTGACAACGCGGAGACGATTGAAAAAATTAGGAACTTAATAAATAATCAAAAATAATATTGACATGTCGATATAATACGATATATTGCTAATAGGGAGTATTATGGATGATCTGATTGAAAAACTCGAAGAATTTCGACTGGAAAACCGGATTAGCCAGGAGAAACTTGCGGAAATGCTCGAGGTCGCCTTTGTTACCGTCAACCGCTGGCTGAATGGTCATCAGACTCCTAATAAGATCCAAACTTTTCAAATCAAGAAGCTCCTATCCGGGAAGGGCCGCAAAAAATGAACTGCGTGATCTATGCCAGAGTTTCTTCCAAAGAGCAGGAAAAAGAAGGCTTCTCTATTCCAGCTCAATTGAAGCTATTGCGTAGATATGCGCTTGATAACAGTCTTAATGCAATCGAAGAATATATCGACGTGGAAACTGCCAAGGCCGTCGGACGGACAGGTTTCAATCAAATGCTTGAATATTTAAAAAAGGACCAGGCCTGCAAAGCGATTCTGGTGGAAAAAACAGATCGGCTCTATCGAAATATTAAAGATTGGGTGACTCTCGATGAATTCGATATAGAGATTCATTTTGTAAAAGAGAATTTTGTTCTATCGCGGGATTCAAAATCATCAGAAAAATTCCTTCACGGCATTAAAGTCCTGATGGCCAAAAACTATATCGACAACCTTTCGGAAGAGGTCAGGAAGGGCCAGATTGAAAAGGCTGAACAGGGCGAGTGGCCGTCCCGGGCTCCAGTCGGATATCTAAATAATAAAGAAACGCATCAAATTGAAATTGATCCCGACAAAGGCCCATTTATTAAAAAGCTTTTTGAATGGTATGCAACAGGGTCATACTCCACCGAGAAATTATCGTCAATGGCCAAAGAATCGGGTCTGTTCTCGCGCAATGCAATGACAATCAACAAGGCGGGTATTCATAGAATATTGAAAA
>CALAMC010000083.1 GCA_937925655.1 uncultured candidate division Zixibacteria bacterium | reverse complement strand
TTATTAATATTGTCGGACGATGGGAGCAGTTTCTGTATATCAAAAAAATATTTTGACGTTTCATTTTTGAAAATATGGGGTGCGGTTAACTTGTTATCCGATGGCGCGTTATAATATGCGTTCGAATGGTCAAAAGTTGCAATTTTAGACCGAAATAATCCTTTTTTGTGATTTCGAGGTCGTCTTTATGGTTGCGAAAATGTATATTATAATGTATAATTTAAAACGGGGTCCCGAAACAGATTTCATGAAGAATAGTGATCAATTCGGTACCCCGTAAAAAAAACGGGCGAAGGTTAATAGCCAACAGGTTCGATCGTCCTTAACTGGAACAAGACCGGGGCCGAAAATGTTGTATAAGACGAGCGTTAAGGTTGCCCGGTTAAAACCAAAAACGGCACGAGCCGAAACCGCGGTCGAAGATCGGGTAACATGAAGAAAACCAAGAAGGAAATTTTCGAAAAGGAGGCGATGGTTCATGTAGAGGCTCTGCATCGCACGGCATTGAGAATGACCAAGAATGAAAACGATGCCGATGATTTGGTGCAGGAGACGCTACTGAAAGCCTATCGTTTCTGGGACAAATTCGAGCAGGGCTCTAATTGCCGGGCGTGGTTGTTCAAGATAATGACCAATATCTTTATCAACAACTACCGCGCCAAGACACGTTCGCCGCAGGTAGTGGACCTGGAGGATGTCGACGACGACTTCCTGTTCGGTCAGCTTTCGGCGCTGGGCCCGTCGGATGATCCCGAACGCCACTTTTTCGCCAAAGTCTTCGATGACGACGTCAAGAAGGCTATCGAGGAACTGCCGGAAGATTTCCGGCTGGTGGTGGTGTTGTCTTTCCTGGAAGGTTTCAGTTATCAGGAGATAGCGGATATTGTCGGACTGCAGATCGGGACGGTCAAATCGAGGCTTCACAGGGGGCGGAAGCTTCTTCAAAAGGCATTATGGGAGTACGCAGTCAAGAACGGTTTCATCAAGGAAGCAGCTAAATGACCTGCGAAGAAGCGTTAAAGCGTTTATTTGAAGTAGTTGACAAAGAAGCCAGCCAATACGATGTAGAAGAGGTCCAGAAGCATCTGGAGCAATGCGAAAGTTGCATGGCCCGATATGAATTCGAGTACATGTTCAAGACTTTCGTCAAGGATAAGGCGGCTTCACCCGAAAAAATAGACCGGCTGAAGGGCCGCATTCTGAACCGCATCGATGAGGAATCCGAGGGACAGTCAATTCGAAAAATGGGCCCCTTCCGCTTTACCGCGGTAGCCGTGGCGGCGGCTTTCGCTCTGGTTCTGTGTATCGGCGCGGCGTTCTGGGCGGCCGGTTATTATCGTTATTCGGTGTTCATTCATCCTTTCGAAGAAAATTATTTCCGGGGTGAAATACCGGTACTGGCGGCCAATGTCGGCGATGGCGATTTTAATCCGTGTTCGCCTGAGATTATGCAGTTTATCAATAATGATCTGTCCATGACTTTCGGCGACGTGCAAACGGCGGGATTTAATCTGATAGGCTCTGCTTTCGACACCATTCGTAACCATAGATTTGTGCATTTCCGGTTTGTGCGCGGTGGAATGCCGGTTTCGCTGTATGTCGGGGACAAAAACGGGGTGGAACTGCCCGGTTTTGAGGAAATCAAGATCGGTTCACGCTCGGTATATACTTACCATTGTGACGGGTGTCAGATGATTTACTGGTATTGCGGGAAATCGATATTGATAGCCGTATCCGAAGACAAGAGCCTGCCGTTACCGGAGATCATTCCGGCCGTTTATTCCATATAATTTCTTCTTGCCAAAACCCGTTCAAAACTGAAATCTTTGGGTCGTGTATAAACATTTAATAGTGTTTAAGACGCCCATATTCATTCTATTAATTCTTCTGGCACCGGTTTTAACCACCGATGCCGGCCGGCCGTATACTCCTGTGCGGGATAGCTCAATTCTGGCCGTATCGCATGCTATCTGGTTGAATGAATTCGACAGTGCCATAGTTGCCGCCGATAGTCTTATGACTCGTGAACCGGACAATCCCCTGGGATATTTTCTCAAAGGGACAATTTTGCAGACCATCTCCGAAGAATATCGTAACGATATGTATAATAAGGAAATCGACAGCCTGTTGAGCCGGGCCATTGATATGGCCGAGTGTCGATTTGACACGGATAAATCGAATCCGGACTGGATGTTTATTGCCGGTGCATCCTATGGTTATCGGGCGTTGCATCGGTCATTTCATGGCCGTTGGTTTCAGGCTTTTCGCGACGGTCTTAGATGCAGTTCGAAACTTAATAAAGCGCTTGAGATGGATCCTTCTTTTTATGACGCCTATCTTGGTTTGGGGGCTTATGATTATTACAAGACCGTGATGGCCGATGATTTTTTATGGCTGCCGTTTATCTCCGACCGGCGGGAAGAGGGTATGGCGCAGATCCGTCTGGCCGCCGACAGCGGCTATCTGGCTTCGTTCAATGCCCGTGAATCGTTTTTGAGGATTTACCTTGAAGAGAAGCGCTATGACGATCTGGTCTTGCTGGCTGATTCTCTCAATGCCTTTAGCCACGATGATACCTATTGTCTGCTTTATCAGGTCCATGGACTGGCGCGGGTCGGTCAGATAGACCGCGCCCGGGAAAGGCTGTCCGTTTTAAAATCCAAATTGAAGGAATCGCCTTGGTACAACGAATACGGGTTTTATGAAGCGGAACTGGCCGGGGCGGCCATATTTATCGCCGAAGGCGACTTCGAATCGGCGGAAATCATTTTGAATCAAATATTGTCTCATAAGGAATATTGCAGAATTAATCCTTACTTTGAAGAAACATACAATCGCGCCCGGGCCTTGAAAGACGAGATGAGATGAAATTTTTTTGTCTTTTGTTTTTGGCCCTGGCTCCACTCGCGGGCGCAGGAAATCTGCTCACTCCGGAAAAAATCCAGATTATCAATTCCGGCATGGAATTCCTCATGGATGGCCAATGGGAGCGGGCGAATACTGTTTTCGATGAATTCATAGAGCATGACCCGGCCGACCCCGGGCGTTTCCTGTTTCGTGCCCTGACGCTACTTTCCGTTATGACCGACAGCGAGGAAAATTTATATGGCCCGGAATTTGAAGAACTTCTGGATTCGACGGCCATTATTTGCAGCGGACGTTTGCGGAATTGCAGCCGGGCCGATTCGGCGGCCTGTTATCTTTATCTGGGTCATATCCATGCCTACCGGTCCTTGTATCAGGCGCGCTTCGGATCATCCATGGTTGCCTTGAATGAAGGCCTTAAGGCTCGAGGCGAGTACCGGCGAGGCATCGAGGTGGACTCAACCCTTTATGATTTGTATCTGGGGCTGGGGTCATACCACTACTGGAAGACAGTTAAAGCCGGGGTGTTACGGACAGTCGGCCTTTTTGCCAACGAACGGCAACAAGGTATTGAAGAAATCAAACTGGCTCTGGATTCCTCGCTTTTTTCCCGTGAGCCGGCCAAATCCGCTCTGATCTGGATCATGCTCAATGAGAAGGATTATGATTCGACGCTGGTTCTGGCGCGGGCGATGTATAAACGCTACCCCAATTCCAATACTTTCATCTGGCCGATGGCCGGAGCTTATTACGAAAGCGGGCGATATTCCGAAGCGGCGGAGTATTATGATAAAATCTTTGAGAGTCAAAAAAAGAACCCGGGCAATTATTACAATTTAATCGAGGCCGGTTATTGGCTGTTTCAATCGTATGCTAAAATGAATGATAATGGCCGGGCTTACCGGACAAGGCAGTATCTCGATTCGATCAAGGCAGGTTTTCCTGATAAAACCAAGCGCAAACAGCGCAAGAAATTATATGA
>CALAMC010000082.1 GCA_937925655.1 uncultured candidate division Zixibacteria bacterium | reverse complement strand
AGACGCGGAAAGAGCTGTCCGGATTCATAAAGACCGAATCGATTTCGGGGTAGTTCAATAAATCATTGGGACCCATATCAATATCGCCCGGATCGTTCAGCGTCACGCCATCGTCAAAAAGATCGATCCCGAGATCGCCGTTTTTATAGATAGTATTCCGGGTAAAAGTGTTGTACCGGCTGTTAAATATACTGGTATCGACCGCTATTCCCGCATGCAGGTTATGGCGAATGAGATTGGAATCAATGATATTATAGCTCCCATCATCGCGGATATATATACCGTGCTGTCCATTGTACTCTATCAGGTTGCCGATTACCTCATTATACTGCGTGTTGGCGTTAATATTAATACCGTGATATTGATTTCGTCTGATAATGTTCTTTTCTTCCTCGGCGTGGCCGCCGATTCTATTAGCGGTGGCGCCGCTGGTGACACGTATCCCGTCGCCGTGATTTCCGACTATGGTATTTCCAATAACGACATTGCTGTCGGCATTGGACGATATTATAATGATACCCCCATAGTTATTACCGGCCAAGATGTTACCGGGGCCGATGATGTTCTGGCTGGAGGTGGTCGTGATATACATGCCGCCATGGCAGGGAATGGTATCGGTCATATTGGGCGAAAGACCGATTTGATTATGTTTGATAATATTCTGGTCGGAACCCTGGATAAGAAATCCGTCATTGAAGCCACCCAGATAATTGGGGCAATTCTCGTCGCCGATTATATTGCCGTTGCCGCCATCGATTTTGATGCCATAGGGTTCACCGGCAACATTGCTCATGGGATTGCCGTCGGTGGCGATGCCCATGTATGAATTAACGACGGTATTGGAATCACCGGTGATAAGCACATGGTCCGCCGCAAATGACGCCCCGGCTCCAAACAGGTTTCTGTCATCGACGCCACAGCCGCCGATGTTATTGAAATTGCCGTTGACTACCAAACCGTGGCCGCGATTGTCGCGGCTGGTACCAAGGGCATCGACGCCGAGATTGCAGGCGGTGACGGTATTGCTGTCGCCGTCGATTTGGATACATCCGCCGGTCCAGTCGGTAAACACCAGGCCGCTGATGACATTGAAATTCGAGGAAATTGTCAGGCCATATTCATTGGCCTTGGAGAAACCGCCGCCGTTGATGATCACCGAGTGTGCCCCGCCGGGAGCGGTTGCACCCAGAATCACGATGCCGTCATCGGTGATTTCGGGTAACGGCGTCAGGAGATCAATAGTGCCGGAAACGGCGAAAGTTATGGTATCCGGGCCGACATTGGCATTGGCGCCGGTGATGGCCGCCCGTAGGGTTCCGGGGCCATCGTCATCGAGGCTGGTGACTTGACTATACGGCTGCAGCTTATTCCAAATCGCAATGCATGACGACGGTTTTTCGCCGGCTGTGGTGAAACTACCTCCCGCGACCAACTGGCTGTCGTACAGGGCAAAGGCACGGATATCTTCATTCATCCCAGACCCCAATGGCGACCAGCTGCTACCGTCCCATGAGGCTATATAATTCGCCCCCACGCTACCAGCCGTAGTGAAATTACCCCCAGCAATCAGATGATTGTTGTAAACAGCAAGGGCCCATATATGGCTATTCATCCCCGATTCCAACGGGGACCAAATACTCCCATCCCAGGAGGCAATGTAATTCGCCTCCACACTGCCGGCCGTTGTGAAATACCCGCCCGCTATCAACCGGTTGCCATATATGGTCAGAGCCAAGACAGCGTTATTCATCCCCGCTTCCAGCGGAGACCAGCCACTCCCATCCCAGGATGCAATGTAATTCGCCGCCACACCACCGGCAGTTGTGAAATCACCCCCCGCTAAAAGCTTATTGTCATAAATGGTTAGGGCCATAATATGACTATCCATCCCCAATCCCAAAGGCGACCAGCTACTCCCATCCCAGGAAGCGATATGATTCGCCGGCAGGCCACCGGCCGTTGTGAAATACCCCCCAGCAATCAGCTTGTTGTCATAAACAATCAGGCTGAAGACATAGCCATTAGAATTCATCCCGGATCCCAAAGGCGACCAGTTGCTCCCATTCCAGGAAGCGATGTAATCTGCTGCCACGCCGCCAGCGGTGCCAAAAGCCCCCCCCCGCGATGAGCTTGCTGTCATAAACAGTCAGGACATAGACTTGGTAATTCATCCCCGATCCCAAAGGCGACCAGACGCTCCCATCCCAAGAAGCGATATAGTTCGCCGCCACACCACCGGCAGAGGTGAAATGGCCACCGGCTATCAGTTGACCATTGTAAGCCGTTAGGGCATAAATAGCATTATCCATCCCCTGCCCCAGCGCCGACCAGGAGGCGCCATCCCAGGAGGCGATGTAATTCGCGGTGATATCCCCGGCTGTTAGAAATTGGCCGCCCACAAATATTGTGCTGTTATATACAATTATATCTAGAGCATGATTATCCATCCCGGAGCCCATGGGCGACCATGATAATCCATTCCACTCGGCTAAATAGTTGGCACCGGAGCCACCAGCCGATGTAAAATAGCCCCCCGCAATCAGTTTCCCGTCGTTAATCGTCAGGGCTACAACCCGTTCATTCATCCCTGATCCCAGGGGTGACCAACTGATCCCGTCCCATGAGGCGATAGCTAATGCTCCTATGCCACCAGCAGTGTAGAAAACTCCCCCCGCTATCAGATTCCCTCCATAAACTGAAAGGGCCAAAACCCAATCATTCATCCCTGATCCCAAAGGCGACCAACTGCTCCCGTCCCATGAGGCAATATAGTTAGCTCCCGTACCACCGGCCCCTGTGAAAGCGCCCCCGGCTATCAATTTTCCGTCATATTCAGCCAGCGCTAATACCCAACTATCCATCCCTGAATCCAAATCCGACCAAGTACTGCCATCCCAAGCTGCTATATGATTGACCCCAATACCGCCCGCGGTCGTAAATGCGCCTCCCACTATTAACCGGTTGTCATAGACGGCCAATGAATAAACACTTCCTGTTGTTCCAGATCCAAGTGCCGACCATGATGAACCATCCCACGCGGCAATATAATTGGCACTCACTCCCCCGGCGGTAGTAAAGTCACCCCCCGCAAAAAGTTTGTTGTCATAAGCCGTTAGGATATAGATGTCACCGTTCATACCCGAGCCAAATGTTGACCAATTCGTACCGTCCCAGGCTGCAATATGATTGGCATTCATAACCCCGCCGACTTGTGAAAACACCCCACCGATAACCAGCTTATTATTGAAGACAGTTAATGCATGAACATCACCGTTACACCCTGGTAAACCAAAGCCACTCTCCCAATAGACATCATCGGGGTCGGCTTTGGGATTATCGCTGCCGGATGTGCGTACAATCGGTTCGCCGGTTGAGGGGTCGATGGCGACGGCAAAGCCTTCGAGATTCAATGACCCCTGATAACCCGATGCACGAATGGCCTGCAAATCGATGCGGTTATCGTGCGTCAGAAATTGACCGATGTCTTGGCCCTTTTGATTTTCTAAATCCGATTGCCCCCAGATAGATGTTGCACACAGCAGCATAACCGCCGCCGAGAAGATAATGAATATGCCTCGCATAGCGCCCTCCGGTAAGTATAAAAATTTTCAATATGAAAGGGTCGTGCTCAACCCATACCAATATAATAAAATACCGGATTTTGACAAGGAAGTTTGCGGCCGCAACCCAATAAAAAAGCGGGCTTATCGGCCCGCTTTAATTTACTAAAATTCCAAATAATGGGTCGGATTAATAGGCTTTGGCGAAGACGGCGTCGGTTGTGGCCGGTTGGCCGCAGATGACGCATGTGCCGTTCGTGCCGCTTTGTTTCAGCGGGAGACAACGGATGGTGACATTCATCTCGGCGGCTTTGGCTTCGCATTTGGCGCTGTCGCACCATTTGCTCCACGCGAAACCGCCGTGGATTTCCGGCTTGTCGGCGTTTTTGGGCGTGAAGAATTTCACGAATTTATCATAGGTATCGATGTCGTAGTACGTGTGCTTTTTCAAAAACTCGGCGGCCTGATTATAGTAATTTTTATGAATCTCCTCCAGCAGGCCACCAATCATGGCGGCGACTTTATCTTTGGCGGGTGTGAGTTTGGCATCGGGCAGATCGCGACGGTTTAAATACACCGTGCCAGCCTCGACATCGCGCGCCCCGATTTCGATTCTTATGGGTACCCCCTTTTTGACCCAGTTCCATTTCTTTTCGGCCGAGCGCATGTCTTTGGTATCGACATGCACCTGCACCGGTTTGCCGTTGTAAGACTCGGCCGCAATCGCTTTCGCGACGTTATCGATGTACTCCATGATGCGCGGTTTTTCCGTTTCGTCGCGAAGGACCGGGATGATCACGACCTGTTTGGGGGCGACTTTGGGCGGGACGCGCAGGCCGTCGTCGTCGCCGTGCACCATAATCATGGCGCCGATCATGCGCGAGGAGACGCCCCATGAGGTGGTATAGGCGTTTTCCTGCACGCCGTCGGTGTTCAGAAAACTTATTCCGAAAGCCGCCGAGAAGTTCTGGCCGAGATAGTGCGACGTGCCCGACTGCAAGGCTTTGCGGTCCTGCATGATGGCCTCGATGCAATAGGTATTGACCGCACCGGGGAATCGTTCCGAGGGCGTCTTCTCGCCGACAATGACCGGCACCGCCATGACCTCCTCGGCGAACCAGCGGTACACGTCGAGCATTTTAAGCGTTTCTTCGCGGGCTTCTTTTTCGGAAGCGTGGGCGGTGTGGCCCTCCTGCCACAAAAATTCGGTGGTGCGCAAAAATATCCGGGGGCGCATCTCCCAGCGGACGACGTTGGCCCACTGGTTGATGAGTAGCGGCAGGTCGCGGTACGACTGCACCCATTTGGCGAACGAGCGCCCGATAATGGTTTCCGAAGTCGGGCGAACTACAAGAGGTTCCTCAAGCGGTGAAGTCGGAATCAGGCGCTTGTCCTTGAGTTCCAGGCGGTGATGGGTGACCACAGCGCATTCTTTGGCGAAGCCCTCGACATGCGCCGCTTCTTTTTCCATGAACGACAACGGGATAAACAGCGGGAAATAAGCGTTGTCGTGACCGGTTTCTTTTATCTTGGCATCGAGTTCGTTTTTGAGATTGTCCCAGATACCGTAGCCCCATGGTTTAATGACCATACAGCCGCGGACGTGGGACATTTCGGCCATGTCGGATTCTTTGATGACCTGCTGGTACCATTCGGGGTAATCATCGTTGCGGGTCGGGACAATCGCCGTTTTGGGGGTATTATTTTTCGCCATGTTTATTTTCTCGCGTTGTTCCCGGTCCCGATTTGTCGGGACCGGGAAAATATTTTTTTGTAGGTCAAGCCTCCTTCGAGGCTTGACTTTTTAATTCGATGGCGTCAAATCTCAAAAGAGATTTGACCTACAAAATCCGGATTCCCGCACTTCATTCTTTAGTGCCTTCGGCCTATGCGGGAATGACATTTTATCAAATCATTTCATGTAGGTCAGGAGCCCTGCCGAAGGTCCCGCGCCTTGCGCGGGAGCTCCTGACATCTTTTCATTCAAATCGGCAGAACCGCGTCGTTTCACTCGGGCTCTGCCCTACAATTTCATTAAGTCGGCAAAATAATATGTGCTATTGAGTTGGACAAGAAATAACTTAATCGAGTAAATTCCGTCAGGATGGGCCCCCGACATCGCATTGATTTAATTATAACTTCAGCGGTTCGACGCCGCTTTCGAGTTCCAGAAGTCGCTTTTTGCGCCAGATTTTGCCGCCATAGCCGCCCAGCCCGCCGGAGCTTTCGATAACACGGTGGCAGGGTATCACGATCGCAACATAATTGGCCCCGTTGGCCCGACCGACCGCGCGCACGCCTTTGGGACTGGCCACGGCGCGGGCGATATCGGCATAGCTTCGCGTCTGGCCATAGGGGATTTTAAGAAGTTCATCCCAGACTTTCATCTCGAACGGGGTGCCGGTGACATCGATTTTGACGGTGAATTTCTTGAGCTTGCCCGCGAAATAACGCTCCAGCTGTTTTTCGAGATTATCCAGATGAGTATTTCCTTTGGCGCTTTCGACCGCGGACATTTTGTAGCGTTTTTCAACCCGCGCCAAAATCCGCCCAATACCGCCAAGGGCATACCATTCCAGAAAGCAGACGCCTTTGGCGGTGGCGCCGGCGATCATGGGGCCCATCGGGCTATCGAAATGCCTATAGACTATTTGTTGCTCGCTCATAGAGCCTCCCCGGCGGACAACCGAATTGACGTTTGAAGGCATCGCGGAAGGCGCTCGGCGACTGCCAGCCGCAGTCATAAGCCGCAGTCAGATAATCGGCGCCTTCGGCTATCATCAGACGGGCGTGCTCCAGACGAATCTTGCGATGGAAGGCCAATGGCGTCAGCCCCAGATTTTGTTGAAAATGACGCCGAATCGTGGAAATCTCCACCCCGACAAATTGCATTAAATTATGTTCGGTCAGGCGGTCCTGACGGCGTTCTTTCATAAATGCTATAAGATCGGGCAGCCAGAGCGGGAGTATATCGGGATAACGGTCGGAATGACAGCGTTTGCAGCCGCGCAGACCGGCGGCGATGGCCTCTTCCCGGCTGGGATAAAACACCACGTTTTTAAGAAGCGGCGTTTTGGCCGGGCAGGACGGCAGACAATAGATGCCGGTGGAATGGACGCCGACATAAAAGCGGCCGTCATAAGACGCATCCGATTCGGTCATGGCTTTGACCATTTGGTCATAAGTAAGATTTTGCATATTCACAATTTAAATAGACAGTCGACGCCTGTCTACCGATTTTCCGGCAGGGAAGTTAAAATGATATTCTTCGGCATAATAAAGATGTCGGGGTTCTGAACTCGACCTACTTTGCCTGGCGTCTGTGTACGGTCACAAGAAAGGGCAGGGAGAGCAGTTGGGCAAATACGGCTATTCCGACCATCGCTGTAAGAGACAGGTCATATAATATTCCCATCACGGCGCTTCCTGCAAACCACGCGAATCCGAAACCGGCGTTGAAAATACCGAAGCCCGTTGCCCTGCGCTCCGGGCCGACAATTCCGGCCACGACGGCACGAACAATCGACTCCAGCGCACCCATGCCGATACCCCACAGGACCATGCCGGCAATAAGAAGACCGGAACCGGACAGGAATATCAGGGGTGCACTCCAGGCCGATAATAATACGACACCCATTAACACCTTCAGCCCGATTTTATCGTACAGTCGTCCGAGTATAAGGGCACTTATGGCATCCACGCCCATAGCCCCGGCATAAATCAACGGTATCCATTTGTCGGCCACGACGGCGGTTGTCTTCATATGGAACGCGGCCAGCGGAAAATCGGCAAACCCAAACGCGATGCAGGCGATGGCGGTCAGATACAGCCAGAATATCGGCCCCAGTCGGTCATCTGGTTTCCGGGTGAATGACGGTTCGAGACGGCCGGGGTCGGGATATGTGGCTCTGGCTATGGCAAGAATGGTCAGAGCCAGAATGGCCGGGATAATTAAAACCGCGAAGGCGTACGGATAGCTTCCATTCCAGGCCAAAACGGCCATAACGATGATCGGGCCGATCATGGCACCGATCTGGTCCATAGCTTCATGAATCCCGAACGCCCAGCCACGCCCCATGCCATGAGCGGCGTGGGACAGCATAGCATCGCGGGCGGGTGTTCGGACGGCTTTGCCGAAACGCTCGGCCATAATGAAGACGGCCGCCACTTCCCAGTTCCTCGCCAGAGCCAGCGCCGGCACGGCCAGCAGGTTGACGGCATATCCGAGGATAGTAATTGTCCAGTACCTGCCGGTGCGGTCGGTGACGATTCCAAAGATAATTCTCAACCCGTAACCGATCAGCTCGCCGAAGCCGGCCACAACCCCCACGGCCGTGGCGCTTGCTCCCAGAATCGCCAGATAAGGGCCGGTTATACTTCGTGCGGCTTCATAGGTCATGTCGGCGAACAGGCTGACAAAACCCAATAATAACACGAAGCGCAAGGGAGATTTATTTTCGGAAATGTTTTTCATCGTTACCAGGTTGAGTTGTAGAATTATCCGGCATGGAACCCATAAACAGATTTCGAATCATAATTGAAGGATGTTCGGAGAATACACTTGCACGGGCCAGGGACTCGGCTGTTCCGATATCGAGCAAAGCTTTGACGGCGGCGGCAACGACATATAAATCCGGGCTATGCCGGGCCAGATTATATAAGGGCTCGATGGCCCTTTCTTCGCGACGCTGACCCAGAATCCATGCCGATCTTACGGGCGTGGCGGCATCCGGGTGGTCCAAAGCGACAACGAGCTTGTCCACATAGTCTTTATTTTCGAAAAAAGCCCGAATATCAAATCCGCATGCGGGGCAAATGTAACACTCTTTTTGCACATCATGCCAGCAGGAAGGACAATAGAAGACCATATGGCAATCTCGCCTCCAATCACTTCAGGAATAACGGTAAAATTAAAGCCAGGACCATTCCCAATCCAACAAAAAAGAGCAAAACCGAAAAGGCCATTTCCCGGGCCAACCTTTTGGCATCCCTTTTGTCCGGGAAATGATGCAAATATACCTCATAGGAAATCAAATAGGCCATTATTGCCGCCAGACTGCCGAAGGCAACGGCGACAATGATAATTATGATTCGTTCCGCTTCCAAGTGACTTTACAAATATCCGTCAGTATTTAAAATTAATAATCGTAACATCGTCCCATATTATCCTTCGGCGCCAAGGCCGCTTTCCCGTTTCACCGTCCCCGCCGGACTCTCCTTCTTCGGCAGAAGGTGCTTTGGTAAAAAGGCGATTCCGGCGATAAGAGTCGGAACCACCGCGCTGGCGATTACCACCGCCACCAGAAAAGAGTATTGCGCCTGCGTGATGATATTATTGGAAAGGCCGTATAACGCCGAGATAGTGCCGAAAGTCAGCCCGGTTGACATGAGCAGTGTGTAGTACCAGCGCTCATTGCGATCGCGGCGGAATTTCGCCACAACGGGGTACAGGCCGAATATTTTCGACAGGACTTTGCCTCCAAGCAGTACCAGAAATACGGCCGGTGCGGCAATCAGAGCCGATATGGAGACAAATGTTCCGGCCCGCAGGAAATAAAACGGCGTGAGAAAGCCGACGATAAGAGTGCGAAGGCGTCGAATCCAGAAAGTGTCGCCGTTCGAAAACTCGGCCAGAACCATGCCGACAACGTACGCGGGCAGAACGGCTTCACTTCCCGACCAGAGCGCCAGCGCACCGAGGCCGAACACCACGAGAATCACCCATTTGGTTCGTATGGCGGCCGTCCGATGAGCATACATTTCGGTCAGCCAGCGACTGACAACCGGCAATATGAACAGCACGATTGTCGTCACTACGATAAAAATGATGGTTTTGTACGTAAACGGTGCAAAGAGCAGACCGAGGGCGATAACCGTGCCGAGGTCGTTTATGAAGCACGCCCCCAGAATGCCTTTGCCAAATTCGGTTTTATTGAAACCGGTTTCCAGCATGACGGCATAGACAACGGCCATCGACGTGGTGGAAAGGGCGACTCCGCACAGCAGACTGGCCTCAAAGCTCCATCCCAGAATATAGTACGCGAGTGCGGCGCAGCCCAAAAAAGGCGCCATAAATCCGACCAGTCCGACCACGGTTACTTCTTTGAGTTTTTTTCTGATTACCTTCGGCTCTAATTCGGCCCCGGCCAGAAAGGTCAAAAGAACCGCTCCCGATGCCGCCAGAAAACGCAGCCATTCGGAATCGGCTCCTAATGTCTCCACGGCGCTATAGTACCCGACAATCGCCGCCGTGATAACGCCAACGCATATTTCCACCAGAGCAATGGATACTTTCAGGTGATAGGCAATAATGGCGGACAAGACCGCCAGTCCAAGCCAGAAAGCGGCGATGGTGAAAATTTGTTCCATGATGGAGTCCTCCTTTCAAATATAGCCGTCCGGGTCTGGTGCAAAAAAAATCCGCCTTGCGGCGGGCTGCGTTACACGTTGCTTTGACCCTGCCGCCGCAATATTCTGCACGACAGGAGTCATCAGCCCGGTCCAGGCGGTTACGAGGGGGACTCCATCCCCTTATCGGGGTTTTATATAATACTTGATTTCAGCAAAAAGCAAGAGGAAAATGTTTATCTGAATATCTCCGCGAAGAAATCCTTCATATGCTGCCAGGAGCGGCGGTCGGCGTCGGCGTTATAGGCCGAGCCTTTGCTGTTATCATCGCCCGCGCCGGGATTGGTGAAGGAATGCACCGCCCGTGAGTAGGCGATAAACTGATAATCGACATTCGCCGCGCGCATTTCATCCATGAAAGCGGTTACCTGTTCATAAGGGACATAGGGGTCATCGGCGCCATGACAGACCAGAATTTTGGATTTGACATTTTTGGCCACCGAGGGATCAGGTGTATCGAGATTACCGTGGAAACTTACTACCCCGCCGATATCGGCACCCGAACGCGCCAGTTCCAGAACGGTGCCGCCGCCGAAACAATAGCCGATGGCGGCGATGCGGCTGTTATCGCACAGTTCGTTATTCACGAGGACATTGAGCCCGGCGGTAATGCGGTCGCGCATGAGCTTACGGTCGGAACGGTAAATGGTCGCCTGTTTGAAGGCGTCCTCGGTCGTTTGCGGGCGAATCCCTTTGCCGTACATGTCGGCGGCGAAAGCGACATAACCCATCTCGGCCAACTGGCGACAGCGTTCTTTATTGTAATCGTTTATTCCCATCCACTCGTGCACGACCAGCACCCCGGGGCGCTTGCCGGCGACGGCGTTGTTATAGGCCAGAAAGCCTTCCAGAACAACATCGCCGTGTTTGTATTCGACGGTTTCGGTGATAATTTCTCCCTGCACCGCGGCGACAAAAAGCAGCATCAGGGCCATAAAAATTATTGATTTCATGTTCGCTCCTTTTTAGTAACATACGATACAGAACACGAAATCAATGGCCGGGGTTCCGGGCACAATAAGAAGGG
>CALAMC010000081.1 GCA_937925655.1 uncultured candidate division Zixibacteria bacterium | reverse complement strand
CCGATTTCCGAATAGCCTATTTTATCCGGAATTCGGCTTCGATAATATACGGTGGTTTTCCGTACGTCCAAAGCGGCTAAGATAACCGCATTTAAAAATTAAGCAAGCGGGAAATTGAAAGTAATCGGGGATTAAACAAGACCTTTTGTCTGCGAATTGCTCTGCCAGGTATTGCTTCGTAGTGTATCCATTTTTCCCGCACGTTACCGTCTTATTATATTCAGATAGTCCGCAAATTCGAACATGCGATTCCGTTTATACCCCGTAATTTCCTTTAATATCCCCAAAGAGACAAAATCGCGTAACAAACCATTAACGGTTTTGGGCGACAAACCCATTTCCTTTTCCACCAGTTGCGCCGTGACAATAGTATGTGCGAACAAGATATCCAGAAGTATTCGGGCATTTTTCGATTTTCTTCCGAGTGTTGAAATCGTCTCATTAGTGATTTTTTCCCTGAGCGACAGAATATCATTCACTGAACTTGCCGCCGCTGCCGCGGTCGATTCAACCGCCTCCAGAAAGAAGGATAGCCAGCCGGTCAGATCGTTTTTCTCCCGTGTCATGGTCAATTTATCAAAATATAGATTACGGTTTTTGTTAAAATAATCGGATGTGTATAAAAGCGGTTTGTCAAGGACGCCCACGCTCACAAGATACAATGTTATCAACAATCGTCCGATACGCCCGTTGCCGTCGAGAAACGGATGGATTGTTTCGAATTGGTAATGGGCCAGAGCAATTCTGGCAACGTGAGGCAAACCGGTTTTATCATTATGGAGAAACTTTTCGAAATCCGACATCAGATTGCCAATGTGCTCCGGTGAAGGTGGAACAAATATGGCCTTGTCGATAGTTGCCCCTCCAATCCAGTTTTGACTCCGGCGAAATTCCCCGGGGTTTTTATTTCTGCCGCGAACGTGCGACAACAATATCTTATGTGTATCTTTAATGAGCCGGTTGGAGAGTGGTATTTTTTTCAATCGTTCAAGGGCGAAATTCATCGCCTTAACATACATGCTGGTTTCTTTCCAGTCATCACGAAACTCGGGATCTATAAAACGCTCTTCGGTTAACGCCTGTTCCATATTCGTCCTGGTACCTTCGATAAGACTGGACGTAACCGCCTCTTTGGTGATGTGCGAGTGGATGAACAAGTCAATATCGGGAGCAAACTTGGCCAGTGAATTGAGTTCGCCAAGTCGGTATGATACCGTTTCGATCCTTCTCTGGAGTTGGGTATCGGATATCAGCCACTCGTGATTGATTTCATTTGGAAGGAAATACTTATACTGATATCCTTTAAGCCATTGGCCAGATTTGTATGCCTTTGTGTCCATAGTTACCTTAAGTAAAATACAATATTTCTTATTTTCCGCAAAGCCCTAAAAGTAAAATATAAATTCCCATATTTTACTTTCAAATTCCTTCACGATAGCCACAAAACCCGCGCAATAACATGCATATCAAGCGCTTATGGGGATCGGAGCAATTGGGGACTTGTTGCCGTCTTATCGATTACTTTGACCGGGCTTCTTTCACGGCCATATACAAAAACCATATTCCGACAAAAAACGGAACTATCGACAAAAGTTGACCCATCGATAAAAAAGCATCGTCTATCGCCGACTGTCGCTCTTTGAAATATTCGACCACAAACCGCCCGATTGAATACAGCGTCATAAATATCCCCGCCAATAAACCCGTCGGGCGTTTCTCCTTTCCGGCCCATTTGTCGGCCAGATATAGTACAAGCAAAATCATCAGGCCCATCAGGAATTCATATATCTGCGAGGGGTGTCTGGCCACCATGCCACCGTCATAGCGCATAAAGCGCACCCCCCATGGCACATCCGTGGGCCGCCCGACAATCTCGGAATTGAGAAAATTGCCGAATCTGACCGCCGTCGCCCCGAACGCCGCCGAAAACGAAAAACGATCGAGCGTCTCCATGACGCCCATTTTATATTTCCTCGCAAACCAGACCAGCGCGATAATCAACCCGACCATTGCCCCGTGCGAGGCCAACCCCCCCTCGCGCGTGTAAAGAATTTTCAGCGGGTTGGACAGATAGTAGGCCGGATCATAAAACAGGCAGTGGCCCAACCTCGCCCCGGCGATGACGGCGATAATGCCCCAGATGAAAAAATTCTGGGCGATATCGAGCGTACGGCCGCCGCGTAAAATCTGCCACCGCCAGAACCAGTAGCCGACCAGAAAGACAATGACAAATATCAGGCCATACCAGCGTACCTCGAATGACCCGATCGAAAACATGGCCGGGTCGAAATCCCATACAAACCCGCGATTCATATTCATAATGAATACGACTTTAAAGAATTAAACGTGAAAACGCAAATCGGATTAATTCCCCGATCGGCATGATTTAAGATTTTCAATATGATTCGCAAGAATAAGCCCCGCCTTCCGGGCAAAGTCGTACTCTATAAGAAGTCTGTTTTCAAAAGCCTTTAGTATTCCACGCTTTAAACATTCAGAGGTCAACTCTGCCATCTTATACGCCTCTCCATCCCCCATCAATTCCCCCGCCCCGACAAATGGCGACAATATCACCGGCGTTCCGCATTGCACCGATTCCACCGCCGCCAGTCCGAACGGCTCATATTGCGACGGCATTAGCGTCACATCGGCGGCGGCATAAAGGCGCGGCATTTCGGTCACATAACCCAGGTATTTAACGTTATCTTCGCGAATCACTATATCCGGGCGGCTTCCGGCAATGGCCAGCTGAAAATCCTTGGGAGGCAACATACGGACGGCCTCCAATACCATCTCCAGCCCCTTGCGCTTATGCCCGGTGGAAACGAATAACAAAACGAATTTGCTTTTATCCAGCCCGAACTCGCCCCTGAAATTCGCCTGTTCGCCTTTCAGAGCGGGATAAAACCGTTCATGGTCAACCGGGGGATAAAGAACTTTCATTTTGAACGCTTCGACTCCGTAAAATGCCGCAAGTTCATTTTCCATCATTTTCGAATGCGCCACGATGACCCGTGTATTCTCATAACAATTCTTCTCAAGACTTATTTCCAGCCGATCCAGAAGTCCCCGCGTCTGATTGATATGCTTCAAATACCCGATATGCGTCCCGCCGCAGATAACCATATCCTGCCCGATTGAACGTGTGACCGACAGACTCAAATCGCATTTAAGCCTCTCCAGTATTCGCGACAGCTTCCCGGAGAAAAACACCTTGCGCAGTGGTTTGGGTACAAGCGTGACATTATTCCGCACCACCCGGCAACGGTCCAGATATGGCGTCTTTGGATCCACCTTCGATGTCAGCAGTATGACTTCATCACCGGCCTCGGAAAAACCCTTAACCAGATCGACCAGGTATCTTTCCATGCCGCCACGGCTGACATACTGATGATGTATCAGGGCAATTTTCATCTGCTTTCCGTAAATGGCGATGTTCAGCAACTGAACAATACCACCATATAATAATAACAATTTGCCTCAATTCAAACATGGCATTTCTTTTGCGCTTCATTAATGCTGATAAATAGGAAGTTTGCCTGTAACTGAATAATTATTCGGCACTTGGGCCGTATAAAAAGGCAGGACAATATGAAAAAAGCGATATTTGTTTTCACACTTGGTATCATTATCTGCAGTATTGCTCCCGCATGGGCGGAATCGCCGGAAATGAAGTGCGCGCCAAGCTTGGCGCGTTTGATTGCTCCCGCATGGGCGGAATCGCCGTCTTACGGCGGGAAAATTATTATCGAAAGTAAAACCGTGTCCCCCGGGCAGTCGTTTATTCTCCGGGTCTGGCTCGATGACAACAATTATGGCATTACCGGCCTGAAAATCCCGCTAAGAATCAGCAGCCCCAAAATCACTTGCAGCTATATCGGTTTTGGCGGTTCTATCAAAAATGCCGAGATGTCAAGCAATTATCGAATCGACGGACAGAATATCGATATCGCCTATATTCCCGCCGTCATCTCCCCCCTGGCCGCCATCAGTACCGATTCCGGCCTTATTGCGACCCTCTATCTGACCGTCGCCGCCGGGGCCCTCGATGAAAACGTCACCATCGCACCCGTCAATGAACTGACGCCGGTTTCATTTGCCGGACAGACCATGTATAAAACCCGACGAGCGGAATTTACCGACGCCACCGGCCTGTATATTCTTGGCCCCCAGTCCGAAGGCGGAAGTGTCAAAATTCGGCTCTCTTCCGGCGTCGATGACGAGGACCACGATATGGTCCCGACGGAATTTGCCCTCCATCAGAATTACCCCAACCCCTTCAATCCTTCAACCCATATCGCCTTCGACCTGCCCGCCCGGAGTTTCGTCAGTCTCGAAATATACGACTTGCTGGGACGGCGGGTGGCGACGCTGGCCGACGGCGTCATGGAACCGGGTCGCCATGAACTCAATTGGGACGCCTCCGGTTATGCCAGCGGCATGTATCTGTATCGCCTCAAAACCGAAACCGCCGTTCAGACCAGGAAGATGGTTCTCATGAAATAAAGGTCTGGCGACATTGTGCCGATTATTGTAAGAAAGGCCCGAAACGGCCCTTTTTCCAATATGGATGATATGGCACAAGCAGTTAAGACCACCGATTTACCGCAAATACCGGACTATGAGATAACCGATAAAATCGGGGAGGGCGGTATTGCCGAAATCTTCAAGGCACGTCAGATATCATTGAATCGCGACGTCGCCATTAAAGTTCTTTTTGCCGACCTGACCGGTGACGATGACATCGTCCGCCGCTTCGATCGCGAATCATATACCATCGCCCGCCTTAACCACCCCAACATCGTCCATATCATCGACCGGGGCAAGGATAACAATAGATATTATTTTATCATGGAATTCGTCGATGGGGCTTCTTTCAAGGACGTGATACGATCCGACCAATACACTCTGCAAAACAAACTGAAAATTATAATCGGCGTTCTCAAAGGCCTCGATTATGCCCATAAAAATGGCGTCATCCATCGCGATATCAAACCGGCCAATATCCTGATCGACCGCGAAGGCAATCCGCTCGTGGCCGATTTCGGCATCGCCCAGATCGTCAATAAAACCGAGCAGGAGATGACTTCCACCGACGTCATCATGGGCACTCTGGCTTATATGTCCCCGGAGCAGAAATTATCATCGGCCAACGTAACCTTGGCCACCGACATCTATTCTGTCGGCGTCATGATCTACGAAATACTTACCGGCAATAAACCGCAGGGCCGCTTCAAACTGCCCTCCGAAATAAACCCCCGGTTCAACCGGGCCTTTGATGAAATCATCATCCGTAGCCTGGCCCAGAATCCGAACGAGCGCTACCAAAGCGCCGTCGAGTTGAAAGACGCCTTGTTAAACGCCATGTCCTTGCCCGGCCCCTGTGACCCGCCCATGCCCAATCAACGGGCTTCGGATACTTTCATCGGCAAATGCCAGTACCTCGACACCCTCAAAGACACCAAGTACAGCTCAACCATGCTGGTGGAAAACAAGGAAACACACCAGCTTTATATCATCAAAAAAAAGGAGCGCTCCACCGACGGTCTTCGGGAAGCGCGCATGCTGTCCAGTCTGAAACATAAAAATATCATAGACATTCTTGGAGCCGGTGGTGATATCAGAAAAACCGTCATCATGATGGAATACGCTCCGGGGGGATCGCTGGCCGACCGCATGGTGCGTAAGTACGAATACGACCAGGCCATGCATATTATCACCGAACTGGCCGAAGGCCTCGCTTTCGCCCATAAAAACGGCATCATCCACGGCGATATCAGACCCTCCAATGTCCTTTTTGCCAAAAACGATCAGGTCAAACTGGCCGATTTCGGCCTGCCGCCGCATTATAATTTAAAGGATAAAAACTGGTACGCCCCGCCCGAGAAAAAAGTCTCCCGGCAGGGCGACATCTATGCCCTGGGTGTGATTCTTTACCAGCTTCTGACTACCGGTAATCCGGCCTATGACCGTAGCGGCAAACTATATACCACCCCGCTCAACGGCAAAGTCCCGGAAGACTTCAAAAAAATTATCTCCAAAATGCTGGCGATACGAGTCTCCCGACGATATGCCGAAGTCGAGGAATTTCTCAAAGACTGGGCCAATTTGCAGGAATTTTTGAATCGCCAGAACCGCCCCCGCGTATCCGAGGAAAACCTGCACCAGCCCGGCGGCGTCAATAAAAAGCAAGTCTTGATTTTTTCCGGCATCTCCCTGGCCGTCATCGTCATCACGGCCCTTCTGATATATTTCCTGAAATAGTTAAAGAATTATCATTCCGCATGAGTCGAACATGAGTTGTCGGGCCCCAAGTATTGTGTGCGGCAAATCCCTCGAAAACTCGGGAGACCCGTCCACAGCCCTCGTAGGTCAAATCTCCTTAGAGATTTGACATCTTTCCTAATAAAATATTGCCAAGCCCCCCGAAAACGCTATATTTATATGGGTTTCGAGCACAACCCGGTATTATGATAAAAACTTATTTCTATGGAGGAGTCCTATGTGTGCTAATATCAAAGCATCAAGGATCGCTCGATTATTGGCTTTTGGTTTGCTTTACTGTTTTTCAACGGCTGTCACCGCATCTACGGTGACGGATATTGATGGTAATATATACCAAACCGTAACGATTGGTACCCAAGTATGGATGGCCGAAAATCTTAGAGTCACTCATTATCGTAATGGGGATCCAATCCCGAGCGTGACCGATAATAGTGTCTGGGCAAGTCTTGCGACCGGAGCATATTGTGAATATAATAATGATCCTGCCAATGTTGCCATTTATGGCCGAATTTACAATTGGTATGCAGTGAATGATAGCAGGAACATGGCACCAGAGGGCTGGCATATACCGACTGATGCCGATTGGCAGGTTTTATCGGATTATCTAGGTGGTGATGCAATTGCCGGAGGAAAAATGAAAGAAGCCGGCACTGCACATTGGCTTGAACCAAACACCGGTGCAACCAACGAAAGCGGTTTTACTGCATTGCCTGGCGGCTGGCGTTCTCCTTACTACTATTATATGGGCTCTTGGGCTTTCTTTTGGTCCTCGACAGAAGCCAATAGCAACCATGCTTGGCTCCGAGATCTGCATTACAACACCACAGAATTATTCCGCGGCGAGTATGGCGAAAAAAGCGATGGTTTTTCAATTCGCTGTGTTAGGGACTTACCTTCAATTGATCCCGTTCCGGAAAAGCAGACGATTATCGATTACTTCAACATTGAGCCATTTTATATAACGCAGGAACAAATTGCACAAGTCTTTCTTGATGCAGTGGCTGCCCACGTGTCCGGCGGGACCGCCACCGATAAAGAAATTGAAGCTTTAATTAGATTGCTCCTTGTGGAAGAGGCGATCAAGGCGGCATATAAATCCTCGGAAGATATTGGCGCTGTGCCAGTCTCGATCTTAACCAGCAAATGCATGCAGGAAGCAGCTTCGGGATTATTTATAAAACTATTATTTACCGATCTTGAAAAAACGCTCAAGCCTTTAAAGGACGTGCCCTTTTTAAACTGGTTTTATTACGCCGTTGTTGATGCGGGAAAATGGGCAAGCGAGTTTTTTAATTCCTTCAATCATAGCGTTGTAATGCAAATTGCAAATCGCCTGACTGGGCTTATTGGCAATAGAAGTCTTTCAACGAAATTCGCATGGGGTCTCGTTAAGGAATATGAAGAAGAGGTAGCGGAAATTGCATTGGAGCAAGTGAGTGAATCATTTGTGGAATCTAAGCTGAAAGAGCTTAATCTCTGGTTATATGAAACGGGAATTCTAATTGCAGATCAAGTTGATCCGAACAAAAATCCATTATACATTGGAGGAACCGGGGCAAGCTTGCAGGCAGGTATCGACGATGCTGTTGCTGAGAATTTCGTAGAAGGCAACATTGAGACAACGATAAATGAAATTAGGGATGAAAAAACGCCAAATATAGTAAGCGGAAATACACAAACCATAAATAATATAAATACTTCGATTACCGCCGGGGAATGGGCGGATCAGGCGCAAGTGTATATATTATTGGGCATTTTGATAATAGCGATTATTGCCCTGATTGCAGGAATATTGGCTTGTCCGGCCAGTGCCGGTATCGGTTGCATTTTAAGCGCAATATCCGGAACCGGCATATTTGGAACTATGCTGCAAATCCAGAATCTATTAAGCTGGGCAAAAATTGTCGTTTTCACGCTTGGAGCAGGCATTGGTGCGTTTCAACTCCATGCAAATCTCCCTAACCAACTCTGGGATGTCAAACACATTGCCTTTGATCAAGGGGAGAAAGTGCATCTGGATATCAACGCTTCCGATAATATGAAACGCTATCAAATACCCGGCGAATGGACTGATTCGCTTGGAGCGGCTTCGGATAGTGTTGTCAATAGGCTGTCAGAAATAAAAGGCTTTGTCGAAACCGGCAATTGGGAAGGTTTCCAGGGGGAACTGGAAGGTCTTGATTCGGCCTTGAGTGGATTATCATCATCTTCTTCTATTCTCTCCAGTCTGTTGGGAAATACATACATGGTCAATAATACTGACACACTCGGTGCCGTGGATAGCATTATGCATAAGGCTATGGCGCACGGCACTGAAACCGATATGGCCCTATCTATGACACAGTTGGCGCTGGGTTTTGCATCAATTTCGGAACCGGAAGGGCCGGATCGGGATACCCTGCTTATGATTATCGATGATTGTATAAGCAAACTCCAAACGGTCACCCCGGCTTTTGATTCGGCATTATATGATTTTGATACTCTGGGCTTTACCGCCCCGCCGTTAGTAGTCATTACCGATTATGATATAACGGAAGATCAATCCGGCAAACATTTACAGGCAATTGTTAAAAACATAGCGCCGGTTTCAGTAAATCAGGTAGTAGGACGGCTAATCTGCACCGATAGCTCAATGATTCCCACGGTTCCCGAATCAGATACATTAATTGAAATGCTTGATTCAAACGGCGAAGGTTTATTCAAATGGAGAATCGATACCGGTGAGACCGACACCCTATTTCAATTGGAATTAATGGTCGAACCTGCGACTGCACCGGGCGATTTTATCGGCGATAACCGGGTAATAAGCTTGTATTATCCGACCGAAGAATATCAATTCGTATGCGGTGATGCCAATTGGGATGGAAATGTCAATCTTTTGGATATTCTCTACCTCATCTCATACTTGTACAATAATCCTCCCGGTGATCCGCCCATGCCTTACGATGCCGGTAATGTTAATTCCGACGGTAATATTAACCTTTTAGATATCCTATATTTGATACAATATTTGTATGATAGTCCGCCCGGGCCGGAGCCAAATTGCCCGTAATGGCGTTAATATAACGAAGGGCGGTCTGGCGACCGCCCTTTTTTAATACCACTTGCACTTTCCCCCCCAACCCGCTGTTAATTCTGCCCGTTGCCCTTTATTATGACAGCTAAACTTATATCCAAAATTTTGCGTCGGGGAAGGAGCGAAAAATGAAAAAAATTCAAGAACGAACCCATTTTACCGTAACCGACCACTGTCCTTTGTATTGAGCGGACGGCGGACGCGACGTAAGCCATGAGCATGAAGAGTTTTTATCTGTGTACCCCCCACCCGATATTATTTTAACGCGTTGCACTATGTTATGGTGCATGTCATTACATCCAAATTCCCACGCCGGGAAGGGGGCAAAAAAATAAAAATTTTTCAAATTCAAACCCATTTTGTTATAACCTGCAAAGCCATAACGCGTTAGGAGTAGCGATGACATCACGATGTCCCGATTACAACGTATGAATAAGACGATTTGATAAACTTAAAAGGATTCTTCGTCCGACGGATACCTTCCGGACTTAACATCCTCGACAAAGCCGCGCGCGGCTTGCTCTATTATCTGCGGCAGTTCGGCATAGCGCCGCACGAATTTCGGTTTGAAAGTATCGTACAGCCCCAGTATGTCATTGATAACCAGCACCTGCCCGTCGCAGTCCGGCCCGGCCCCGATGCCGATAGTGGGAATACCCACCGCTTTCGTAATTTCGGCGGCGGTGTCGCGCTGTATCAGTTCCAGCACCATCGCGAACGCTCCGGCCTCTTCAACCGCCTTCGCCGATTCGATCAAATATTGCTTCGATTTATCCGCCCGCCCCTGAACTTTTGGGCCGCCGAAGCGGTGAATCGACTGCGGTGTCATCCCGATATGCCCCATCACCGGAATCCCGCAGTCGGTGATGCGCTTGATCGTCGCCGCCATCTCCAGCCCCCCCTCCAGTTTGACCGCTTCACACGACGACTCTTTCATGAACCGGCCGGCGTTTTCGATGGCGATATCAAACGACGGCTGATAGGACATATACGGCATATCGGCGATGACCATGCCCGCCGGCTTCGCCAGCGCCACCGCCTTCGTGTGCGCCAGCATGATCTCCATGTTGGCGGCCAGCGTCGTGTCGTTGCCATACAGCACCATGCTCACCGAATCGCCGACCAGAAGAGCGTCGACTCCGGCCCGATCCAGAAAGCGGGCCGTGAAATAATCATAGGCCGTCAAAACCGCAATCTTTTCGCCTTTGCGTTTCTTCTCGGCAAAGGTGTGAATCGTGATCTTTTTTCTTTTTTCGCTATTGTCCAAGAGATTACCCCGATATCGCGGCGTGACCGGCGGGAACGTAATACTTTTTTCCGGCCATCGGTTTTTCGATGATTTTCACCAGATTATCGAAATCCTCGGAATTCCTGACAAAATCGATATCATCGGTCTTGACCACCAGAAGCGGCGTTTCCGTAAAATGGAAAAAATGATAATTGAAGGACTCGTTCAACTGCTCGATATAGTCGGTACTGATAGGCCGCTCAAACGACAGGTTACGCCTGCGAATGCGTTCCATGAGTACCGGCGTCGAGGCCTGAAGATACACCGTCAGATCCGGCTTGGGGATGTCGGCGGTCAGAAGCGGCACCAGTTTGTTATATAGTATTTGCTCCCGATTGGACAGCGTTATCGAAGCGAAAATCTGATTGCGGTTAAAAGAATAATCGGCGACGATTTTCTGGGCGAACAGGTCGCGAGCCACCAGCGCCTGCTGTTGCTGATAGCGGGTCATCAGGAAAAACAACTGCGTCGAAAAGGCGTATCTTTTTTGATTTTTATAAAAATCCACCAAAAAGGGGTTGTCCATGGCTTCGTCCAGGACCAGCTCGGCTCCTATCCGCTCGGCCAGCATTCTGGCAAATGTCGATTTGCCGACGCCTATGACGCCTTCAATGGCGATATAATTGGATTCAGACATGCTTTATGGCAAATTCTTTGTATAAAGTCAGATCCCTGCTTTTTATTTCCCGATAATATATGGAAATTTTCTCGCGTGTCACGGGGTGAATCAAATTTTCATCGATTTCAAGAAGCGGCGCCAGCACAAATTCCCTCTGAAGCATTTTGCGGTGAGGAATCGACAGGTTTCTCTGCTCGATAATCTGCTCGCCGAATAACACGATGTCGATATCTATCGTCCGTGGCTTCAGTCCGCCTTTATCGGTCCTCCCGAGCTTCTTCTCGATTTCCTGCAGGCTGTTTAAAAGCTCCAATGGACGGTATTTGTATTTGCCTTCCACGACCATATTCATAAAATCCGGCGCCCTGTCGTCCATCCCGACCGGTTGACTGACATACAGCGAAGAACACGCCAGCGTTTCGAACCCCTCCAGCGCCGAAATCATTTGCACCGCTCTGGCCAGGTTATTTTCCCGATCACCCAGATTCGACCCCAGCGATAAAAAGACAGTCTCGCTCATGCGACCTCCTTTTTATTCTTTATTATCGGACAATATCCGGGTCGCATCAGGCTGATGTCGCGAAACCTCAACCTCGATATTATCTATGGTTCCTGGTATCGGCGGGGTCTTCTTGCGGACACGAACCGTCACCCGGAAAACCGCAAATTTGGCCAGAAGTTCTTCAGCAATGGCCTTGGCCAGCGATTCCAGAAGCGAGAACGCCTTGCCCTCGACAATTTCCCGGACCGACGTGAACACCGCCACATAATCAATGGTGTCGGTTAGATTGTCGGTTTGCCCGGATGGAGCCAGGTCGGTTTCAAGCTCACAATCCACCTCGAACCGGCGTCCCGTCTCTTTCTCGGCGGCGCTGACCCCGTGGTAGCCATAGAAAACCATCCTGTTTAATCTGATCACATCCATTATCTATCCCTTTTCCTGGAAAGAATCGTCACCCCCGATTCCAGCCGTTGCCGGGCCTGCCGGTAGTCCTCGACCGATGATGTCAGCGACAGTCGAAAATGCCCATCACCGGATTCCCCGAAAGCGTTACCGGGCAAAACCAGAATACCCTTGCGCCGAAGAAGCGTCTGTGCTAATGTCACGGCCAGGCGGCGACCGGGGATTTTTATCCACAAAAAGGGACAGGATTTGCCCCCGACTATTTCCCAGCCGTATTTTTCCACCAGACCGGCGGCCTCATGGCGCGTTTCGGCCACGGCTTTGCGTGCATCTTTAAGTTCTTTCGATGGGTATTGACCGATTGCCTCCGCCGCCCGTTCTATCCACGCCAGAGGGATTATATTACCAATAGTTTTGCCGGATATTTCCAGCCCCCGGATTATCTCCGGCTGACCGACCGCAAACCCGAATGGTATATAGGGCAGTCCGAAGGTGAATGGAATCGAAAACAGCTCCAGCCCGGTCTTCAGCCCTCCCGGAACCGCCAGCAGAGATACATACTTTTCTTCGGCCATAGAACAATAGGCGGCGTCATTGACAATAAAAATGTTCATTTTCGAGGCCATCCGCACCAAGTCCGACAAGTCGGTCCGGTCCAGCATCACACCCGTCGGATTATGGGGATTATTAACAAAAAGGATCTTGGCCGCTTTGCCCAGATTGGAAGAAATAATTTTCAACGACGGCTTATAGTCGGTATTTTTCGACACGGGATATGTTACCGGCACGCCGCCCGCGGCAATAACCATTTTTCTATAAAAAGAAATTCCCGGTTCCGGACATAATACCATATCGCCATGATCAACAAAAGCCAGGCAAGCATCAAATACCATTCGCCGGATTCCCTGGCCGACATAAATTTCCTTGCCCGGAAACACCTTGACCCCGAACTCATTTTTTAACCATTTGGAGAGAATAATTCTGAAGTCGGCGATATCGTCACGGCCGGCCAACCGCCCTCGCGAACCGATCCTCTCGCCTGTCCCCTCCGTTATCCAGCGGAATTTGGCCAGGTCAATAATGGGCAATCGTTTGGGATTGCGAACCAGCGTTTTTTGGGGCAGAAAATCCTCGATATCGAACGGAAAATGATATAACCTGTCGGATTTTTCCAGAATTACTTTCTTAATCATCGGCGGACCTGTCGGAGCTAAATGATTTCCCTATCTTTTCCAGCCGGCGGATCTCGTCCTCACCCAGCGGTTTTATTTCCCCCAGAGCCTTGGCAATATAGGCAATTCGCGCCAGATTTTCAATCATTTCCATCCGGCCAAAGGCCTCGGCCATATTTTGCCCCAGCGTCAAAACCCCGTGGTTTTTCAGGATGAAGGCGTTATGTCTCTCAAGATACCGTTCCAGGTTGCCGGCCAGTTCTTCACTTCCCGGGGTGGCATAATCGACCAGGGGCACCTCCCCGACAAACAACACCGCCTCCGGCAAAAACGGCTTTGGAAAACCGCAATCGACTACTCCGAAAGCCGTGGCATGAGGTGGATGAGCATGGCAGACCGCCATAATATCGGGACGGCCTTTATACACCGCCAGATGAAGCCGATATTCCGAGGAGACCTTTTTCCCCCCTGCCGTTTGCCGGCCTTTTTCGTCGATTAAAACCACATCCGAGCCATCCAGCCGCCCGAGACACGACCCGGCGGCCGTAATATGGATTCGCCCCGATGGCTCGCGAAGCGATAAATTGCCCTCACTGGCGGTGACCAAAAAGCGGTCATAAAGCATGCGGCCCGTTGTAATTATCGCCGTAGCAAAGTTTTTTGTGGACATTGCCCAAAAGTATATAAAACGCCAATCCAAATGTCAACGCCCGCCGTCGGAATCGAAATCATCGGAAAGGCTGTTTGGCCACAAAAGACTTTTTGGGCCGTTTTTTACTTTTGAAACTTTTAAAATTTTGTCAAGTAAAAATGTATTGACGAATATATGGAATTTTCGTATTATGAGTAGTTATCCGTTTTGGAGGAGACATATTGAACGGGAGATCTCAACGCCCGATAAGGGGCGATAGGGACAGTTATTCTTATTTCCGCTGGGTATTTCTGGCTATCGGTTTGATTATTTTGGGGGTCGTTATTGCCTCCAATCTGAATCTGGAACCGAAAGCCGTCGCCGATATAGACGGCACCGATACTTATCCGGTGGTAAAAGACAACGACGGGAAATACCGCTCACCCTTCGTGGCGGTCGTGGAAAGAGTACAGGATGCCGTGGTCAATATTTCCGCCACCATCCGCAGCGATAATCGCTATTATGACGATTTGTTCTGGCGTTTTTTCCAGATCCCGCAGGAACCGTCAACTTCCTATGGTTCCGGGTTTTTCTTCCGCGAGGACGGCTATATTTTGACCAATAACCATGTTATCCGTAACGCCGAGCGGGTGGTCGTTCGCACTTCCACCGGCTATGTCTACGACGCCAAGGTGGTCGGCGCCGATCCCCAAACCGACCTGGCTGTAATCAAAGTCGAACCGGAAGAAAAAATAACCTTTATTCCCTTCGGTAATTCGGACAACATCATGGTCGGCGACTGGAGCATCGCCATCGGTAACCCCTTCCCGCAGGTGGGGCTGGACCGAACCGTCACCGTCGGCGTTATCTCGGCCAAGGGTCGAACCAACCTCCGTTTCGGCGAAGGAACCCCGCAATACCAGGATTTTATTCAAACCGATGCCTCAATTAATCCGGGCAATTCCGGCGGACCGCTGATCAATCTCGACGGCGAAGCGGTTGGCGTTAATTCCGCCATATCAAGTCCATCCGGCGGTTCGGTCGGAATCGGCTTTGCCATACCCATCAACATCGCCCGCGCCATTGTGCCCGACCTGATCGAATCGGGAAAAGTCAGCCGTGGCTGGCTGGGGGTATGGTTATCCGACGTTACCCCTGAAGTCGCCCGGAGACAGGGCCTCAACAAGGTCAGAGGAGTTTTGATTGATTCGGTATTCAAAGATTCCCCGGCCGACCGGGCCGGTATAGCGGGCGGCGATATATTGTCCAAATTTAACAACCACGACATTACCGAAATGGCCCAGTTCTCCGTATTAATTGCTACGGCGCCTAAAAACGTGCCGTCCCAAATTGAGGTAATACGAAACGGCAAACCTATAACCGTTACGACTACAATAATTGACCGGGAATCCTACCAGCGCGCCCATGCCGACCAGTTCAACACCGCCGGACAGGTTTTAACCTGGCTGGGGATGGAACTGCTGACTTACACCAACGAAATCGCGCAACGCATCGGTTCGGATTATTTTCCCGGCGTATATATAAACCGTGTGGCAAGAAATTCGGCGGCTTATCGGGCGGGAATATTACCCGGTTCGATAATCACGCAAATAGATGGCATTGAAGTAAAAAACCTGGTCGATTTGCAGCAGGCAGCAGAAAAAAGCAGGGATATAAAAAAGGCTATTCCTATTCTGCTCGTGGATCCCAGGGGGTCGATCGAGTACAAGGCCGTCAGGCCCTGAACTTGAGAAATAGGATATCAACTCAAACTGGAGGATGAACATTCTTCGTGGCTAAACAATCGCTAAAATACCGCGATGAAGACAGGTCCTTGGACCTGTACCTCCGTGAAATCGGAGAGACTCCTCTGATTTCGGCAGACGAGGAAGTCCGGCTGGCCAAAAAAATAAAGCAGGGCTCAAAAGCCGCCCTGGAAGCATTAACCAAGGCCAATCTGCGCTTCGTCGTTTCTGTCGCCAAGCAGTACCAAAACCAGGGATTGTCCCTGGCCGATTTGATCAATGAAGGTAACATCGGCCTGATAAAGGCGGCCAAGCGGTTCGATGAAACCCGCGGCTTCAAATTTATCAGCTATGCCGTGTGGTGGATTCGTCAGGCAATACTGCAGGCTCTGGCCGAGCAAAGCCGCATTGTCAGGCTGCCCCTCAACCGGGTCGGCACCCTGCACAAAATCGGCAAGATTTCCAGTTCGCTGGAACAGGACCTGGGCCGCGAACCCTCGCCCGATGAAATCGCCCGGGAGCTCGACCTGTCCGAAGGCGAAGTTTCCGATACCCTCAAAATTTCCAATTCGCATCTGTCGCTCGATGCCCCGTTTTCGGTGTCGGAGGACAATTCGCTCATCGACATTCTCGAAGACGAATATCAACCGGCCCCCGATGAGGAACTGCTCGAGCACTCGCTAAAGCTGGAAATCGAAAAGGCCCTGGATACCCTGACGCCGCGCGAAGCCGAAGTCATCAGCCTGTATTTCGGGCTGAATTACGAAAAGGCGCTGACGCTTGAAGAAATCGGAGCCCGCTTTTCGCTCACCCGCGAACGGGTCCGTCAAATCAAGGAGAAAGCGATCCGGCGCCTGCGACACGCTTCCCGCAGCCGGTCTCTACGGGCGTATCTGAATTAGACAATACGACTTAATGAAATGGGCCGTCTGGTGTTTCCAGGCGGCCTTTTTTTGTCGGGTGATTTATGTCCTATCGCCTATCATATTGAAACTATCATGAGCTTGACAAACTATCTTCATAAAATGTAAGTTGTTGCAGTGGGCAATATATCGACATATTTAAAATTCAAAATTTCCGATGATTTGAGCAGAAATAATTACATTCTGCTGTCGGTTTTTATCATGGCTCTCACAATCAGACTGATTGCTCTTGCCTATTGCACCGCCGGATTGCCCCCGGAGCAGGTTGGCATCCACGGGCCCGATTCTCAAAACTACCTCGACGCCGCATGCGCCCTCGCCGAAAATTTCGATGTAAAGACTAAAGGAATAGTGATTTTCGGCCCCGGCTACCCGGTCTTTCTGGGCATTTTGCACGTTATCCTTGGGTACGACCCCATCGCTTTTCTGATAATCCAGTGTTTTATCGGAGCCTTGTCTTCGCTGCTATTGGCCTTACTGGTATTGAACCTCGGCGGCACACTGCGGGCGGCCTTCATCGCCGGGTTTATCAATGCCGTCTCACCCGTCGCCGTAACCACCCCGCAATATTTTATGTCGGAGAATCTGTTTTTCCCGCTGGCCATCATGGCTTTGCTGTTTTTTATCAAAGGGATGAAATCCGGGAAAGTTAAGATGATGGCTCTGGCGGGCCTGACTCTGGCCCTGGCCACCCTGACTCGTTCGGTCGGCCAGTTTCTCATTTTCATTTTTATTATCTTTTATTTCGGGATTAGAAAAGGGCAACTCCGGAAATTAAAGGATTATACAGGAATATTCGCAACCATTATAGTATTTGCTTTAATCACCATCGCCTGGGTGGCCCACAACGACCATTACCACAATTTTCGAAAGATCTCCTTTGCGGAGCCGACCGCCATGTTTAAAGGATCGGCCCAAATAAAGGCCGGTATTTCGGGCCGCACATACGCGCAGGAGCTGGATTCACTCATTAACGAGCTGAAAGGGTGGGATAATATCTCAACCGACTATTATGGCACTTATTCCGAATTCGCCGGTCAGACTTATTGGAATCTGATGCGTACCTCACCTGTGGCAACGGCCAAAACAATTGCCAGAAACTTGTTGCACTACTTAAATATGAATTATGGCTTGTTTGTTCTACTGGCGACATTGATTGCCAGCATCTATTTGTGCATCAATGGGAATATCAAAACCGTGCTTGTGGCCGGGCTGTTATATTTCTACTTTGTGGTCCTTTCAGGTTTTGTGATCGCCCAGGGGCCCCGAATTATGTATCCGGCTCAAATCGGCTGGGTAGTCTTAATCGCCATGGCCATGGACATAGCCTGGACAAAAGTGTCCGGGCGGTTTAAAACTTCTCTTGAAAAGCCTTAACTCAACAAACGTCAGCCGGATAAACTCGCCGATCGTTTTCCGAATGGGCCAAAAAAACTGTTGCCGCCGGACGATTTATTTATATATTGAAACCGCTTTACAAATGCCGAAGTGGTGGAATTGGTAGACACGCTGTGTTCAGGGCGCAGTGCTCGAACGGGCATGGGGGTTCAAATCCCCCCTTCGGCATTTTTTTTATTGAAGGGATTACCCCGTCCATAACAATATCATCGGGTTTTATGATAACGTGATTCTGTAGCTCAATGCAACCCCCATAAACGACAGACTTTTCCATTTTTTATCATTGATTAATCGCTCTAAAAATATTAATCATTCATGATTACTCAAGTTAACGGCTCGGTTTGGCCGGTAAAACTTTATGTGAAAGGCATATCAATGAGCGTATTTCAATCACAAATACTGGGCTGGGGAATCTGGCTGCTCACCGCGGCCTGCGGCGTCGTCTTCATCATCAAATTCAAAGGAACCCGTCCCGGTCTTCTGGGCGCAATCGGTTTCGGGATACTGGTTATTCTGCCCCTTTTCTATCAGATTGCCGCCGCATTAGGCCTTGCCTACTGGGACTATTCGTTTTTCTTCGATTTTATCAGAATCGCGGCATGGGTCCTGTTGTTGATTGCCTTCATTAATATACCCGGAATCGTTGGGCAAAAAGCATGGTATCGCCCGCAGGCGATGTCATCAACCGGCAATAATCCGGAATTGGTTTCGGCTGGATTTCAGCCCAAGGTATACCCGACAGCCGACACGCAATCTTATGGTCAGCCCGTATCGGGCGACCGACGATTTATTTCCAAAGGCTTCTTTATCGGCTCCTTCCTCGGCGGTGCCGGCGCTTCGATTTTCTTCACCGTCATGGCTATGAGCTTCATGGTCGGTTATGGATCCGATGATGCCATACCCTTATGGATTCTGGCTATTCTTACGATGATTTTCGCGGCGGTCATGCTCTGCATCCTGATTCATCGCCTCTGGACGGCCATACAGCCCGGCCACCCACGGGCCACTCCGGGAAAAGCCATCGGCTTCATGTTCATTCCTTTTTACAATCTCTACTGGGTCTTTCAGGTGTATCATGGCTGGGCCCAGGATTACAACCGTTATGTGCGCGAAGCCGGGATTGCCGCCCCGCCGGTTTCCGAAAGTCTGGGATTGACCGTGGCGATTTTGGTTTTGGCCGCCTGTATTCCATATGTCGGCATCCTGCCGGGCCTGGCAAATCTGGTATGCATTGGTATTTTCCTATCGCAGGCGATTGATGGTGCCAATGCTATAATTAAGTACACGACAAAGTAGGGGATTTCTGTTAAAATAATTATCACGCCAATCTGCCGCGCCCTGAAACGAAATCGGCCATTTGCCTTTTAATCGCTTTTGATAAAATTCTGCCGGCGGTTATCATATTTTTCGCCGCATGGGGTCCGAATTACCGGCTATAGCGCCATATAATAAGGAAAGCTCATTTCTATATGGCCGAACCGGTTGGCAAATTACAATAATATTATTTATTAATGGACTATATCGGTCTTTATAATCTTGTATATTATCATAATCCTGCGTATTATTGGGAAAAGCTGTGGGGTTTCAAAAAGAAACACCTCTGGCGGGATTATTTAACACCATCAAAAAAGGAGTACTAAATGCAATTGACGCGTGGCGCTGCGATTTTTATTGCAGCAGCGATGACTCTGGTGTCGGCGGCTTTTGCCGGCGTGCCGGATAGTCTAAGTTACCAGGGACGGCTTCTGGATGCCGGCAGTCAACCGGTGACCGGAGATTATACTATTATTTTCACTTTGCATGACGCCCCGGTGGGAGGCGCTCTTCTATGGACTGAAGACCATGTCAACGTCCCCGTGACCGATGGCCTCTTTTCGGTCGAACTGGGCGAAACCGTGCCCCTGACCGCCGACATTCTGGCCGGTTCGGGTGGCGGTGGCGCCGGTGGATCGGTCTATCTCGAAGTCCAGTTGGCCGGGCAGCCGCCTATGTCGCCCCGGACGCGGCTTTTATCCGCACCGTACTCGGTGATGACCGGTCGGGTCATGGGTGATATAACGACGGCCCCCGACCAGGTCGTTGTCGGTGACCTTGACGGTGACGGCATGCTTGACCTGGTTTCCACCGACGAGGTTTCAGAGCTTCACCTCGCCCGCAAACGTCCGGGGAAAGTCAAATACAGCAATATTACATTGAGAGCCGCGGCGGATTCGGTTACCGATTATCGCGACACCGATTCCGATGACGATGGCTTGTCCGATACCGAATATTCACAGCGTCTGACGCCGACCACCTCAAGTGTCGCGATTAAGACTAAAGGGACCGGTGCCGATCCCAATCGCGTTTCAATGGTGAACGCCGAGGTCGATGATACTACGGCCAGCGTGCGAAATGTCATGGATCTGGACGGCGACGGCATACCGGAAATCGGTGGCAGCGTTGAAGTGCACGTCGAACGCAGCGTTCTCAAGCAGTTTTTCCAAACCGGGGACGTCCCGACCGAGCAACAGCGGGTTGACACTGTTGACGCTGACGGAGTGCGTTCATTCTCCGTCGTTGACCTGGATGGCGACGGTGCTCTTGACCGTGTTGTTTCAAGCACTGCCGACGCCACCGGCGCCCGGTTGGCGATAGGTACCAAAGGGACCGGCGCCAAGAGGCTTATGGCCGGCGGCGACTGCGATGATACAGACGCAACATTATATACGGACTGCGATGACGATGGCGACGGGTTCGTCGAAAGTTCATTTATGCAAAACACGAATGCGGAAGGGACCGGGTTAAGCATGTCGGCCTTGACCATTGATGGCGGCATGCCCAACCGGATCAGCATGAATGTCACTGTGCCAAAGCTAACCCAGCGTTGCGTCATATCACAAGGATCGGATACAGACGGCGACGGCCTGGATGAAACCAGCATGTCGTCCACCGTCGAACGCAAATCCGGTTCCATAATTTACCTCGATCGTGAAGGTAACGAAGTCCTTCGCAGCATGGTCGGCGTTGACAGCATCAAAGGCGTGATTTCCACCGACCATGACAGCGATGATGACGGTGTATCCGACAGCGAGGCCATGATGAGCGTCATGCCCGGAACGGCGTATCATGCCATAAAGACCAAAGGAACCGGTGCAGAAGCCAATCGTATCGTAATTGTTTCTGGATCAGTTGATCCGTCGAGCGCCGTTCATTCCTCCGAGATCGATGACGACGGTGACGGCGTCCCGGAACAGCAAATCAACCAGGTGCTGACCCCGGTTCGTTCCAGTGTCGCTATCAAAACCAAAGGGACGGCCGCCGATGGCAATCGCTCATCGATTATCAGTTCAACCGACGTAACGGGAGCATCATCGGTTCACTCCGTCGACCTCGACGGTGACGGCCTGGCTGACCGTACGATAAGCGAAGATTGCGACGACAGCGACGCCAGTATCGCCATCGATGAACCGGGGGTACACATCGCCATGCGCAATAAGGGCTGGGATGGCACAGTCAAAGGGAACCTGCGCATCACCGACGGCACCAACCTGATGGTTGATTTCGACGGCGACGGTGACGGCTATCTTTCCCATCGCCTCGGAATTGGTGTTTTGGATCCGGCTAATCCGATTGAACACTCATCCGGTGCGCACTTAACTGCCGGAGGCGTCTGGACGAATGCTTCCGATGCCGGTCTCAAAGAGAATTTCCGCGCCGTCGATGGTCGGCAGATTCTGGAACAAATCGAACGATTGAACATCAGCCAGTGGAATTACCGGAACGAATCGGAAGAAATCACTCATATCGGCCCGACCGCACAGGACTTCAAGGAGATTTTCAACGTCGGCGCTGACGACAAAACGATTTCGACAATCGACCCCTCCGGAGTGGCCCTGGCCGCCATCAAAGAATTGAGTCGGGAAAACCGGGAATTGAAAAGCCAGTTGATGGAACTCCGGACGCTTCTCGAAAAAATCATGAACGGGAAATAACCTGGAGAGGAGATTATGATGATGCGATTAAGAACTTTGCGCATCTTCCTGATCGCTATGCTATTGTCCTTTTCTATCGCTCTGGCCGCCGGCGAATACATCCCCTGGCAAGTTATCTCTTCAGGTGGCTCGACAGGCAGCACTGGCGGCGGTTTCACGCTAAGCGGCACGATCGGACAGACGGCTGTGGGTCAGGCAACTTCGGGGTTAAACAGTGTGCATCAGGGTTTCTGGCAGAGTTTCGCGACGGGCGGTGCCAACTGTTGCGTCGCCTGGGGCGTCCCCGGTGACGCCAACAGCGACCTGGCCGTCAATCTGCTGGACATTTTATACACTATCGGGCATTTGTATAATAATCCGCCCGGACCGGGCAATCCGAACGGCTGTAGCGAGCTTCTCGACGCCAACGGCGATACCAATGTCAATTTGATCGACATTCTGTATCTGATTGGCTTTTTGTATAACCAACCTGCCGGACCGGGCCCGGTCTGCCCTTCATAAACATTTGATTTTTTTTGGGGCGGTCTAAATAGGCCGCCCTTTTTTTTGACACCCCCACCAAATTAAATTCTTGACCGCAAACGCCGATGGATTATATTATTATTAACTGAAAACACGCCAAGACGTTATATTCTTCCGAACGGACATCTCGATAAAATAATATCTTGAGGCCGCACGCCCAAAAGGCAAAATTTTATATGTAAAAATTACACAAAGGGAAAAGCTATGTGTACCAGAGTTATCGCTCCGACTGTGGCAATTATTGTCACGCTTCTTTTCTTTGTATCGATATCCGCGGCGACCGATCTTCGACCGCGACCTATTCCCGATAAATCCACCGTCACCGCCATCCCCGACTGGTTCGATAGGCGCCATGTCGAAGTCAAATTCGTGGATGACCTCGATATCGGCCTCGATAACCAAAACACCCCCTTTGACCGCAGTACCGGAACCCTTCAGACCGACAAGGCGGTCGGTGTAATGGAATCAATCCGGGTTGACGGAGGCGTCTGGGCAAGAATGTCCGTCGATGAGGCAAGATTGGATGAAATGAGGCAAATTGCTCAATATACCACCGGACGCGAGATCGCCGACCTTAATAATTATTTTATACTCACCGTTCCCACCGGCATTAAAACCGAAGACTGGATCAATCAGTTGAACGCACTTCCCGAAGTCGAACTGGCCCAGCCTCTTCCCCTCCCGGTGGAAGCACCGCTACCGGGGGATTTTTCTCCCTTTCAGGGCTACCTTGACCCCACCTTTGACGGTATCGACGCCGAATATGCCTGGACTATTCCCGGTGGAACCGGCTCGGCCGTAACCATCTGCGATTTCGAATACTCCTAGCATCTGGCGCATCAGGATCTGCCGACCAGCATCGTCACCTGGGTTCCAACCCTCTATCAGGCCCGAGATCCCTTCGCCAATAATAACCACGGCACCGCCGTTCTGGGCGAACTGGTCGGACAACGCAACGGCTGGGGGGTTACCGGCGCCTCCTATGGGGTCACTATGGCCGTCGCGCCGACTTTTCTGAAACCGGTCACTCCTCCCGGACAGGATTCGGCCTGGTATCTGGGCGTGGCCATGACCAATGCCATGTCCTATTTGAACGCCGGTGATATAATGCTCATCGAACATCAGTATCCCGGCCCGCGTTATAATGGTACCAGCGATACCGGGCTCATCCCTGTTGAATGGTTTCAATCATGGTACAACATAATCGTAACCGCCGTCGGCAATGGCATTCATGTCGTCGAAGCCGCCGGTAACGGCTATCAGTGTCTGGACGACCCCATTTATAATACCGGTCATGCGCCGTTTTTGCTCGCCAATCATTCCGGGGCCATCATGGTCGGGGCCGGCGGTGTCCCTTCCGCCTTCGGCGGGACGACCGGCGACCGCTTCCGCATGCCGTTTTCCAACTATGGCGCTCGTGTGGACCTTCAGGGCTGGGGCGAACACGTCTATACCACCGGCTACGGGACATACTATTCGGAAGGCTTTGACTCTACCCTGTATTATACCAGCACTTTTGCAGGCACCTCGAGTGCCGCTCCCAACATAGCCGCCGCCGTGGCATTGGTTTCGAGCATCAATGAAACCGTCAACGGATCAACCAATCAAATTAGCCCGGCCCGTATGCTGAATATTCTGAGACTGACGGGGGCATTGCAGAACGGCGATGGTTTCAATCCGCCCTGGTACACCATTGGCAATCGACCCGACCTGAAAGGGGCCATACAAATATCCGGTATCATCGACACCTTATATAAAAAGCAGGCGTACATCGACTATTGCCCGGCCGGCATGCCTGACTTCAGCATGCACCTCGACAGCACCTGGAAAGGATTCGGCCGCTGGACCTATGACGGCCCTGTCGCCCTGGCCAATTGCTTCTGGTGGCTGGATTCCAAGTTCGAACCGAACCCCGTCGACCCCCGGCCGTTTTATCCCAGTGGCGGAAGTCCCGCCCCCAATGACAATTATAATCTGGTAACGTCTTATGGCAGCTGGGACGACCACGACAGTGCCAACGTCAAACCCCTGATCGAAGCTTTGGCCTCCTGCCTGACCACCGATGACACGGTTATGTTTCCGGGAGTATTTCAGTATGGCACCACCCCTTTCGACATGGAAACCGGCATCAATACCTGGTTGACCAACGCCGGGTTGCGTAACAGCTACACCGATACGGTAGTCAGTTTTCCCTCTTTTGATTATCTCAAACAACAGCTTTTGGCCAGTCAGAACATTATTCTACTGCTCGGATTCATGAATCAGGATCAATCCAATCTATGCCGGACGGGCGGTCATTGGATAAACATGATCGGCGTCGATACGCTCAAACAGCGAATCGGCATCAGCGATCCCTATCGTCCTTTTATTCAAGCGCCCGGAACTCCCTCCAACAGCGACGCCTCCCAGGTCGACGGCCATGTGTACCAAGTGGGAACGCTTAGCTCCTCCCAGTGCCCGGCTCTCGCCGGAGCTTTGTATTTAACCGACTATCATGAAGAATGGATTTGGACCTCCTTTGAGAATATCAACGGCGGCTGGGCCGGGGGGACCGCGCCAACGGCGTGTTATGCCGTTATCGAAGGCGCCTTCGTCATCTGCCCCACCGAGGAACCGCCGCTCGATACCTGTGAATATTACAAATCATCCTACGAAGACTATGCCCCCTATGGCATGCCCGATTTCGACATGAAGCAGGATAACTGGAAATCTCCTTTCACCGGTAACCAGTTCTGGAGCTGGTGCGCCCCGGCCGCTCTGGCCAATTGCTTGTGGTGGTTCGACTCCAAGTATGAATCAAGCCCGGTCGATCCACGACCGTTTTATCCCGGACCCGGCAACCCCTCGCCAAACGATCACTACCCGCTGGTCGGCAGTTATGCCCCGGCCAATGTTTGGGACGACCATGACACCAATAACGTTGTCCCGCTTATAACCCATATGAAGGGACTCTGTCGCACCGACGTTACCACGCCGGGAACCCTTATAAGTGATCTTAAACTCGGTTTCGACAGCTCTCTGGTACTGGCCGGCCTTACCAATGATTATGCTTCCACTCTCATTCCCGGCCCGACCTTCCAGCTAATCAAAGACTCCGTCATGGCCAGCCGCGATGTCATCCTGCTTTTGGGCTTCTACGAAATACCGCATCCCGCCGGTTGCGGACGATTCGGCGGCCATTATGTCACCGTCGCCGGCGTTTGCACCGAAGACAATGACATCTGCATCTCTGACCCGTACTTCGACGCCAACGACCAGGCTCATGGAGGAACGGTTCACAACGACGCCGCTTATATCTCCGGGCCGCACGGGACCAAGCATCACGACCGTTATCATACCGAAACCTATGCTCATGGCTGCGCGTCGCCCGCCGCTATCCGCCTGACCAACTATCCCAATTCCTGGAGCCTGCTTATGAACTTCATGAATCTCAACTGGTATTCGCAGACGACACCACCGGATCCTTATACCGGCGGCGCCATAACGGTCATGGTTGATTATGCTCTGGTTATTACCAATACCTCTGCCGGTAACTGCGATTGCACTCCCGGTGACGCCAACGACGACGGCCTGTTCAATCTGCTCGATATTCTATACCTGATCGCCTATAAATACAACACGCCGCCCGGTGATGCCCCGACTCCGTACGCCGTCTGCTCCGGCGACGCCACCGGCGATTGTGTCGTAAACCTGCTGGATATCCTGTACCTGATTTCTTATAAGTACGATACCCCGCCCGGACCCGTCCCCTGTTCCTGCGAAAACTGGGTTGCCGGATGCGGCACATTGCATAAATAGACAGGGCATACAAAACCCAAATTAAAAAGGCGGCCGGAATTTGGCCGCCTTTTAAAATTATATCCCGTCGCGATTTAATGACCGCCGCCGGAACAACTGCATCCGCCCGAGGCACAACGATCCTCACCGACCACGATCGAATATCCCGAACCGAGGTCATTGGTTATATAATCGATATGAATATCACCGATTTTGCCGAGACTGTCGTTGAGTGAAGACTCGATATAAGCCTCAATCCGATTGGAATCGATTTTTATCATGTCTTCGGTATGTTCCCCAAGCGTCATCCCCAGTACCGGGCCGCGGCATCCGGAACCCTGATAGAATAAAATCAGGTCCTTGTCTTTGGCCATATCGGATTCGAGAACTTTCAGAAGCTCATCGCGGGCGATATCGGAAACCTTTAGCATTTAGTTGTCCTTTCTCCTTTTGTCAATACTAACAAGCATTGTAATAAAATGTTGCCGGAAAGCAAGGGAAAAGGAAAGCGTTAGAAATACGGTCTCCGAAAAAGACCCCAATTCTATTAAAAGAATTGAATGCCTAACAACTGCACCCTTTGGAGGCGCAGTCGATTTTTTCGCCGACAACGATCGTATACCCCGATCCCATGGCATTGGTAACAAAATCTATATTGATATCACCCAGCCGTTCGAGATGATCGTTTAACCCCGGTTCGATATAAGCGCTAAGTCCGTTTGATTCCAGCCTGACCAGGCCGTCGGTTGACTCGACCAGAGTCATCCCCAGAACCGGGCCGCTTCAGCCGGCTCCCTGGTAAAACAGGACAAGCCATTTGTCCTTGGCCATATCGGAGGCGAGAACTTTTTCCAGTTCGGTTTTGGCAGTATCAGTTACTTTAAGCATATCACCTATAACCATTATAGATTAAAAAGGTTTTGTATTATAACAAAAATCCGTCAAAAGACAAGCAGATATGGCCGTTCCGATATCAATTTGCAGCCCCGAACATGAATCCTGATTAGATTTATATGATTTCAGACTGCAATATATTACACAAATGTGGTCAAAATTGTGCGCATTTTAAGATATTGCAGGAATATCGGAAAATGCGGGGACTTTTGTCATTTAAAGCGCCGTCAAACAATATGTTACAGCCGCATCCATAAAAAACCGTCTATTTTAAAAACAACTAAACCAGCCAATCCTTTTATGTCTTGTAAGATATTAATGGACAACACGATACACCTTTCGGCCTGGGCCCGGAAAAATTATCGCCTTTTTCTCTTATTTTCGACGCCAATTTTCTCGGCTTTCCACTGTCAGCAAAATACGATTTCCCCTGTTTGGGCATTGATTCTGCTTTTTGCAAATGGGAAGAATAATTGCTTGGAAAAATGTAAAATTAACATAGGGGAAAGTAAATTTATGAAAAAATCACTGCTGACCGTTCTTGCCATCGCAATTCTCATGATTGCTTCCTCGGCCAGCGCCCAGTTATCTTCGTTCAGCGGTATGCTGACCTCCAACGAAGGGGTCAATGCCACCGGAAACTGGGGTGTCAACGGCTTTAAAATTTCCTGGCTGATCGAAGAGCAGGCTAACCATGCCTGGTTTTACCAGTACTGGCTCACCGATCTCAACGGCAACACCTTGATTGGCGAACCCAGCCATTTGGTGATTGAAGTTTCGCCCAATGTCACCGGAGAGGATTTCTGGAATTTTTCCGGTAATGGTGCCGTCGAACTCGGCAGCAAAGACGGTATCGAATCGGCCATGAAAATGGACTGGCAGTCCGGCTATTACGGCTTTTATTCATGGCGCAATCCGATTGAAGGCGATTTTTATTCCAAAGATGGTCGTGCCGGCGGTTATGGCTGGAATACAGCTCGCAATGCCGACGGTTACTACATCCTCCGTCCTGATACCGAAACCGTCATCCCGGAACCGGGCACTATGCTTTTGATGGGTCTGGGTCTGGTCGGACTGGGCATCAGACGCCATTTTAAAAAGTAAATTTTTTATTTCACTCACAAAAACCCGCGAAATTTTATTGCCGCGGGTTTTTTTAATGTACAATATTGTTCGCCATGCTTAATCGTCCCGAATGGAAAAAACTAAAAGATGACCTGGCCCGCCGGATGAATATTAAAATCCGCGATAAATATATCCGGGCCATTCATGTCAACTCGGCCTATCACTGGCAACCACCGATGTATATCGAAGTCGGTCGTGAATCCATGGGACTGGAAAAGGATTCGCCCAAAGAACTGGTGCTGGCCATCTTCGATGCCACCGTCTTTCTGGTCGTCACCGAAGCCCGCGGTTTGAAAGACAGTCTTCCCTATTTTTTCAGCCGCAGTGATGTCACCCGCGTCATCGAAGAATAATCCGACCAAAAAATAAAAGGGGCTCTTCACCCCTTTTGCTTCTCCTGGGCTAACAAGAACTGATCGGTAAATATGCCGTATCAGCGTGCGCATGATAGAAATATCATGTTACGATATTATTAGTCGATAGAAATATTTTCATTAATGGTCGGAATAACAATAAAAAAGCCGCCGAATGAATTACCCGGCGGCTATGGTAAATCTTAAATAAAATCATAAGCCGCTGAATTCGATGCCTTCAAAATACAGACTCGGACGGCGCCACGCCGAGATGGTATAGACGTCATTGCCCAATTCCACCAGCCGATTCCAGATTTCAGTATGATTCCCGGTGATGTTCATCTCGTTGACCGGTTTGATGATTTTGCCGTTTTCGACGTACATCCCGATTATTCCGGTCGAAAAATCCCCCGTGGTGTCGTTGACATTGCCGCCGACAAAGCTGGTCACCAGAATACCCTTTTTGCATTGGGCAACCAGCTCCTCCAGGGATTTTTTACCGGGCTCGACAATGACATTGGTCCGGGATCCTCCGGTCGGAACCACCCCCATTTTATTGGCATAATACGTATCGATATAGTATGTCTGCAAAACACCCTTGTCGATTATCACCCGGCGACCGGTGGCCATACCCTCGTCATCATATAAACTCGAGGCCATGCCCCCCGGGATGAAGGGATCATCGATCAGAGTCAATTTGTCGGACGCGATTTTCTGCCCCAGTTTATCGATCAGAAAAGAATTCTTTTGCTGTAGCGCCCGCCCTTGTATGGCGCTTACCAGCGGCGACAGGATACGGCTGGCGGCGCGATTTTCAACGATCATATCGTACCTGCCGGAAGCCATCTTAACCTGGCCGATCCGACGACGGGTGCGCTCGATGGCGTTTTGCGCCAACTGCTCCAGTGGCGCCAGATCCTTGATATATTTGGCTTCGGAATAATCATAATCGCTGGGACGACCGCCTTTTTCGTCAATGAAAGTGGTCGAAGTATAGTAATAGAAATCAGTCTCTTCGTGATATCCCTCGAATCCATTGCTGTTGAGTTTGATTTGAAACGTTTTATTGTCCCCATATTCGGTCGAACAAGAGACAATTTGATCACTTAAGGAAAGGGTGAGTTCTTCCAGCCTTCCGGCCAGTTCAACCCTCTTCTGGGACGTAACCTTTTCGTAATCGGGATCGTTGATTTTCAAATCGACGTCCTTTATCCCTTGATAGTACTTCGGGTCGGGCAGAGTCCGGAATTTATCTTCGCCGAGATACCTGGTCATAGCCACCGCCTCGGCGATAAATTTTTCGAGAGCATCCTTCTTGAAATTGCAGGTGCTGTGGCTGGAATATCGGTTGGCGGCGAAAATGCGCAGGCTCAAACCATTCCTGGTCGACTCGGTCAGCGTTTCCGGCTTCCTTTCATGGAAGGAAACGCTTATGTCCCGAGACTTGCTTATATCTACCGCCACCTGGTCGGCACCGTTTCTTTGCGCAACTTTAACCGCCCAGTGCGCCAGTTCCAAACTTTCGTTTTTATTCATCTATTTAATCTCCCAATGTCGGCGACCGTCTTTTTATGAATTTACGCCGCCGACCGTAATCGACGACACCTTAACCGTCGGCTGACCCATCGAAACCGGGACACTCTGCCCGCCTTTACCGCAGTTCCAGCCGCCTTCGGCCATTTCCAAATCATCCGCAACCATGGTTATCTTTTTGAGAACGTCGGGGCCGTTGCCGATGATATTGAAATCCTTGATCGGCATCGTAATTTTGCCGTCTTCAATCAAATATCCCGATTTGACATAGAAAGTGAAATCGCCGGGGCCGATACGAACCTCGCCGTTGGTAAATGTCTCGGCAATGACGCCCTTCTTGACACTTTTGACTATTTCTTCTTTGGAATGCGGCCCGTTGAGCATATAAGTATTTCTCATGCGCGGAATCGGCGCGAAACGGAACGACTGACGGCGCCCGCTTCCGGTCGGCTTGACACCGTAATATTGGGAACTGATACGGTCGTGAAGATAGCTTTCGAGAATGCCGTTGCGGACCAGATAGGTCTCCTGCGTGTCGTTGGCCTCATCATCAACATTGATCGTCCCGCGCAAATTGGGATTGGTGCCGTTATCGACAATCGTGACGAACTTCTCGGCTACCGGCTTGCCGATTTTATCGGAAAAGATCGATTCGTTCTTGCGATTGCAGTCGGCCTCCATGCCGTGCCCGATCGCTTCGTGCAAAAGAATACCCGAACTTCCGGCCGCCAGAATCAATTCCATCTCACCCGCCGGAGGCTTGCCCGCCTCAAACAGCGCGATCGTGCTTTTAACCGATTCCGACGCCAGACGGTCTATCTTATTGTCGTCGAGGAACTCCATTCCATAACGGCCCGCCAAATCGAATTTATTCTGCTCTTTGCGGCCGTTAATCTCGGCCGTACAGCCGGAATAAATATATAGCATCGGCTGATAATCGTATGCTATTCGTCCTTCGGATGTCGCTACCAGCATATAAGTGGCGCTACTGCTCATAAACACCTGCGATTTGATAATCCGGCTGTCGAGACCGCGCACTTTGGAATTAACGGTTTTCAGAAGTTCCACCTTTTGATCGATGCCGACATTTTCCGCCGGGGTTTCGATTCTATAAAAGCTGGGCCGGTTGTACGCCTTGTATTCGACCGGGCCGACCTCACGGACGTCGTGGGCGATATTCGAAGCCGTTTTGGCCGCCAAAATCATCGCTTCCCGGCTCATATCCTCGGTGAACGAATAACCGGTCTGGTCGCCTTCCAGAACCCGGATGCCCACCCCCAACGCCACGCCGGTGCTGGCCCGGTTGACAATATCGTCTTCCAGCCCAACACTGCTGCTTAGGGTATGTTCAAAAAAGAGATCGCAATAATCGCCGCCCTTTTCCAGCGCGGCCGAAATTAAGTCCCTAATCAGTCTTTCATCGATTTCGAAATGCTGCAGATAATCGTGAAGGCCGGCATCCTGTGAATCGACACCGGTCATGGCCAGAAGCGGATTGGCCTTAAAAATGTAGGGGATGGAAAGCAACGCCAATCCTCCCGCGCCGAATTTGATGAATTTTCTTCGGGAAATCTCGTTCATGGATATATCCTTCTCCGATGATATGTAAAATGTTTAATATCCTCTTTTCGCCCAACATTTGGCCAATATAAAATTATTACGAAAGTATGGCAACGATGGTTTACTTTTTGCCCGCATTTTTGGCAATCAGGGGTATCGGAGCCCCATTTAAACAGGCCAAGATCATGTGGCGATATAACAAAACATCGATGCAGAGTCCGATAATAATTCCATGGTCGACCACAAAGGCGCTTTTGCCGCTTCAAATAGCCGAGATAATAAAAAACGCGAGAGGGGGCTCCCGTTTTATCCAGCGCGGTCACGTCTGATTGCATATTCAGTGTTATCGGCATTATTCCATTGTGCCACCGTAACGAACGCATCGGGATGTACATTTTATCAGGATTCATGATTGACAATAAACGTTAACTGACATGCGATTCTACGAAAGTCAACGGGAATCGAAAGCGCCACTTTTTCCGGACATTTATTAGCAAATCCAGACCCATTTTGAACTTGCAAAAAGACGGATAATTCGTTTATTAATGAATTTAGAACAGGTTTTAGGAGTTATGCATCAATGAGAACTGACCGAAAAACCGGTAACATCATGGGCGTTAAACGGTTGGAGTAAATATATGAGTAAATTTGAAAAGATATTGATAGTTATTCTTCTTGGCTCACTGTGGGGCGCGCTGGAATTATTCGGACGGGATATCTTGCGCGCCATGAACATGCCACAGAAATCGGCTATCCTCTTTGGTCTTGGCGTTATTATCCTGTATGCCTCCAAACGGCTGGTCCATTTCCCCGGCTCGGTGGTCATTATGGCCCTGATTGCCGGCGCGTTTAAAACGGCTTCCAGTCATTTTTATCCCTGCCAGTTCGCGGCCGTCATGATCAATGGAATCGTGTTTGACGTCACCTACACGGCTTTCAGGGGACGCCTTGATGCCAGCCTCATAAACCGCATAATCGCCGCCCCCGTTATTACCTATGTTTCCTATGCGGCCTTTGCGTTTTTCGCCACATATCTTTTGCGCGAGGCCTCCTGGGTCGCCGACGGCTGGGCCGGGATTCGCGCTTATCTTCTCGGAAGTGCCACAACCGCCGCGCTGATTTCCATTGTTACCATACATATCGGTTATTACATCGGCAACGCTTTCCGTCCGGAACCTTTGTTGTCCAGATTGCGGATACCGCTGACTGCCTTCAGAATCATCGCCGTCGTGCTCGTGGCCGCTATCTGGGTTTCGGGGCAATTATATTAGACAATGTAACATTGATATAGAAATATTATGGAAATAAAAAGAATTAAAGTGGTATCGAGCAAGTGCACGGGTTGCCGCCTGTGCATGCAGATTTGCGCCATCAGTCACCACGAGGAAATAAACCCCAGAAAGACCAGGCTGAAAATCGAAGCCCATTTTCCGGAACCGGGCGTCTATAAACCGCGGGTCTGTACCCAGTGCGGGAAATGTCTGGAAGTCTGCCCCGAAAATGCCATCTACCGCCGCGAAGACGGCGCTTTCATCGTTATCCCGGAAAAGTGCACCAATTGCGGCGAATGTATCGCTGTCTGCAAACCCGGCGTTATATTCCAGCATCGCGACCTCGATTACGTGCTCATCTGCGACAACTGCTTCAAATGTACCGAGCTGTGCAACACCGGCGCCATAACGATTCACACCCGGGTGGTCAAGGAGGACAAATGATAGTACAAAAATATCCGGGCGCCGATGGACTGGCCGGGACAACCCTGCGCATTAATCTCACGACCGGCGAAATCAAAAGCCTCCCCACCGATACCCGACTGATGCGTGAATGGTTCGGCGGGCGCGGCGCCATCGCCAAAATTATTTACGATGAAGTCCCCCGCGACGCCGATCCGCTCGGTCCGAAAAATCTGTTCATCATGAGCGCCGGTGTCATGAGCGGCTGTTTTATCCCGGCGGGCGCCAAAATCGGGTTCGGCTCGGTCTCTCCCCTGACCAACGGTCACGGCGATTCCAACATGGGCGGCCATCTCGGCCCGACCCTCAAATTCGCCGGTTACGACATGGTCATCATGTCCGGCATTGCCCCCAAACCGTCGTACTTGTTTATCGATGACGACGTTGTCGAACTCCGCGATGCCTCACAGTACTGGGGCATGGGGTCGCTGGAGTGCGAACCGGCCCTGAAAAAAGACTTGGGCGAGGATTTCGAAATCGCCACCATCGGGCCGGCCGCGGAAAACGGCATCCTCTTTTCATGCATCACCCATGATTTCGGCCGCCAGGCGGGACGAACCGGGCAAGGCGCCGTCATGGGCTCGAAAAAACTTAAAGCCATCGCCGTCAGAGGCACCGGGGGTATTAAAGTCCATGACCTCGCCGGACTGACCGAACATGTGACCGCCATTATCAAACGAACACAGACTCACCCCAACATGGAACCGTGGCAAAAGTACGGTACCGCTTTCTTTATTGACTGGTCCAACAAGAATGCCGTCATTCCCACCCGGAATTTCCAGACCACCCATTACGAGAATATCGACGGCATCAACGGCGAGGCCCTGGTGGAAAAATGTCTCATCACGCATAAGGCCTGTTTTGGGTGCTGGATGAACTGCGGTAAGTACACCAAAGCCGTCATACCGGGCAAGAAAACGGTCTACCTCGAAGGTCCCGAATACGAAACCGGTGCCCTGTGCGGTTCCAACCTCGGTATGACCGACATCAATCAGGTCGCCTATCTTAACTGGCTTTTGGATAACGTCGGCATGGACACCATGTCGGGCGGCGGCGTCATCGCCTTCGGCATGGAATGCTTCCAGCGCGGCCTGATCACCACCGATGACCTCGAAGGCCACACCCTCAACTGGGGTTCGGTGGAAGACGCCGAGCATTTTGTCGACATGATCGTCAACCGCCGCGGCATCGGTGACTGGTTTGCCGGTGGTACCAAACGCGCCGCCGAGAAAATCGGACGGGACAGCATAAAATTCGCCATGCAGGTCAAAGGCCAGGAAATGTCCGGTTATGATGGTCGTCACGCTCCCGGTATGCTTCTCGCCTACATGACCTGCGATATCGGCGCCCACCACAACCGCGCCTGGACAATCACCGTCGATATGGCCGAGGGGCGCGACACGGTCGAGGGACGCGCCAAAGTGGTCGTCTATCTCCAGCACATCCGGCCCCTGTTCGATTGCTGGTGCATCTGCCGTCTGTTCTGGGGCGAACTCGATATCGAACCGGAAGAAATCGTCGAGTCGCTTAATCATATCACCGGGTGGAATATCGACACCGCCGAAGCCTTGAAAACCTCCGAAAAAGTATGGAATCTGGTTCGTTGCCACTATCTCGAGCGCAACCGGGCCAACGGCCGCACTTTCGATTATCCCCCGGCGCGCTCATGGGAAGATAAAATCCCCACCGGCCCCAGCGCCGGCAAGGGTGTCTCCAAAGAGCAGGTCGAGACGATGCTCGACGAATACTATGCCTGCCGGGGATGGGACAACGACGGCAACCCCAGCCGCGAAGTCCTGCACGATCTCAAACTCGATTTCGCGGCGGACAATCTCGAAAAAATCGGGCTTCTGGGCAAACCGCTCCCCGACGGCATCCCGGCCGTTCGCGGCGAACGGTACAAACCGAAGGCGTTTTAGTCTCGAGCGCCGATTTATTGCACGGTTATGAACGAGCAGTACAAATGATAATCTTTCTCAAAGCCGGCGGCCAGCTTCGAACGCTGCTTAAACCCGATATTGATCACTATACCCGCCGGGTCGAAATCGACGGCCTAAAAACTGTCGCTGAAATTCTCGAAGAGATTGACGTCAACCCCGCCCTTGTCGCCCTCATTCATGTTGACGGCAAACTGAAAGACTTCTCATACAAACCGTCCGACGGACAGACCATCACTTTACAGCCACCCGTGTCCGGAGGCTAAGAATCCGACATATGCCCCTGTCTGAAGCCGAAATCGAACGATACCGCCGTCAACTCCGGATAGAAAATTGGAATCAGGAAAAACTTGCCAACGCCCGCGTTCTGATTGTCGGAGCCGGCGGATTGGGCGGCGCAAGTGCCACATGTCTGGCCCTGGCCGGAGTGGGATATCTGCGCCTGTGCGACAGCGATAAAGTTGAACTATCCAACCTGAATCGCCAGATTCTATATTCGTCCCGTGACATCGGCCGGCCCAAAGTGCAACTGGCGGCCGAAAGACTTTTGTCATGCAATCCCGAAATAATGATTGATCCCATATCCGATAAGTTAGCCGAAGATAACGCCCGTGAATTGCTTTCGGGATGCGACCTGATAATCGATGGCCTCGATAATCACGACGATCGTATGCTTTTGAATAAAGCCTCCTGCGATTTGCGTATCCCGTATATCTATGGCGCGGTTGATGAGTGGCAGGGGCAATTGAGCTTTTTTAATCCTCCCGGGACAGCCTGCCTGGCCTGCCTTTTGCCCGGACCAATTCATAGCCTTCAGCCGACCTCGGTCTTCGGCGCCGTGCCGATCGCTATCGGGTCTTTGCAGGCGACACTGGCCCTGCGATATCTCATGACCGGCGAAACCCCGCTTGCGAATGTCCTTCTAATCTTTCACGCCGATACCATGAATTTCGAGACGGTGGCTTTCGAAAAACTCCCGAATTGCACGGTGTGCGCCGCGAATACTCGGTAAGCGTTATCGTATTCGTTTCAATAAGGTTACATTTGACAACCGCCCGGCGTGGCCCGACATTCTCCCTTCATAAAATTCAGGGTCTACGAATGTCGGGATTCCTAAACATTGCATCATGCATCCTTGAAGACAACATCCCATCCACCATCAGGCAATTTCGGCAACCCGTTTAACGGGTTGCAAGCACCAATCAGCAATTGCTCTGGTGCATGGGCTGCAGAATAGACTTGCCACCCGAGTTAAACAATACAGACTTTCAGTCTATCCCCAAATGCCCTCCCAGCTTCTTCGCCCTCTCCCGGTCCATAAAATA
>CALAMC010000080.1 GCA_937925655.1 uncultured candidate division Zixibacteria bacterium | reverse complement strand
TGCGAGGCCGGAAACGCCGACATTCTTATCATCGACAGCATCACGCACGTTTGGGAAGGCTTTCTCGAAGCCTACAAGCAAAAGACGGGGCACAAGTCTTTGCAATTTCAGGACTGGGGCCATATCAAGCCGACGTGGAAACGGGAATATTCTGACCGGCTGGTCATGGGACGGTATCATACGTTCTTTACCGGCCGTGAAGGATATACCTATGAATCCGAAGTCAACGAAGAAACACATAAGCGGGAGATTTACGTATCCGGTGTCAAGATGAAGGTCGAGGGCGACACGGCGTATGAGCCGGACCTACTTATTCGCATGGAACGATTTGAGGAAGTCCTCGATAAAACCAATAAGAAGGTCTGGCGCGAGGCCACAATAATCAAAGACCGTTCGACCCTGATTGACGGCCAAACCTTTGTCAATCCGACATTCGATAACTTCCAGCCGGTCGTGGAATTTCTCTTGACCGATGTCTCGACGCCGAAGCAGACCGATTCGAGGACTGACCATGAGTTGTTCGATACCGAAGAAAACCGGCAGAAGAATTACGAAGCCAAGAAAATCGTCCTTGAGAAAATCGAAGGCGTTTTCAATCTGACCGGGCTTGGAACTGGCGCGGCTGACAAAAAGCGCAAGGCCGACATTATTCAGCGAATATTCCTGACGACCTCAAAGACGGAAATCGAAGCCATGAGCATTGAACAACTGAACGATGCTTTGACCCGTCTTGAGAATGACAAGGAAATTGAAGAACTGATAACCGGAGTGAAAGCATAGAGGAGAATCTCGGTGTCGGGCGCGAGGGCGAGTCGCCCCTTGCCGCCTGCCGCCGGGATAAAAACCATGAATAACCGCGCTCACATATTCGCCCGCTTGTTGCGCTCCCTGACCGAGCCGATCATGTCCCGAACCATACATGAGGGCTATGGCTTGAGTCACCCGGAACTTGTCGGGCCGACGCTCAAGGCGACCCAGAATAACCTTTATTTTGCCGCCAGAGACTACAACAAGAAACACGGCATCAAGATTAAAGGCGGGGCAAAAGGATATTACTGGGTTCGCACCGAGCAAGAACTGAAAGGGGCGCAAGAGGAGGCGCACGCCGAAGCGATCACGGCGCATGGTAAAGAGAAGCGGATAAAGATAGAGGCCGCCAAGCGCGGCCAGATAATGCTCTTTGAAAATTGAACGGTGCGGGGTGGGCCAATAACCCAGGCTTAGTTTTCGATACCTGCCCCGCACCATAAAATATCGGCACGGGTGGCGGAAGAGAGACGCAGTGGCCCAGTCGAAAGTAAGTGCTGGGTGGATGCTTGTCGACGAGCAGAAAACACGCCAAAGGGTAATCCAGACACATAGTTGGCCAAATGTGTCGACTGGAAACGGGCTTGCAGGGGAGCATGGCCCCTGCCCCGTGCCGAAAAATAAAAGGAGAAGGTGATGTATAAATTATGGTCGGATATAAAAGACCTGCCGCGAAATAACGGCTGGATTGAAGTTCCTGATGATAGCTATAAAATATTCGTCGGCGACAACGCGAAAATCGGGGACAACGCGAAAATCGGCAACAACGCGGAAATCGGGGACAACGCGG
>CALAMC010000079.1 GCA_937925655.1 uncultured candidate division Zixibacteria bacterium | reverse complement strand
GGGCAATTAGCTCAGCTGGTTAGAGCGTTCGGTTCACATCCGAGAGGTCACTGGTTCGAATCCAGTATTGCCCAGTAAATTGACGCTGGTATGATTGATACGAGCATAAATTCCCGATATTATCGGGGCCTGAAAATCATAAAAGCCTGCCACCAAATAACAGGCATAAAGAAAATAACGCAGTCTCAAGACGGTTGAGACTGCGTTTTTTATTGAGGAAAGCGATTTAGTATGGCCGTGCAAGAAGAACTTGAGTTACTGTTAAAGCTGCAGGTAATTGATTATGACCTCGGCGAGTTGGAAAGATCCAAGGAGTATATCCCGGATATGATGGAAAATCTCAAACGGGAAATCTCCGAGGTGGAGGGTAAATTTCGCACCGCCGAGACGGAATTGTCAAAATCCAGGTTGGAACAAAAATCAATCGAATTGGAATTAGGAACCCACCAGGAAAATTTGAAAAAACTGCAGAATCAGATGCTGGCAATCAAGACTAATAAAGAATACGACGCTCTGGTTTTCCAGATTGACTCGGTCAAAGAGCAAATTAGTGGGAAAGAAACCCGTATGCTGGAACTGATCGAGAAAATCGAAAAGCTGGAAAAGGAAATCGACGGGCTTAAAGAGAAATCGGGCGAAATCCGCGGTCAGAACCAGAAGCAACTGGAAATATTGCAGGAGAAAATGGATTCGGTCGGAATCAAAGTCCGCATGAAAGAGGATGACCGCAATAATCTTAAAGTTCGTATTCCGCGCAGTATCATGTCCACTTATGACCGCATCCGCAAGAACCGGGGCGGCGCGGCAGTTGTGGCCGTTACCAAACGGGCCTGCGGCGGATGCTACAAAGCGCTTTCACCGCATCTTATACAAGAAATCAAGCGTGGCCAGCGGTTGATCACCTGTGATAGTTGCGGCCGGATACTTATTTGGCAGGATGGAGTCAGCGAATAGAGCTATGGTACGATTCTATGAAAAAGACGGCTGGACGTTTGACGACGTTCTGCTGATGCCCAATAAAAGCGAAGTGCTTCCGAAAGACGTGGATATAAGCACCGATCTTACCGCCGGTATAACTCTTAATATCCCGATCATATCCGCGGCCATGGATACCGTTACCGAAAGTAAGCTGGCCATAGCGGTTGCCCGTCAGGGCGGGCTTGGCATAATTCATAAAAACTTGACGCCCGAAATTCAAGCCGGAGAAGTTGACAAAGTCAAGCGATCCGAATCGGGCATGATTACCAACCCTCATACGTTAAGTCCGGATAAGCCCATCGGCGAGGCCCTGGCGGCCATGGAGAAATATTCCATATCGGGGATTCCCATCACCGAGTCGGGCAAGCTGGTCGGCATTATTACCAATCGTGACTTGCGTTTTCATCGGCAGCTTGACCTTCTGATCGGGGAAGTCATGACCAAAGATAATCTGATAACGGCGCCCGAAGGCACCAGCCTCGAGGACGCCCGGGATCTTTTGCATACCAACCGTATCGAGAAGCTGTTGATCGTGGACGAGCACAACAATCTCAAGGGAATGATCACGGTCAAGGATATTATGAAAAAAATCAAATATCCTTTGGCCAGCAAGGATAAAAATGGACGGCTCCGGGTCGGGGCGGCGGTTGGGGTTTCCTCCGATCTGGCCAAACGGTCCGAAGTTCTGGTGGCGGCCGGCGTGGATATTCTGGCCGTGGATTCATCGCATGGGCATTCAAAGGGAGTGCTTGATACGGTCGCGTTCCTTAAGAAAAAATTCAGCAAAGTGCCGGTCATGGCCGGCAATATTGCGACTAAAGAAGGGGCGCAAGCGCTGATTGATGCCGGCGCGGATGTGATCAAGGTCGGTATCGGCCCGGGATCGATTTGCACCACCCGGGTCGTCACCGGATGCGGTGTGCCGCAAATCACGGCCATTATAGAGGCGGTCGAGGCGGCCAGTGCCAGAAATATTCCGGTTGTTGCCGATGGCGGAATTCGCTATTCGGGCGACATTGTTAAAGCGCTGGCGGCAGGAGCCAGAGTGGTAATGGTCGGCTCTCTGTTTGCAGGGACCACCGAATCGCCCGGGGAAACTATTTTGTATGAGGGGCGTTCTTATAAAGTGTATCGGGGGATGGGTTCGGTAGAGGCCATGAAGGCTGGGAGCACGGATCGTTATTTTCAAGAGCATGAGAAAGAAGCCTCGAAATTCGTCCCCGAAGGCATTGAAGGGTGGGTGCCGTTTAAGGGCGATCTGGCCGATACAGTGTACCAGTTGATCGGTGGTCTTCGTTCCGGAATGGGGATTTGCGGAGCCGCCAATTTGAAGGAACTACGGGAAAAGGCGCGGTTTATTAAGCTGACGCAGGCGGGTGTGACCGAGTCACATCCTCATTCGCTGACCTTTTCCAAGGAAGCACCCAATTACCGTCGGGTGCGCTGAAAATGATAGTTGTTGTTAACAATAGAGTGGAACTAGCACAGGAAGAGGAAAACACGGTCGCGCTTTATGAAAACGTAAAGTGAGGAAAGTCCGAGCTTCCAAAGCCGGGGTGCCCGGTAACACCGGGGCGGAGCGATCCGACGGAAAGTGCCGCAGAAAATACACAGCCTACCCCCGACAAGTCGGGGCGGCAATGGTGAAATCGTGGTGTAAGAGACCACGCCGACCTGTGGCGACACGGGCCGGGGTAAACCCCACCCGAAGCAAAACCAAATAGGGGAAGAGGGATGGGCTTTTCCCGTTCGATTCCCGGGTAGGTTGCACAGAATCGGCAGGCAACTGTCCGATCAAGATAAATGACCGTGACTGCCTTTGGGCAGCACAGAACTCGGCTTATTTTCCTCTTTCTGGCTTCCATAAATAGGGAAGCCATATAATGAGTTTAATCACCAAGGGTGTCCCGCTGAAATGGGTGGTGGCGCAACATCATGACGTTGACCGCATCCAGAAAGTCAGCGAACAGGTGGGGCTGGATAAAACCGTCGTCACCATCCTGTTCAATCGCCAAATCGATAGCCCCGAAGCGATAGAAGAATTCCTAAATCCCAAGTTGTCAGATCTTCAGGATCCGTTCAACATGTTCGGCATGGAGGCGGCCATTGAGCGCATCCTGACCGCCCTTCGTGAGAACGAAAAGATCATGGTGTACGGGGATTATGATGTCGATGGCATCACGGCCACGTCGCTTCTGTATTTGGTCCTCAACAAGCTGGGTGCGCAGGTCATCTATTACCTGCCCAACCGGCTGGTCGAGGGTTATGGATTATCCATCGAGGGCATCAAGGAAGCCGAAGCCAAAGGAATATCACTGATCGTCTCGGTCGACACCGGTGTGACAGCCGTCAACGAAGTCGAGTATGCCCGCTCGCTGGGAATCGATTGCATTCTAACCGACCACCATGAACCCGGCGAGATTCTTCCGAAAGCCGTGGCGCTGGTCAATCCCAAGCAGAAGGAATGCACTTATGACGGCGGTGAATTATCCGGTGTCGGGGTGGCCTTCAAAGTGGCTCAAGCGCTGTATAAACGGCTGGGACAGGATATTACCGAACTGGAAGAGCATCTTGATTTGGTGGCGCTGGGCACGTCTGCCGACATTGTCCCCCTGGTCGGCGAAAACCGGACCCTGACCAAATTCGGTATTAAACAGATCGCCCGCACGACCAAGCCGGGCTTAAAATCACTGGCGTTCGTGTCGGGATTGATGGGCAAAGATATTGGTACCGGGCAAGTCGTGTTTATTCTGGCGCCGCGGATCAATGCCGTCGGTCGTCTCGGCGATGCCGAAATGGCCATAAAGCTATTAACGACCAAAGACGAGCGGGTTGCGGCGGATATCGCCCGCAAACTCGACCGGGAAAATCAGCGTCGCAAAGATATCGACGAGAAAACACTCAACGAGGCCCTCGATCAAATTCGCCAGCACGTCGATCTGTCCAACGACCGGGCTATCGTTTTGTCGTCCGAAGGCTGGCACCAGGGTGTAATCGGCATCGTCGCCAGCCGTTTGGTTGAACGGTTTCATTTGCCGACGGTTATGATCGCCATCGATGGTGACGAGGGCAAAGGCAGTGCTCGATCCATTCCCGGTTTGCATTTATGCGACGCCCTGAAAGAATGTGAGGACCTTCTTTTACGCTATGGCGGTCATAAGTACGCCGCCGGATTGACCATAAAACCCAGCAAGATAGAGCTATTTCGGAACCGTTTGAAAGAAGTTTCATCGCGTCTGTTAACCGATGATGATTTGGTTGCCAAACTGTATATCGACGCCGAAATTGAACTAACCGAGATCAACGGCCATCTGCTCGACGTCATCGAAACCTTCGCTCCTTTCGGGCCCCAGAATATGCGGCCGATATTTTTAACCCGCAACTGCGAAATACTCGGACAGCCATACTGCGTTGGGCGCAATCATCTGAAAATGAAAGTCCGCAAAGGCGACGCTGTGTTCGACGTCATCGGTTTTGGATTCGGCGACTGGGTGCGCAATCTCTCCGGGCGCGGTAATCTGGTTGACATGGTTTATGTCATCGAATACAATCACTGGAAAGACGTCACCCGGATTCAACTGCGACTCAAAGATTTAAAACTGGCCGCCGGCGATATCGGCAATTATACTTAGGCCGCTATGACCGTTCTCGATAAATTCCTCGCTGGCGATCAATCGGCTCTGGCGCGTATTATTTCATTCATTGAGGATCGCGAAGACGGATATCAGGACCTTCTGGCCCGGCTGTATCCCAAAGCAGGAACGGCCGTCCGTGTCGGTTTTACCGGGCCGCCGGGGGCGGGCAAATCATCGCTGGTCAATTGTCTGACCAAACTGCTCCATTCACGCGGAAAGAGGGTGTCGATTATTGCGGTTGACCCTTCATCGCCATTCACGGGCGGGGCGCTTCTGGGCGACCGCATCCGTCTGACCGATTTGCCTATGGATGGAACCATTTATGTCCGCTCCATGGCCACGCGCGGTTCGAGCGGCGGGCTGGCCGCCGCCACCAACAACGTTGCCATCGCGCTCGATGCTTTCGGTTTCGATTATATCCTCATCGAGACGGTCGGCGTGGGGCAAGTCGAACTGGATATCGTCGATACCTGCGACGCGGTGGTGGTGACGCTGGTGCCGGAATCGGGCGACGCCATACAGGCGCTCAAGGCGGGGCTGATGGAAATCGCCGACATCTTTGCGGTCAACAAGGCCGACCGTCCCGGGTCGAAAAATATCATCGCGGCGCTGGAGATGATGCTCGATATTAAAAGCCATAAGTCGGAATGGAAATATCCGGTCGTGCCAACCGAGGCCATCAATAATAAAAACATCGATGTTCTCTTCGATAAAATAGACGCCTTTATAGAATACAGCGTCCGCACGGGGTATTTTGAAAATCACCGGCGGGAGCAAATCAAAAAGAAAATCATCAGCATTTTGCAGTATCGCCTCAATGAGTTGGTCAAAGACCGCCTGACGGGCATGGCGGATCTTGATGGCATGGTGCTCGAGATTTACAACGGTCAGAGCGACCCCTATACGGTCAGCGACAGGCTGTTCGAGATGTCGCGGGTGAAGTAAGTACTCGTAGTAGCGGGCATAAATCTCCATTTATTAATTCCCAAGTATAATTGAACAAGGGAAGATGGCAGAACCGCTCCGCTTCGCTCCGGGTTCTGCCCTACCCCTATTGACAGGTCGGGGTGGCCCGCCATTCTCCCTTCATAAAATTCAGGGTCTACGAATGTCGGGTTCCCTAAACGCCGCATCATCCATCCCCATAGACGACATCCCATCCACCACAATTCTAATAAAATCGGGACAAAGGTGATTTTCCTCATCGCCGTCTGCGACAAATATCGCATTGCCTGTGACCATCTCTCACACCCTGAAAGGGTGTGTTACCGGATTAAATATAGTAAACAAACATTCCCATGGCAAGCCATGGGCGACCCGGGCTAATTTTAGTAGAAAGATGTCGAAAGCGCCCTTCACTACGCACAGGGTTTGCGACAGGGCTTTCGACTTACAGAAAGTCTGCGTATCTTTTAAGTATTTAAACGACGGCTGTTTAATCTGATTGCGGGGCCAGGTTGGGGCTTGATTTTTGGCCGCGAATTGACTATTATCAAAAGTTAATCTTTTATGGGGTAAAGTATGTTTGAGAAGAAATTTCTGGAAGATTTAAAAAATAGAAAAGCCGACTGGGACCGTCAGGCCGAGAAACTCCGGGCGACCAAATCGCGCCCGAAGTTTATCACGGTTTCCGGCGAGGAAATAAAAGAACTTTATACGCCGGAGGACATCGCCGGGCTCGACTATGAGCAGAAAATCGGCTGGCCGGGGGTTTATCCCTATACCCGCGGAGTCCACCACACCATGTATCGGAGCCGCTATTGGACGATGCGCCAGTTTTCGGGGATGGGAACGCCCCGTCAGACCAACGAACGCTATCACTACCTTCTGAAAAACGGCCAGACCGGTCTTTCGGTGGCGTTCGACCTGCCGACTCTCATGGGTTACGACAGCGATCACACCCGGTCACTGGGCGAAGTCGGCAAATGCGGGGTGGCGGTCGATTCGCTGGCCGACATGGAAATCATTTTTGACGGGATAAATCTGGGCGAAGTGTCCACCTCGATGACGATCAACGCGCCGGCATCGGTGCTTTTGGCTATGTATCTGGGCGTGGCCGAAAAGCAGGGGGTGCCATTCAATAAACTTCGCGGGACGCTCCAGAACGACATTCTCAAGGAATATATCGCGCAGAAGGAGTGGATTTATCCGCCGGAGCCCTCGATTCGGCTGATCACCGACATGATGGCATTCTGCACCGAGCATGTCCCGCAGTGGAATACGATTTCGATTTCCGGGTATCATATCCGCGAGGCCGGTTCGACGGCGGCGCAGGAACTGGCGTTTACATTAGCCGACGGGTTCTGTTATATCGAAGCGGCCATTAAAGACGGGCAGGATGTCGATGCCTTCGCGCCGCGCCTGTCGTTTTTCTTCAATGCCCATCAGGACTTTTTCGAAGAAATCGCCAAATATCGGGCGGCACGGCGCATTTTCGCCCGCCGCATGAAGGAAAAATACAAAGCCAAACAGGAGCGTTCGTGGCTGTTGCGGTTTCATACGCAAACCGCCGGGTGCAGTCTGACGGCCCAGCAGCCGGAAAATAATATCATGCGCACCGCTTTCGAGGGCCTCTCGGCGGTGCTCGGCGGGACGCAGTCGCTTCACACCAACTCGATGGACGAAACGCTGGCGCTGCCATCGGAAAAGGCGGTGCTGATAGCGCTTCGCACCCAGCAGATTATCGCGCATGAAACGGGCGTGACCAATACCATCGACCCGCTGGCGGGGTCGTATTTCGTTGAAGCGCTGACCGACAAAATGGAGGCCGACGCCGAGGCGTATCTCGACGAAATCGAAAAGCGTGGCGGGGTGCTCAAGGGAATCGAGGACGGGTATTTCCAGCGCGAGATCGCCAATGCGGCCTATCGCTATCAGCGCGAGATAGAGCGCAAAGAAAGAATTATTGTCGGGATAAACGATTATATCATGGACGACGAAAAAATTGACATCCCCATTTTGAAAATAGATGAAACGGTTGAAAAAGACCAGTGCGCATTCGTGAAAAAAGTTCGCGCCGGGCGCGACAACGATAAAGTGAAGCGGACGCTGGAAGAGCTGGTGACCGCCGCGAAAGGCAAGGGCAATACACTGGCGGCGATGCTGGAGTGCGTGCGGGTGTATGCCACCGAGGGCGAGATCTGCGATGCACTCAAGCCGGTTTTCGGGGAGTACGTCGAGCCGCCGATTATATAGAGATTTGATTATTAAACCATAATAAAGCTTATGTCAGAAAAAATAAGAGTACTGCTGGCCAAGCCGGGACTGGACGGACACGACCGGGGAATCAAAGTCATCGCGACGGCGTTTCGCGACGCCGGATTCGAGGTGATTTACACCGGGTTGCGTCAGACCCCGGAAATGATTGTCAACGCCGCCATACAGGAAGACGTCGATGCCGTCGGAGTGTCGATTCTGTCGGGGGCGCACATGACCCTGTTTCCCGCGATAAAAAGGCTTCTGGTGGACAGAAAAGCCGGGCATATCATTTTGTTCGGCGGGGGGATCATCCCGGAAGAGGATGTCAAAGCGCTGGAAGCACAGGGTATCGACAAACTGTTCACGCCGGGAGCGACGACCGAGGAGACGGTGGCGTTCGTCCGCAAGGCGGTGGCCGGCCGCAAAGACAACGAAAAAATTATGTAATTAATTTCCGGGTTGCATGAACGGTGCAATCCGATAAACCCATTTTTCGGGAGGAAAGATGCCATACAATGTTGATGAGCGGCAGCAGGCCGTCAGGGATCGCGTCAAGGAATTCGCCGAAAAGAATATCGTTCCGGTATTCAGGGAACTGGATCGCAAGGAAGAAGCTTTTCCCATGGAGTACTATAAGAAGCTGGCTGCGGCCGGGCTGATAGGATTCGCCATGCCCAAGGAGTACGGCGGTGAGGGGCGCTCCAATATCGAGTATATCACGCTGGTCGAGGAGCTGAATTACTGGGATCCGCCGACCGGTTTATTGGCGGCCGTCCCGGAACTGGCCACCTACCCCATTTTTGCCTTCGGGAACGAAGAGCAGAAGAGGAAATATGTGCCCAAATGCGCCAGCGGGGAGATGATCCCGGCCTTTGCTCTGACCGAGCGCGAAGCCGGATCGGATGCCGCCAACCAGCAGACGGTGGCGATGATCGAGGGCAACGAATTTGTCATCAACGGCGAGAAGATATTCATCATGCACGGTGACGCCGCCGACGTGGCCGTTTTGTTCTGCCGTATCGGCGAAGCCGGTGAGGGCCGTCCCAAGGTTTCGGCCATCATCTGCGAAACCGACAAGCCGGGCTGGAAGAAATTCACGCTCAAGCACAAGATGGGCATGCGGGCCGCTACCACCGGACGCATCGAAATCAAGGATTATCGCTGTCCAGTTTCCCAGCAGCTGGGCGAAACGGGCAAGGGTTTTCGTTATGCCATGGCCACGCTCGACGGGGCGCGTATCGGTGTCGCGGCGCAGGGTGTCGGGATGGCGCAAAGGGCGCTGGATGAATCGATCAAATATGCCAAATCGCGCATCGCTTTCGGCGCCCCGATTGCCAAACTGCAGGCTATCCAGTGGATGATCGCGGATATGTCCACCCGTCTCGAAGCGGCCCGCCTGATGACCTACAAGGCCGCGACGCTTCAGGACAAGGGTGAGCCGTTTTCGTTCCAGGCGGCGCAGGCCAAGCTGTTTGCCACCGAGGCGGCCCGCTTCTGCGTCGACCGCGCCATGCAGATTCACTCCGGTTATGGTTACATCGGTGAATTTTCGATCATCGAAAAATTATACCGCGACCAGCGCGTTACCGAAATCTATGAAGGTACTTCCGAAGTGCAGCGGCTGGTCATCGCCGGCAATTTACTTCGTTAGTTTATGAAATTCGGCTCTTTTGAAATAACTCCCCTCGTCGAGCAAACGTTTCAGCTCGACGGGGGGACCATGTTCGGGGTCGTCCCGAAAAAAATCTGGTCAAAACTTGTCAGGGTCGATAACGACAATCTTGTCCCGATGCAGACCAACCTGTTTGTCATAAAAGCCAACGCTAAAACTATCCTTTGCGACACCGGTTTCGGCGATTGTCTCACCAAGCAGGAGAAGAAAATTTATGATGTCGCCAAGGATTCCAATCTCGATAACGGTTTGTATGAGATGGGTCTCGACTCCGATGATATAGATTTCGTCTTTTTGTCGCATTTACACACCGATCACGCCGCCGGGGCGGTGAAGATGGATAACGGTAAATTGGCGCCGCGCTTTAAAAACGCGAAGTACATTGTCCAGAGGCAGGAATGGGACGATGCCATGCGCCCCAACGAACGGACGGCGGCGGTATATATTCCGGAACGGCTGGCCGTGCTGGAGCAATCAGGACAGTTGATGCTGATTGACGGAGAGGCAGAGATTATGGCGGGGGTAAGGGCGGTTAAAACGGGGGGGCATACGGCCGGTCACCAGGCGTTGGAAGCGACATCCGAGAATTATACGGTCGTGTACTATGCGGATATTGTGCCGTCGTCGTATCATATAAAAGTCCCATACGTCGCCTCGGTCGACTTGTTCCCGCTCGAAACGATGGCGGTCAAGCGCGAACTGGTCAAAAGGCTGGTCGAAAGCGGCGGGATGATTGCTTTCGATCACGATACGGATATCAAAATCGGGCGGCTGATTAAAGATGAATACAAGGTCACGGTGGAAAAAATCGCGTAGCTCAATGGGCGGGGGAAATTATGACACTCGATGATAGATTGAAAAAGCTTGAACAGATGCGCGAGCAGGCGCGTCAGGGCGGCGGGAAGAAACGTATCGACGACCAGCACACCAAGGGTAAACTCACCGCCCGCGAACGAATCGACCTTTTGCTCGACAAGAATTCTTTCGAGGAATTCGACATGTTCGTGACGCACCGTTCATCGGATTTCGGACTGGCCGAGCAAAAGGTACTGGGTGATGGGGTCGTGACGGGGTGCGGGACGATCAACGGCCGCATCGTGTATGTCTTTTCGCAGGATTTCACCGTTTTTGGCGGTTCCCTGTCGCAGGCACACGCCGAAAAAATATGCAAGATTATGGATATGGCCATGAAGGTCGGGGCACCGGTGATCGGTCTCAATGATTCCGGCGGAGCGCGCATACAGGAAGGTGTCGTCTCTCTGGGCGGTTACGCCGATATATTCCTGCGCAATACGCTGGCATCGGGGGTGATTCCGCAGTTGTCGGTGATCATGGGGCCGTGCGCGGGGGGTGCGGTGTACAGCCCGGCCATCACCGATTTCATTCTTATGGTCAAGAATACGTCGTACATGTTCGTCACCGGGCCGAACGTCGTCAAAACCGTGACGCACGAGGTGGTGACTTCCGAAGAACTCGGCGGAGCGGTGACGCACGCCACCAAGTCGGGCGTGGCCCATTTCGCCTGCGAGAATGAAGCCGATGCGCTGGCCACGTTGCGGGAATTGCTGGGTTATATGCCCCAGAACAATCTGGAGGATCCGCCGTTTGTCGAAACCGATGATCCCTGGGATCGCGAGGATCCGGCGCTGGATACGATCGTCCCGGAAAATCCGAATAAAGCATATGACATGAAAGAGGTCATTGCCAGAATTGTGGACAATGCTAAATTTCTTGAAGTGCATGCCGATTTCGCGAGCAATATCATTGTCGGGTTCGCCCGGCTGGGGGGGCGGTCGGTGGGGATAATCGCCAATCAACCGATGGATCGCGCCGGGTGTTTATCGATAAAGTCCTCGATCAAGGCGGCGCGCTTCATACGGTTTTGCGATGCTTTCAATATCCCGATTCTGACGTTTGAGGACGTTCCCGGCTTTTTGCCCGGGACCGACCAGGAGCACGGCGGGATTATCAAGCACGGAGCGAAATTGCTTTATGCATACTGCGAAGCGACGGTGCCCAAGGTGACGGTTATCACGAGGAAGGCCTATGGGGGGGCGTACGACGTCATGAATTCCAAGCACGTCCGCGGTGACATGAATTATGCCTGGCCGACGGCGGAGATAGCGGTGATGGGCCCCAAGGGGGCGGTGGAGATTATTTTCAAAAAGGAAATCGCGGCCGATAGTGACCCCGAGGCGGCGGTGGAGAAAAAAACCGAGGAGTATCGCGAAAAGTTCGCCAATCCGTTTATTGCGGCCTCATGGGGGTATGTGGATGATATCATCGCGCCGCGCCAGACGAGACAACGGTTGATTCGGGCGTTCAAGATGCTGGAAACGAAAAAAGACCAGAACCCGCCGAAGAAGCACGGGAATATCCCGTTGTAGGAGGCACAAGTAGCATTATAGGCGAATTGCCATCTGGTGCCCCGCCGCTTGGGGCTTGTTGAAAAAGTCTTGTTTTTGACAATTAGTCGTTTTAGATAGAA
>CALAMC010000078.1 GCA_937925655.1 uncultured candidate division Zixibacteria bacterium | reverse complement strand
AGGTCTTGTACCGGTCGGTATCCTCCAGCCGCCGCGAATTACGGACTTTCAGATATCCGTGCCATTCCCCCGCTTCGGCAGGAGCCACAACCGGCCGGTAGGGTTCAGCCCGTTCATCAATCTCAACGGTCGAATCACCCGGCCTGACCGGACCTATCCCCGGCAATTCTTCCAGCAAATAAATATCGGAGCTGTCCAGCCCGGTTTCGATCAGGTCAACGAGATTCCGATATGTTTCATAATCCAGATCTCCCCGCAGGAAGGCTTCATACAATTCATCTTCCGACGGATAAATCTCGGTATTCAGATCGGCCGCAGTCGCGACAAACGGGCCGAACAGTACGAAGATGGCCGTTATGACATGGATGGAGCGGATCAATTCAGACCGTATTTTTTTAATTTCCGATATAAAGTTCTCTCGCCGATACCCAGCTTGCGTGCCGTTTCACGGCGATTGCCGTCGTTTTCCGACAACGTCGCGATAATCAAATCCCGCTCCATGTCCTGCATCGAATGTGTCGGCGATGGAGCTGCACCGTCGCCATAGGGTGCCGCCGATTCAAATTCGGTCTTCGACGGCAGGTTAGCCATGATTAAATCGCGTAACATCTTTATTTCACTGCCCAGCGACAACAACGCCCTGTAAATCAATTCATGCCCGGCCTCCTCCGGGGTATGACCGGTGGCGACCGGTAAATTGGTTTGCCCCATATTCTGCTCGGCGATGAATTTCTCGACCTCGTCCTTTTCGACCTGGCGGTCGTTGTGCAACGCGGCCATGCGCATGACAAAATTCCGCAACTGCCGGACGTTGCCGGGCCAGTCATAGCGGCGAAGCACGTCGAGCGCGGAATCGCTGAAGCCTTTGAGTTTCTCCTTCTGCGCGAAAAAATATAGCAGGGGCAGAATGTCTTCGCGGCGCTCATACAGCGGTGGCAGTACAATTTTGATGACGCTCAAACGAAAGTATAAATCCTCGCGAAACTGCCCGTCGGCGATGGCCGCCGTCAGGTCGCGGTTGGTAGCCGCGATAATGCGAACGTCGGTACGTACCGGCCGGTCGGCTCCAACCGGGTAAAAAATACCGTCTTCGAGTACCCGCAGCAATTTGACCTGCATATCCGGCCGGGTTTCGCCGATTTCATCGAGAAGCATCGTTCCCCCGTCCGCCCGGACAAAAAGCCCCTCGCGCTTGCCGACCGAACCGGTGAAAGCGCCTTTTTCATGGCCGAACAGTTCCGATTCGAGAATACCCTCGGCGATGGCACCGCAGTTGACCGCCACAAAATTTCGCCCGGCCCTCCGGGAGTTATCATGAATTGCCCGCGATACCAGTTCTTTCCCGCTTCCCGATGGTCCGACGATTAGAACCGAAATATCGGTCGGGGCGATACGGTCAATCGTTTCGGCCACCAGCTTCATTTTATCGGAACGGCCGACAAGACCATATTTATTCAGGAGAGCCTTAAGGCGTAAAATTTCGGCAACCTTCTTGGACAGCCCCGATACCTCACCGCGCATATCGATGGAACCGTCGAAATAGTCGGCTTCACCATCAATCACGTTACCACCATAGTAGGTCAAAACCCATATATCGGTCATAGGCGAACGCAGGCGAATACGATTTATTAGCGCCCGGTTCAGCCCGGGAAATCCGGCATCACACAAAATCAGGTCAACCTGTCTTTCCTTGAGAATGGTATTAACCAACGAAATTTCGCCGACCACTTCGCCCAGCGACTCGAATACATTCATCAATTGTCTGCTTTCGAGTCGCTCCGGTCCGGCGACAATCAGAACATTCTGCTTCACCGCCGTCTCCTTCTTGACTTCCCGCGTTTCGCCGGTCGGCCATATTCCGTCTTGCGATCTTTGTCAGCCGACCGGTGGCTCTTGCCGGTCTTTTTTCCCGGCACACCCGGCGAGGCTTCGACCAGAAATAAATCGATTTCATTTTTAATTATATCAACTTTCAAAACCCCGACCTTGACTGGGTCGCCCAACTGGAAAACCCGCCCGGTTCGACGACCGACCAGTCGGTAATTTTTCTCTTCGAAATGATAATAATCGTCGTCCAGCGTGGATAGGCGAATCATACCCTCGGCGCCAACATCATCGAGCCGGACAAAAAAACCGAAACTTAAAACACCGGAAACGACGCCGGTATACTCCTCGCCGACATGGGCCGACATGTATTCCACTTGCTTGATCTTGACCGCCTCCCTTTCGGCGGCTTCGGCCAGACGTTCCGTTTCCGAGCAATGTCGCCCGACATTATTCAAAATAGTATCGAGTCGGTTTTCCAGCTCGACCGGGTAACGACCTTCACCCAGGATCTTGAGCAGACGGTGCACTATTAAATCCGGATAGCGGCGAATAGGCGAAGTAAAATGGGTATAGTGTTTGAAAGCCAATCCGAAATGGCCGATATTTTTCGGCTGATAGACGGCTTTTTTCATCGAGCGAAGCATAAGTTCATTGAGCATTTCCTCTTCCGGCCGACCCTTGACCTGCTCCAGAAAGCGCGCGAATTGAATCGGCTTGATTTCTTTGGAAACGGGGAATTTATATCCCAGGCGGCCGACCAAATATGAAAAGGCCTCCAGCTTTTCCATGTCGGGTCGATCATGGACACGATACAAAAATTTAAAACCTTTTCTGGAAACATCCAGCGCTACGGCCTTATTGGCCGCCAGCATGAATTCCTCGACCAGCCGGTTGGCTTCGGATCGAACTCGCTTGCCGATTTCAATGACTTTCCCGTCGTTATCCATAACTATCCGCGCCTCGGGTAAGTCAAAATCAAGCGACCCGGATTCCATCCGCTTTTGGGTGAGAATTTTCGCCAGTTCGCGGGCCAAATCGAGATTTTCGGCAACTTTCTTTATTCGCGGCGTGGCGGTCCCGGAATCAAAGTACGCCTGCACCTCCTCGTAGGTCAGCCGTGCTCTGGATTTGATAACGCCGTCCACAATCTCCCAGCCGAGCATTTTGCCTTGCCCGTCGAAATCAATTATGGTCGAGTACACCAGCCGACGAACATTGGGTTTGAGTGAGCAGATATCATTGGACAGGTTTTCCGGCAGCATCGGGATCACATCGCCGGGCAAATACACCGAATTGCCCCGATTGAAGGCTTCCCGATCCAGAGTTGTATCGGACCGGACATAGTGCGATACATCAGCGATAAATACGCCCAGACGATACCCTTTAGCCGTCCGGGTCACCGTGACAGCGTCGTCAAAATCCTTGGCATCAACCGGATCAATCGTGTAAACTGTCCAATCCGTGAAATCTCGGCGGCGGCGCATTTCACTCGGCCCGGCTAAATTCGAAATTTTTTCCGCTTCCTTCAATACCTCAGGAGGAAATTCTTCGGGCAGGTTATAACTTCGCATAACCGTCAACATGGCTGTTTTGGGATCGCCGGGTGTCCCCAGCCGTTCAATAACTTCACCTTCGGGATTGAGATGCGGCTGTTCCCAGAGTGTGATTTTCACTGTCACCTTTTCACCATCGACAGCTTTCAAAGATAATCGGTTGGGAATATATATATTGCGATGAAGACGCTTCATATCGGGCACCACCCAGCTGAAATGACGTCCCTTTTGAAATGTCCCCACATAACTCTGATTGGCTCGCTCAATTATCTTGATGACCCGCCCGATGGACTTATCAGCGCCGGAGGAATCGATTCGCGCCATCACCCGATCGCCTTCCAGAGCCGTATCGAGATATTGAGGGGGGATTTCTACCGACCGGGAATCGTCTGAATATACCTGCCCTACCCCCGAACGCGATATGCTTATACGGCCAACCACAAGATTCATCTCCGAAGGGACACCAAGTCGTCCCCGGCGCAGTCGAACCAATTTGCCTTCGTCAAGCAATCGCTTGACCGTATCCCGGAATTCCCGGTATTCTCTGGCCGGGATCTTCATTTCAGAGGCCATCTCCTTGATTTTCAAGGGTCGACCCGCCCGAAATGACATGTAATCGATTATTAATTTTTCCTTTGAATTAGACATGGCTATAATCTTTGACTTTTCGACCGAATTGTCAAGTCAAAATTGGCATATTTCTGCCATATTGGCATTGATAAATTAGAAACTTTTCTTGAAAATTTATAAAAAAAGCGGGCCGCATGGCCCGCCTTGGGTGTCGCTGAAAGTATAAAGGTGGCTATATTCTACCTTGCCGTCCCATTCCGGGCCCGGGCCCTGCACCGCTTCCGTCGCGCGGGCCCTCACCGGGTGTAAAGGGGCAATCCTTGTTATATCTCTGCTTTCTCATTTCTTTAAGCTTGCCGCGCTGTTCATCGGTTAAAACTTTGTCCATGGCCTGCTGATGCCGAAATCTCATCTTTTGCATATCAGTTTTAAAACGCCCCACCTTGTCCATCGCGGCCAGAATTTCACTATCGCCCGCATCCGACAGACGCAGGTTTCTCAATTCCAGTTCCGCTTTTTCCAGGTTGGCCTTGAGGTCTATTCTCTCGTTGCCGAAGGTTTTTTGCATTTTCAATATGGAGTTTTTCTGCTCCTGCGTCAGACCGATCTCGTCGGCCATCTGCAGAATTCTGCCGAAATGACGCTCCCCGTCTCCGAAACCGCGGCCATGAAAACCGGGACCGTCCTGACCGAACCGGCAGCCTTCGAAACTTGGCCCCGTCATCGGTCCCTTTCCCTGTGCCACCGCGCTCATGCTAATTATCAGCAAACTTGCGACTGTAAGTACAATTGCCCTTTTCATTTTACTCTCCTTTCAATCGGTTAGTTTTTGTCATCCCAGGCGGGGCGGCTTTTCATGCCGCCACGGAAACCCCGGACGGTATCGATAAGCTCTTTTTCAAACCGGCTCTCGAATACCACCATTTTACCCATTTGCACGGGGGTAAGAATTCCCGAAGCCTTCCGATGAAATTCCTCAACAATCTTAATTTGACCGAGCCGCAGTTCATCGACCTGTTTGATTAAGCCGTTGACTTGCGCATCGGACGGCTTGTCCGCCTTCAGTACCTCCGCCAGCTCCGCCACTTTGGTTTTGATTTCGTCATGCAACCGGCGCCCTTCCTTCCGGAAATTACTGAAGATCAGAATAAATTGCGGACTCTGATCGTCGTCCATCTCCAAAAACTCGAGCAGTTTCAGAAGGCGCAGATTCTCCAGGGTCCGTTCCTGTTCATCATTGAACTCCTTACCGAATCCCATACCGAAGTGCCCCGGGCCTTTTCCCATCATTCCCGGCGGCATTGGCCCGCTGTCCGGAAGCGGACGGTCGTCGGCCTGCCCGGCATACGAAACCGGCACGGCCAACAACAATACCATCATGGTTATAATCGTACGATTCCTCATGTTCATAGCAACTCTCCCACGTCAATGGCTTCTTTAAGCATTTGCAGCTCATCGTCGGATATTTCTCCCAGAAGATCACCCGAAATGTCATATCCATACGATTGCACCTGCGAAGTTATCAGCATATCGACATATTTGTCGTCGAGTTCTTCATCCTCGGTAACCTGGTCAACGGCCGAAGTAGAAAAAGATGTAATCCGGCTGTCGGCGGTAATGCCGTTCTGGCCGTACTTGATGCCGGTTATAAAAGACATTCCCACCAAGACAACCATGGCCGAGACCACCGCCCCCCAACGCAGGAATCCCCGGTAAAATATGTTCGGGCGAGTGGCCGCTTCGTCAAGGGCGGCGTCGAGACGGGCATAAAAACGGGCCGTCTCGTTTTGGGTCAGAGGCGCCACTTTCAATTTTTTGAGTTCGGCCTCAAGCTTGCCCAGTTCCGAATCGGAGCTATTTTTCAATTCATCGGTCATAATTCAATCCCGGAAATCCTTCAAGGCTTCACGCAGTTTCTCCGTCGCCTTTTGATAATGCGTCTTAACCGTCGATTCACTTTTATCCATAATTACAGCGATCTCGGCAAACGGCAATTCTTCGTAAAAACGCAGGTTGAAAGCCAGCTTTTGCTGTGGCGGCAGACTTTTAAGCGCCCCCGTCAACGCCTTTTGCAGTGCTTCGTTTTCAATCTTATCCGTCATCTCATAGGCGGGTTCCGCCCCGACACCAGATTCAATATTATAGAACGGTATAATCCTGGCGCGGCGAATATAATTCAAGGTCTTATTCGAGGCTATACGATATAGCCAGCTCGAAAAACCGGAATCCCCGCGGAATTTCTTAAGGGATTTGTACGCCGCCAGAAACGAATCCTGGAGCAGGTCCAGAGCCGTTTCCCGATTCTCGGTCATTCTGTATATCAGGGCAAACACTTTATCTTTATTCTCCACAACCAGTTTGTCGAAAGCCTGCCGATCCCCGGCCTGGGCCCGCCGCACCAGTTCTTGTTCCTCAACATGCATCTTCTTGTATCTTTACCTTTTGGACAAACGAAATATCCAAAAGACTAATTAAAAAAGGACAAACTCTGGCAAGTTTGTCCCTGATTTATGGCCGTGTATCTTTTTTGCACACCTCAATCGGGGCGGCTTTTCATCAATACCTTCGAATATTGCTGCATATTTTCCAGAACTTTGCCGGTTCCTCTGACAACGCATGTCAGCGGGTCTTCGGCGATATTAACCGGCAAATTGGTCTCCTGCCGCAAACGCTTGTCCAACCCGCGCAACAGGGCCCCGCCGCCGGTTAAGATGATCCCTCGTTCCAGAATATCCGAGGCCAGTTCGGGCGGGGTCTTTTCCAGCGACTGCCGCACCGCCTCGACGATTCGGTCGATCGGTTCCACCAGCGCTTCACGGACCTGCACCGACGACAGTTTCAGGTTCTTCGGAACCCCGGCCACCAGATCGCGACCCTTGATTTCCATCGAAATTTCTTTTTCCAGCGGAAAGGCCGACCCGATTCGAATCTTGATATCCTCGGCGGTCAACTCACCAATAAGCAGGTTATAATTTTTCTTGAGGTACATGATTACGGCATCGTTGAGTTCGTCCCCGGCGATACGTACCGAAATATTATTGACGATGCCGTTTAAGGCAATCACCGCGATTTCGGAAGTCCCGCCGCCGATATCGATAATCATGATGCCCGAGGGCTGGTCCACGGCCAGGCCCACTCCGATGGCGGCGGCCATCGGTTCCTGCAATAAAAACACCTCGCGCGCGCCGGCGTTCTCCGCCGAATCCCGCACCGCGCGTTTCTCGACTTCGGTGATACCGGATGGTACCGAAATCACGATGCGCGGCTTCATCAGGTACTTATGACGAATGACGCGCCGGATGAAATCAGACAGAAGCTTTTCGGAAATATCAAAGTCAGCGATGACGCCGTCTTTGAGCGGTCTGATGGCCGCGATTTCGCCGGGCGTACGCCCCAGCATTTCTTTGGCCGCCGAACCAACCGCAAGAATTTTCCCGGTGGCTTTTTCGACGGCTACAACCGACGGTTCATTCAGGACAATTCCCTGTCCTCGTACAAACACCAGAGTATTAGCCGTTCCCAGGTCAATACCGATGTCGCTTGAAATAAAATCAAACAGGCCCACTTATAATCCTAACGACGTAATAGGGTTACACCGTACTTTACATGTCGTCAATTTTTGCGATAGATTAATCCCGGCTGCCGCAAAAAGCAACAAAAAAGTTAAGACTTGATAAAATCCCTTGAAAATCGAATAATTCCTTGACGAAACGGCCCTTTGGAAATATCTTTAATACTGTCAAAGTGGCCATAAAATCTTGAAAATTTCCCGCACCGACGCATTATCGGTCTGCTCGGTTGGGATTATTCCTTCCCCGCAACCTTATTAATGTCGGTTTGCCCGGTGGAATCGGCGGGAATATTCAAACAAAATAGTCACCCTCAAAACTTTGGTATAACTTGCGGCTTCCTGCGGCCGACAAAATGCTGGCGGCTCAGGGAACAGGGTGCGGCGGGGGATACCTCGTCTTCGAAGTCTTCGTGCTCTGCTTCGAAACGGGTCGGTGGATTGGGGCGTCAATTTCGAGGGGGAAAGACCCCCGGTCCACCACTCCCGTCGCCTTTAATTCTTCTAACGTTTCTGATAGATATCAGTCAAGATATATTCGCCGGGTGCTTTTCCCGCGCGCGAACAGCTTGAACCATAGGAAGCCGAAGGCAAAACCACCAACGTGGGCCAGCCAGGCCACTCCCCCACCCCCACCGGCCAGCGCCGCCATCAACAATTGATAAACAAACCAGAAGCCGAGCGCAACCATGGCCGGGACGCGTATAATCCGAATGAAGTAAAATAAAAATAAAAGCGTCAGGATTCGCGCATGGGGGAAAAGGACGATATACGCACCCATTACGCCCGCAATCGCTCCTGATGCACCGACCAGCGGGATTTGCGAATCCGGACTGAAGACAACAAATAAAAGCGAGGCCGCCAGCCCCGAGACGAGGTAGAATATTATAAATTTCACGCGGCCGAGGTAATCTTCGATATTATTCCCGAATATCCATAAGTACAGCATGTTTCCCGCCAGGTGCATAAAACCTCCATGCAGAAACATGCTCGAAAAGGGAGACAGCAAAATCGGCCACGAATACTGCGGCGTGATTTCGCTCATGTGCATCAGCTCAATCGGTATGAGGCCGTACTGGTACACGAAAATCTGAAATTCCTGCGGCGTCCGCATTATCGATACCAGATAAACAAAACAATTGATAACGATAAGTGCAAAGGTCACATAGGGCCGTTTAAGACCGGGATTTTCGTCCTTCAGGGGAATAAACATGACTCTTAATTCCCGGCGTCGGTTTTAACGGTAAATTCGGAAACAATCGTCCGTGAATTGCCGACTTTGTCGGCCACGGTGATTTTCAACTCATGCCGTCCATCGCTTAATTTCCGTCGCGGCGTGGTCTTGAGAATTTCCGTCTCCGGATCATATTCGGGAATAAGCCATTCGCCATCGAGCTCAATCAGCACCCGTTCGTCGGATTCTATGCCTGAAATATCGTCGCTCACCGTGCACTGTATCTCCGGAAAATTGTTTCGTATTATCGCCTGATTACTCGGATAGATTTTTTTAATGACCGGTGCTACATTATCCTTGAGTACGGCAAATATACCAAGAAGACCCGAACTGCTGATAAGCCGGCCGGCTTCCCGTTTTGTCTCCAACGGCTTCCACTTTTCCCTGGAATTCAAACGACAGACGACCAGTTGCCGGTCGGTTGGGTCGAAGTCGCCCGCAAATGAAACCTTGACCTCCGATGCCAGAGGAACTGTCGTCGGCCCCACCGAATATGCCGCCGTGGCCATCTTTTTTCGGTGTTCATACCATTTGGGGTCTTGATACAGTTCCAGATAAACCGGAAAATATAAATCCCCGTTTTCAATTTCGACGCGAGCGACGCCATCACTGCTTGACAGGGTTTTCCCGGGATAGTGTCCCACGGCCTTGATGGCCACGTCCCGCCCGGCGACCGCAATCGCGCTGCCTCCGGAAAATACCTCAATACGGACCAGGTCGGCATTTATATCTCCCGGTCGGATAAAAGCGGCGAATTTTCTCGGCGAGAGAACGATTACGGGCAGGCTTTTTTTATACCCATCGCCGTAGACCGCCGTTATTTCGGGAATCGGGCAGATTCGCCGCCGCGATGAAACTTCTATCACCACTCCTTCCCCGTCGAGACGATAGTCTATATTGAATTCGGGACGACTATCTTCGGTCAAGGTCAGATAGACATCATCTTTGGTCCACCCCGAAGAGCCGATGGCCGTGATTTTAAGCAGGTGTATATTCTGGCGCACATGGGGCAGTGGAATTCGCCAACCAAGTTCGCCTACTTTCTGGATACCGTTATTGTCGATAATATGCCACTCACCGGAATTGCCGATACCATAAACGGAGAGTTGTTCCAGATCTATATAGCGAACATCGGATGAGACCTGAACATGCAAAAGTGAATCGCCCCGCCAGCCGACTTCGAAAAATCGTCCGGGCGGGGCCAGAACGAATTTGAACTGGAATTCGGATTTATTGCCTGCGGCGTCATACGCCTCGACCCGGCCGCTATGAAGTCCATAGCTGTAAGTGGTTTTCCCCGAAAATATCCCGCCGTTTTCATACACCGAGCGACTCCCCGGATAGACCATGCCCGGCGGATTGAACAGGCGGTGCCAGTGCGACTGGTCCTGCATCTGCGAGGCATAATCGAAAACCAGATCGACCATCCCAGTCTGACCGTAATCATAAGAATCGAACACGGCTTCATAATATAGATAATCGTCGATATAAAGCTTGATACAGTATATACTCAAACGCGGGCCATTCTCACGGATACGGTCGTAAGCCCGCACTGCCACCGCCAGCGGACCTTGAATCAACGGCACCGAATCCAGATAATAAAGATTCTCGGAACGTTTATAGCGTGTTTCATAAAACCGTCGTCTTTCCCCGGTATCGAAAAGTGAATTCTCATCGGTTTGAATGAAAGCCACCTGACTTATTTCCGGGGCGGTATTATCGACCAGCCCAAATCCCTGCCGGAGAGGATTGAGCGGTTGATTGTCCCGGTTGCGCACTTCAAAATGAATATGCGGCGCCCCGTTTCCGGACTGCCCCGAGTAGGCTATCAATTCACCCGCCTTAACCGGCAGTGAATCCGGTTCGAGGGTGATATCGAATGAATACCTTTTGCGGCCATATTGCTCCGCCTTAACAATCTTTTCCAGCCGGTCGGACAGCCGCGACAGGTGCCCGAACACATAAATTCGACCCCCGCCATCCTTGAGATACAGCCCTTTACCGTAGCCGGTATATGAATACCTTATCCGCCAGACATAACCGTCGGCCGGGGCAAAAATTTCCCGCCCTTCCTTGCCACCGGTGCGAATATCGATGCCGCCATGAAAGTGGGCCGGGCGAAATTCGCAGAATCCGGAGGATAAATCGATATTGCCCTTGACCGGCCATTGTGTGTCCGCGCCGAGGGCTATTGCGGCACATAAAATTACAGCCATCAAGACGGCCCGAATATAATCCGATACTATCTTCATAACCGATTAAACAAGTTATCGGCCAAGCGGTTCAAAGTCAAAAAGTTTTATGACAAAACCGGGCAATATCCGACTTGCGCATTTGGATAAATCGCTTATATTGTCGGGTTAAATTTGAGCAACGACTATTGAGGAGAGAACCTGATGTTTCAACTACTAAGACGGCTGATTTTCCCAATCATCATTATTGTTCTGGTATTCTTTACCGGCATGATTATTCTGGAGTGGGGCGCCGACATTTCCAGCTCCAGGAACGTGAAAAATACGGTCGGCAAAATCAACGGTGAGGAAATCTCCTGGCAGGTTTTCGACCGTTATTACAACTCCCTGATACGTCAGGAGCAGGAAAAAAGCGACATCGACCTGACCGTCAGCAAAGTTCGCGAATTGCGCAATCAGGCCTGGCAGCAGTTAATCGCCGATTACCTGCTTCGTCAGGAAATAGATAAATACAAAATAGCCGTCACCGACGAAGAAATGTTCAATTACTTGAGATTGTATCCGCCGCAAGAAATTCAGCAGGCCCCGCAGTTCATGACCGACGGCAAGTTCGATTATCAAAAATATGTCTCGGCCATGGTCGATCCCAACGCCGCTCCCTTCTGGGCTTCGATAGAGCAGTATGTTTTGCCCAACATAGAGCGCTTCAAACTTCAGCAGGAAGTGGTCAGCGCCGTCCGTGTGACACCGGCCGAAATCATGCAGGCTTTCATGGATTCCAGGGAAGAATTGGAAATCGGATATATTTATATTTCCGATAAAGATCTGCGTCCGAAAGCCCCGGAGCCAAGTGAGAATGAGTTGAAAGCTTACTATGAAGACCATATCGAGGATTATGCCATCAAAGAACGCAGCGTTTTGAATGTCGTTTCTTTTAAGCTGGAACCGTCCAGCGACGATTGGAATCGTGTCCTCTACCAGATGACCGACATTTATGACTCTTTAATCGCCGGGGCCGATTTCGAGGAATACGCCCGCACTTTATCCGAGGACAACTCGGCCGAGAACGGCGGCGACCTGGGGTGGTTCGAACGCGGTCGCATGGTGGCCCCTTTCGACAGCGCCGTCTTTGCCATGCAACCCGGTCAGATCAGTCGTCCCGTCAAGACCATGTTCGGTTATCATATTATTAAGCTCCTGGACGTCCGCGGCAAAAGAAACCCGACCACCAATAAAATGGATGAAGAACGCCACGCAGCGCATATTCTGATGAAAGTCGAAACGTCGACCGAGACTATGGTCGCCCGCAAAGAAGCCGCCGAAGAATTCGCCGAAGCCGCCAAAACCGTAGGTTTTGAAAAGGCGGCCGAGCAGTTCAATTATAAAGTGGACACGACCCGGGCCTTTACCGCAGATGATTATATCCCCATAATCAATCTTAAAGACGAGAAGATGCATGAAAGCATCGCCAAGGCGAAAGTCGGCCACATCTCCAACGTTATCGAGGCCGATAACGGCTTCTATGTTTACCGCGTCGCCGAACATATCGAAGCCGGTCACCGTCCCTTCACCGAAGTGCTCTCCAGCGTCAAACGCGGCGTGCAAACCAGGTGGGTCCAAAAAACCGCCCTGGATACGGCCGCCGTTATCCGCCGGGAACTCGTCAGCGGTAAATCCATGCCGGAGGTCAGCCGCAAGCACGGATTCCCGTACGCTGTCAAGGATAAAATTACGCGGACATCCGTAATTCCCAATATCGGCAAGGAGCCGTCAGTTCTGGCCGCGGCCTTTGCGCTGGAACAAGTCGATCAGGTTTCAGAACCGATTGAGTATCGCAACGGCGTTGCGATTCTTAAGCTGGTGCAACGCATATCTCCCGACGTGGAAGAATTCAACCGCACCCAGGATTCGCTCTACCAGGAAGTACTGATGAAAAAACAGCAGGATTTCTACAACAAGTGGTACAACAACCTGTTTAAAAGTGCCAAAGTGGAAAACTGGGTGGAGGATTTTTACAGCGGCGGCGGAAATAATTAGGCAGGTCTTTTAACATGGAATTTATGGGCGCCGGTCAGCGGCGCCTTTTTAATTGACCAAATCGTCATAAATGGAACTTAATGACCTGTTTGCCTGAAGGGCTTTCTTTTGACGAAACTCGCGAAGGCCCCCGATATCCAGAACAGCCGAAACAATCGTCTTGTCCAGTTCGTCATGGAACGGCACGCGGGCCTCGATTCCCCAGGGCGACGCAATCAAAGTTCGACCCTGCAATGGCCTCTCAAACAGGTGCCCGACGGCACAAGTTTTAACGACAAAGGCCCCGGCCAACTCCGCTCCCCTGACATAAATATCCCGGTCGCGCTTCTGCTTCTCCGATTTCGATTCGGCCGGTTTCAACGGCGAGGTGGTCGGTATGAATATAATATCGACCTGTTCCATGGCCATCAGTTCAAACAATCCGGAATTGAGGGCATCGGCGCATATCAACAGCCCAACCCCGATCCCGTCCACTTCGCAGACGAAAATTTTATCTCCGGGCAAAATGCCTTTGGCGATTTCTCCGCTGACCGGATTTAATTTCCGATACTTGCCGAGTTTATGGCCCCGGTTGAATATATACGAGCTGTTATACAGACAATCGCCGTCCGATTCGACCACCGAACCCCCGATCACACAGGTATCCAATTCCATAGACAGGCGTTGAATATAATCGAGATTTTCCTTTATCTGAAGGGCCGACCGTGAAAAATCAGGCATGTCACTGCCAACCATAAAATACTCCGGGAGACAGACGAATTCCGGCCTCTGCTTGAAAATATGCAGTTTATCTTCGAGAGTTAACTGGCGCCCCAGCTCCATTTGTACGGCTACGACGCGAATAAGCATGGATAATAATTCCCTCTGTCTTTACGCCCAAAATAAACTTAAAGTCCTATTTAATAATACTCGATTATTGCCAAAGAGTTGGGTAAAAATCTTAAAAGAGCGACAAAACGCAAATTTGGCGATTATTCAATTCACTGCCCTTGAACCGATGTTGAACCAAACACCTACAAAAAAGGCCGCCCGTGGCGGCCCTTATGAACGCATCTTTCCCGGAATTCAACAGTTGGTGTAATTCGGCCCGCCGCCGCCTTCCGGAACCACCCAGGTTATTACCTGGTACGGGTCGGCGATATCACAGGTTTTGCAGTGAACGCAGTTGGACGGCGTCAGCTGGAGTTTCTTCTTGCCGGGCCGGGATTCATCATCAACCATCTCGTAAACCTGCGCCGGACAAAAATACTGGCAGGGATTGCCATACTCCTCGGTGCATCGCGTGTTACAGATATCGATATCGGAAATAACCAGATGCGACGGCTGTTCTTCCTCATGCTTGGTGCCGCTGTGATAGACGTCGGTCAGTTTGTCGAACAGGTACTCATTGTCGAACTTCAAATCACGCTTGACGGCGTTATGGTTTCTGACCGATAGAAATTCGTTGTACGGCATCACATGTTCGTGATCGGGATGGGTTCGCCTCCGGTCGGTCAGGCCGTGTCCGCCGGAAATCATCTGAAAACCGGCCGAAATCATTCCGGCCAGCAAACCATCGTCGAAACCCGAATGATAATTGCGAACGGCATATAACTCTTCTTTAGCCTGCGAATTATCGAAACGCGTCTGCATCCCCGATAATACGTCCGGCCCAAAATCATTTTTCTGAAGGGCCTCGAAAATCGTCTCGGCGGCCATCATGCCCGATTCCATGGCCAGGTGAATGCCTTTTAATCTCTGGGCGTTTAAAAATCCGGCCGAATCACCGACCAGCAATAAACCGTCATGATACAATTTCGGCATGGCGTAATAGCCGCCTTCGGGGATGGTTTTCGCCCCGTAATGAAGCATTTTACCGCCCTCGAAAATTTTCCGCACCAGAGGATGAGTCTTAAACTGCTGAAACCGGTAATGCGGGTCATTGGTCGGATTGGGACTGTTCAGCCCGACCGCGAATCCGACTGCGGCCATATGACCGCCCATGTCATATACAAAGCCGCCGCCGTATTCATAGTTGGGAAGCGGCCAGCCGAAAGTATGGATGATCTCCCCGTCGCCAAGACGCCCCTCGGGAATTTCCCAGACTTCTTTGACGCCGGTTAAATACTGCTGGGGCATCCTTTCATCATTCAGATGCAATTTTGACAACGCCTGCTTGGCTAACGACCCATGCACCCCTTCCGCCAGAATAGTTACTTTGGCTTTGAGTATCGACCCGGGTTCGAAATTCTCGCGGGGTTCACCCTCTTTGTTGAGCCCGAGGTCAACCGTGCGCACGCCGGTGACGGTCCCGTTTTCAACCAGCAGTTCAAATCCGCCCGTGGCGGGAAATATGTTGACTCCGGCCGCCTCGACCTGCTCGGCCAGCCAGCCGACCACTTTATTCAAAGAAACGATGTAATTGCCGTCGTTATGAAACGGCTTGGGCAAAAACGGGAATTTAATTCTGGAATTTTCAGTCAGATAGTACAGCCGGTCGCGACCGGCCTTTTTCTCGAACGGGAATCCCCTTTCGAGGAAATCGGGCATCAATATTTTTATTATGGACGGGTCAAAGACGGCTCCGGAAAAGGAGTGCGCTCCGGGATAACTGCCTTTTTCAAGCACCACGATCTCCGGCATGGCGACCCGGCCGTCGGACTTTTTTATCAGTTCGGCCAGATGATACGCGCACGACAACCCGGCCGGTCCGGCGCCGACGACAAGGATATCGACCTCGAGTATTTCTCTTTCAATGTCCATGGCTCACCTCGATCCTGAAATTATCACATTGCACATTAAGCGAATATACTCAAGAGCCGGGGCAAAAGGCAATGATTTTAGCTGTCGCCGTTTTTACTGCTCCGTCCGTTACTGAAAACGCGTTTCCCGGCAGAGTTGTTTTCCGGTTCTTCCTGCTCGTTGCGAATCTGAAGCATTTCCCGGATTTTTATGAGATTGCCGCCAATGACCATCAGCCGACCGGATACAACTACCGGCCTTCTGATCAAGTCATTGTCCCGCGCCATTAATTCATATAGCTCACGGCGCGACGGCAACTCCCGGTTCAGATTGTGTTTCGCAAATGAGGCCGCGTTTTCGTTGAGAAAATGCCTCGTGTCGAAATGCCGGAACAGCCGTGTGATTTCATCGACGTTGAGGGGCCGTTCCCGGACATTACGGACAAATAACTCCACCTCCTGCTCCCGCAGAAAACCCATAATATTCTCGCATTCCGGCTCATCCGGATAAATGTAAAGATCGACTCTCTTGAGCATTGTGCCTCCAAAGATACCGCAAGATCCGTGCTCTGTTTTCGTGACCCGAATCGGGACCGCCGCCGTCATGATAGAATCGGTCGGCCGTTTATAGTTTCACGCGTCCTCGATTATCAAGTTGTGCAGATGGATCACGCGTCTTTTTATTATCCCGCGCGGGACGACCCGACCATCCCCACCGTTACCCGCGCCGCCACCCATGTGACAATATCTGTCATATAAAATCAGGTGCCCGTCAAATGCCTGAAAACAATTCGCTTCAATTGCTCACAAGCGCTTGAAGAACATCATCGAACGGATTATCGACGCCGACACGGCAAATATGGACCATGTCCGGGCTCCGATTCTCCCGAAAAAATAATATATATTTTACCGATTCTGATGCAAGTGAAAAAATCAAACATTCCGGGGCAAATAAACGTTTCAGCGCCCGGTACCATCCGACTTTAATTTCCGTCCAGAGCCAGACGATTGGAATGGTTCTGCCGCGGCGGCAGGACGACCTCGACCTCGCATCGCACAATATCCTGAAGTCGTGCAATGACTCCTTCAATCAGAAAATCGGGCGTCGACGCCCCGGCCGATAAACCGACCACATTGTCATCATCACGGTTGACAAACCATTCTTCCCTGATATCGTCGGCCGAATTTATCAGATATGATTCCACTCCCAGCGAGCGCGAAATGCGGACCAGACGGTTGGAATTGGCCGATGAGGTCGAACCGACCACAAGCATCAAATCGGTTTGCCCGGCCAGTTCCATGATGGCCTCCTGCCTCTGGCTGGTGGCGTCGCAAATAGTGTTGAATATCTCAACTTGAGGATATCTTTTCCTGACTTCCCCGACGATGATTTCGAAGTCTGTCTGACGGGCGGTGGTTTGCGACGTCAAGGCGATCGGCCCTACTCTATGGTCTATCGTATCAAGATCGGCCAGAGATCCTATAACCCGGACATTATTCGGGGCATGACCGACAATACCGATAGTTTCATCGTGATGGCGGTCGCCGAAATGGACAATCAGATATCCGTCCTGGGCCAGTTTTTTGACGATTTTCTGGATCCGTATGACCAGCGGGCAGGTGGCGTTGACAATATTAAGCCCCCGGGCCCGGGCGGCGTCAAATACGCTCGCGCTGGCGCCGTGCGCCGGAATTATGACTGTCCCCCGGTCGATATTTTCCACCGCGTCGGACTGCCCGATACCCATTTTTTTAAATCTTTCCACGATGGCATCGTTATGCACGATTTCCCGAAAAATGGTCACTTTGTCATCAACCGTGGCGTTATCTTCAGCGATGGCGATGGCCCGTTTGACCCCCATGCAAAAACCGAAATGTCTGGCAATAATAATTTTCATAAATCGATCGGGCGTTTACTTTTCAATTGATACATCGGCCGGTCGCACCATGTGGTCGATAAAATACGCCGTCAAAAGCGGATTTTCATGTAATTCGCTGTGAAAGGAACTGACCAGACAGCGCCCCTGCCTTAACAGCACCGGATGATTCTCATGTCGGGCGAGGATTTCCACCCCACGACCGATATTTTCAAACATCGGCGCTCTGATAAACGAGGCTTCAACAGTTGCGGCCGAGCCGTTAAGATTCAATCGGACCATTTCGAAGAATGAATGTACCTGGCGACCATACCCGTTACGCACGGCCTTGATATCGATGACGCCGAATGGCCTGACACGAGTGTCATCGACGTGCCGGGCTAGAAGTATTGCACCGGCGCATGTACCCCAGACCGCATGGTCTTTGAAAAACAATGTCAATCTATCACGAAAACCGAACCGATCGATGAGTTCGGCCATGGTCGTGGATTCACCGCCGGGGATAATTAAACCATCGATGACATTGAGTTGCTCCGGTTTTCTGATTTCAATCGACGGCACATTAAGCTTTTTTAAATGCAAAAGATGTCGTTCGAAATCACCCTGAAGAGCCAGCACCCCGATATTTATGGCCGGAAGCATATGGATACCCTGACAAAAACGATTTAGCGAATCTGCAATAACTCTTCATCGGGCAACGTTGCGGCCTGAACACCCTTCATGGCTTCGCCCAGGTTACGACTGCATTCGGCCAGCGCTTTGGGGTCATTATACTGCGCCACCGCGGTTACGATGGCCCGGGCCCGTTTTTCCGGATTCGACGATTTAAATATCCCGCTGCCGACAAATACCGATTCGGCTCCCAGCTTCATCACCAGGGCGGCATCGGCCGGGGTCGCCACTCCGCCGGCGGCGAAATTGGGCACCGGCAGACGACCGGCCTCGGCTACCATCTGCACCAGATTAAGCGGGACGCGCATTTCCTTAGCGGCGCTATATAACTCGTCTTTCGCCATTACCGTAAGGCGCTTCAAATCTCGATTGACTTCGCGCAGATGGCGGACCGCTTCGGAAACATCCCCAGTCCCGGCTTCGCCCTTGGTGCGAATCAAGGCCGCCCCCTCGGCGATGCGCCGCAGGGCCTCGCCCAAATTGCGACAACCGCAAACAAAAGGCACTTTAAAGCGCCATTTATCGACATGATTGGCATTGTCGGCCGGCGTCAGGACTTCAGATTCATCGATAAAATCGACTTCCAAAGACTCCAGAATTTCCGCTTCGGCGAAATGACCGATGCGGCATTTGGCCATCACCGGAATGGAGACGGCCTTCTTGATCGCCTCGATTATATCGGGGTCAGCCATACGGGCCACGCCCCCTTCGGCGCGTATATCCGAGGGAACCCGCTCCAAGGCCATAACCGCAACCGCGCCGGCCTGCTCCGCGATTTTCGCCTGCTCCGAACTGACGACATCCATGATGACACCGCCCTTGAGCATTTCGGCCAGACCGACCTTGATTTTATAAGCTTTATCTTCAAAATTCATTCCATTCGCTCCTTTTAACAAGTCTCAATCCCGCATATCTTAAACAAGCGGACGGTTAAAACCGTTTCCGCAGAAAAATAATATATATCCGTTATCCCGATATGGCAAGAGCACCGGGCGGTAAATGACAATAAAAAAGGCCGGAGGCAATCCGGCCGAATTTTTACGGCATAACACTGTTATGGCGCTGGAAGGATTACTTTCCCTTTGCCGATGACCGGTACTTGGCAAAGTTGGCGCGGCCCAAAGCTTTCTTAAAATACACTTCCTGTTTAATCCAGAAATCACGCATTTGGCAGTGATTCATCCGTTCACATTCGCAACGGCCTTCCTGCGTACATAAGTTCAGCGAAACGGGACCTTCCATCGCCTCGATGACATTCAGAAAACTGATATCTTTGGGGGCCCGGGCGAGCCGATAACCACCGGTCACTCCCTGGTATGACACCAGTATTCCGGCCCAGGTCAAATCCTTTAAAATCTTGGCCAGGAATTCGCGCGGTATTTGCTGGGCCTCGGCCACCGTTCCAATCGAGGCCAGTTCCCCTTTGGGCAATCCCGCAAAATGGGTCACGGCTCTTAAAGCGTAATCGGCCTTTCTTGATAATTGCATATTAAAATTACCTCATATACTTATAAGTTGATATCATTATCTATATACGTCAAATTGACTTCTTAATATGGACATATTTTACAACATTTTCAAGTCTTTTTTATGCCAAACCGGTATTATTGCCCCGGAATGCGGGTTTATGTGCCTTAAATTATACTTTATAGGTCTATTATTGGAACAATAAACAACCCGCCCGGTTTATGCCTTTAAAACCAAACCGGAATGTTGTGAGAATGCCCAAAATTCATTTCCGAAACAATGACAGAAAAATCGAGGTTGATGAAGGCACGTCTATCCTCGAAGCCGCGCTCGATCATGATATCGATATCGACAACGACTGCGGCGCCAATGGTGTCTGCGGAACCTGTCAGGTCCACATCGAAGAAGGTCATGAAAACCTTAGCGCCATGACCGACGAAGAGCGGGAACTACTCGAAATGACCGACTCTATCCCGAACAAATCGCGGCTTGCCTGTCAGGCGCGGGTAGTCGGTAATATTACTTTAACCATACCCGAATGACTTGCCGCCGACCAAAATACCCTACGCGTCACCGTGTATATATAGCTTAATATCCCGCTTTTTCAATTGACCGATGAAGAATTGGGGGTCGACTGCAACTTCCTGCGGAACTACTCCCCGTGAGGTTATTTTCCCGGCGCAAGCCATCCAGGCGATGATGGCTACGGGAAAAGCCGTCGTGCGCATCATAGCCGTCAATTCAGTGCGTGGATCCTGACGGTCGATTATTTCATAAACCAGTTTTTTCGGCGCTCCCGCCTTTGTCCCTTCAAAGGTCAGGCGCACCAGAACCATATCCGGTTCATTGTGCGGCAGATTCTTTTCGAGGACCTTTTTAAACACTTCGCGCGGCTCGACCTCGCGGTCGCCGACTTTGACCGGACTGCGTGACCCCAAACCCAGTTCCAGCATCGGCTTGAAAACGCGGCAATGGCCCGGATAGCGGATGGTTTTATAATCCAGGAAATCCACCACTCCCTGATAGGTGTCCGGTAATGTCGACGTTCCCCCCGACGTATAAAAGGCCTCCAGTTCGCCGATACCGTCAAATTCCAGTGATTCCAATCCGGTCATCGGATTGACAATCTTCTTTTTGCCGTTTTCGAGAATCACGACCGGCTCCCAGTATTCATTGATCAGACCTTCAGGGGAGAATACGAGCTGATAATCCAGAGGCGGGCGCGGATTCTGGGGCAGGCCGCCGACACGGATTTTAAGCGAGGCTACCCGGTCAAATTCCTTAATGCCCGCCGCCGCCAGAACCGACACCATCCCCGGCGCCAAACCGCAGTCGGGAATCACCAGAACGTCGGCTTCGGCCGCCTCGGCATTCATTTCAAACTGCGACGCAACCACATCGTTATTGCCCCCCAGATCGAAAAAATGCGCCCCGGCTTTTATGGCCGCCCGGGTCAGACCCGGATTATATTTATATGTAACGGCTGAAATACAAGCGTCATAATCTGTGAGAATGTCGGCCACCCGGTCTTCCTCGCCGGCGTCGATCTGTCCCGCGCATGTTATCTCATTGCCGTACTTGCGAGCGATTTCCTCGGCCAAATCCTTGTCAAAATCATAAAGACCGACCTTTTGAACCCCCTCCGCGCGGCTTAAATCATACACGGCCGCCCGACCCATCATCCCTGAACCAATTACCGCTATTTTCATTCACTTCCTCTTCACAGCTTCTTTATTGAATCGCCTTATATAATATCGCGGTTAAATCATATCAACAAGGATTTTAAGGCGTCTTGGTGAAATTAAAAAGACGGAGAATTGTCAGGCTATGGACATAGCTATATCAGTTGATAACGCTTTCTCAAAGTCCATTCCAAAGCCAAAGCCCCAATAAAAATAAACAGCAGCCAGGCTTTATCCCAAAGCGCGGTTTCGCTTTTGACCGTCTCGGACATTCTATCGACACCAATTCCGGCAAGAACACTATCGGCCTTGTCGATGTGGTCGTAGCGCCCGCCGGACCTGCGGGCCGACGTTTCGAGGGCGGCAAAATCGGGCCGACGGTCATAGTCTTCGACATAATAAGACTCTACCGCCAGCTGTCCGTCGGCTTCTTTTAATTGTATCCCATCCCGTTCGACAACGCCGCGATATGAATATCTTCCCGGTGATACCGCTTCGAATTCAGCCCGATAGCACCCCTCTCCAATTTCCAGCCATTGTACGGTCATAGTATCGACGCCGGTGCCATTGACCAATTCCACCAATCCCCGGGCGTGTTCGATAGGCCGAAAACCCTGATCGTTGACAAAAGCCGTGAAGCCGACGGTCTCACCTCGGGTATAGATATCTTTATCCGGCACGATCTTTATCGGGTCGAAATCTTCTTTTAAGGCCAGCCACTTGACCGATCCGTCCCAGAACAGGTCATAGTCGCTGGTTGGTTCATTGAAACCGACGCTTAAAAAAGCCCAGCGCCAGAATGGCGCCGCTGTTGCCGCCAGAATTTTACCCGCTCCCATCAGGCGATAACCCAGTACCGGATAATCGGAATCGCCGCGTCCTAAACCAGCCGTGATTAGCACTTCTGATTGCGGTGTCACCGAGTCCATTGGCACCAGCCTCTCGAAATTGGGCAAATCCCGCCAGCGCTCCCGGACACCACGACGGTCATCGGACAATCTTACCGCCGGATGAAACAGGAAGTTTTCGGAAGGAATGCCGTTGAATCTGCTGTAAATCATCTGTCCCTGACCCCTCCGGCTCACAAAAGGCAATAAATTATCCACCCAGCGCGGAGGCCGGGCGCCAAGATAATTATCCCCCAGAAGAAAGAACACCCCGCCGCCTTTTTCCGCAACAAAGGAATGAATAATACTTTCCTGCGCCGAAAGAAATTCGGATTTAATATCATAAAAAATAATCATGTCAGACTGGTTGAGTTCGGTCTGGGTGGTCGGGAAGCGGCCCTCAAGAGTCTGGCCATTGCTCCGGTAAACGACCGTTGATAATTCCACATTTTCAGATCGCATGAGGAATCTTTTCAGAAAAGCATATTCCCAGTCGAGATGATCGGCCACCAAAAGTACATTGAGACGGCTCTTCATAACCAGCATCGAAAACGACCGGGTATTGTTATCGGTATTGACTTCATCCGTCAGCCGCGTAATCTCTGTGAGAAATGTTTGGCGGCCGATGCGGTCGGGGACGAATGTAATGGAAATATCCTGTTTTAAGTCTCCGGGGCCGCCACGCAACGTATCCGCGGCCAAAACCTTGGAGCCATCCTTAATTTGCACCATGATCGGTTCGTCGTTTAATCCGGACCACTGAAGACGTACCATGATTTCGGTTGGTTTACCGACAAAAGCGGCCCGGTTATATTCCAGTCCGGCGACCGCCACATCGCGCAGTCCAAAATCGGATCCAACGCCGAGAGCATAAACCGGGGTAACCAGATGATCCGATGCGGCCGCGACGTCGAGTCCTTTATTGTTGATACCGTCTGATATCAGAAGCCAGGCGTCGGCCGGTCGGGCGGCTTCTTTCTTTTGAAGCTCTGAAAGGACTTCCCCCAGCGCCGTCGCCAGAGAATCGACATTTGCGGCGTCATCCGTCAGATTACCGCCGAAATAATAAGTTCGAATGTCAAAATTTCCGGCAAACTTCCTGAAATTCTCTGAATCCAGAAATTCCCGCATACGCTCCTGACGCGTTCGGCCGCCCTCTGATGTTTTCATACTGCCGGATTTATCCAGAAGAAGCGTCAAACGCGGTTTACGTTCATACTCGCGGGTGTATGACAAAACCGGCTCAAACAGGGTCAAAAACAGGGCCATTATCGCTACGAATCTTAACGCGCCCAGTAACATTCTGATGCCGGTGGACAGCGGCGGATTGGTGCGGTAATAAAGATAAACTGCCATGATAAGCGACAACACCAGAGCCAGGCCTGTCCACACGGGATGCCCGGTTAAAATATCGACGCTGATTTCGGCGAAGTTAGCCATTGTATTAATTATATCGGGGCGGACGGATAAAGTTTAAAATCATAAGAAAATATTACGCGGCACGGGAAGTGGAATACCGGACCATACCCTTGAGGGCCTTAACATACTCGGAATCGTCAAGGTCTTTAACCGCCTCCAGACCTTCCTGGGCGATTTCGGCGGCTCGGCGGTAGGCATAGTCGATACCGCCCGTTTCGGTCACGTATTTAAGAATTTTTAAAAAGCCGGTTTTATTAACGCCGTTATTAAGAATTTCCATCATGTTGCCGGCCCGCGTGCGGTCGGCGGTGCGAAGAGAATAAATCAGCGGCAAAGTTACCTTCCCGGTTAAAATATCATTACCCGGTTCCTTGCCGGTCACGAGGGCATCGCCTACAAAATCCAGAAGGTCGTCGGCGATTTGAAAAGCCACCCCGATTTTTTCGCCAAAGGTCGCAAACCGCTGGCGAATTTCCCGGCTCTGCGCGGCCAGAATCGGCCCGACCTCGCAGGCGACCGAAAACAGAGCCGCCGTTTTGTCGGCAATGATTTTTATATATTCCTCTTCCGAAAGATCATAATTAGAGGTTTCTTCAATTTGCCGTAATTCCCCGACCGACACCCTTTCCGTAGCCTGCGAAATGGCTTCGATCAGCTCGATGGACCCGACCGAGGACATCAGCCGGAAGGCCTTGGCGAACAAATAATCCCCCATCAAAACCGAAATAAGATTGGTCCATTTGAAATTGACCGTTTCGGTCCCGCGTCGCATATCGGCATCATCGACGACATCGTCATGGAGGAGGGTCGCGGTATGAATCAATTCTATGGATAAAGAGACATCAACCGTATGCTCGCTGTTATATTTGCCGGCCCGGGAAGTCAAAAACAGAATGGCCGGGCGAATTCGCTTCCCCCGCGATTTCAGCAAGTGTTTGGCGATGGAACTGATAAGCGGCGAGTCACCCTTTAAAAAATCATGCAATTTGCTGTCGAATTGGTCCAGTTCATTCTGAACGGGCCGGGTCAGTTCTTCCAGAAGATTCTTATCCATGATTCTTGGTCAAAACGCTTTCTTTATCGAGAACTCGCATCCCTTTAAAAATTGACCTTTATTATAGCCGAACAAGACGGCTTTGTCAATTGAATATGAATACCGCAAGCCGGTAGAATTCATTGACTTATTCCCATTCAATAGTGGCCGGAGGTTTGGACGAAATATCATAGGTAACGCGGTTGACACCTTTAACCTCATTGATAATGCGATTGGAAACCCGCCCCAGAAGGTCATTGGGTATTTTGGCCCAGTCTGCGGTCATGGCATCGGTCGAGGTCACCGCCCGCAAGGCCACAACATTCTCGTACGTTCTTTCATCACCCATCACCCCGACCGATTTCACCGGCAAAAGCACGGCAAACGCCTGCCAGATTTTATCATACTGATCGGCTTTACGCAATTCTTCGATGAATATGGCGTCGGCCTCGCGCAGTATTGCCAGGCGCTTACGAGTTACCTCACCGATAATTCTTACCGCCAGCCCCGGCCCCGGAAAAGGGTGGCGACCGACAAACTTATTATCCAGACCGAATGACCGCCCCAACTCGCGCACTTCATCTTTGAACAATTCCCGAAGCGGTTCAATTAACTTCAATTCCATACGTTCTTTTAAACCGCCGACGTTATGATGCGTCTTGATCGTCGCCGACGGGCCTTTGAATGACACCGATTCGATAACATCGGGGTACAGCGTTCCCTGCGCCAGATACTCGATACCGCCGATTTTTCGGGCCTGTTCTTCGAATATGTCGATAAAAGTATTGCCGATAACAACCCGTTTCTTTTCCGGATCGGTGATGCCTTCCAGCCGTGCCAGAAACATGTCCGAGGCATCGACCGGTATAAGATTCAATCCCAACGACGACAGCATCGCGGTAACGTCCTCATATTCATTTTTGCGCAATACGCCGTTATTGACGAATATGGCATAAAGCCGATCACCGATGGCTCTTTTCAGCAACAGAGCGCAGACGGTGGAATCGACCCCTCCGGAAATGGCCAGGACAACCTTCTGACCGGCCAATTTGGCCGACAGACTCCTGACCGTTGTCTCTATGAATGATTCGGTCGTCCAACTGCCGATGCAACCGCATATATCATAAAGAAAATTGTGCAGGATTCTGGTGCCCTCGTCGGTATGATGCACTTCGGGATGAAACTGCAGGCCGTAAATTTTCCTCTTCTCGTCGGCAATAGCGGCGATGGGTAAAGTCGCGGTCGAAGCGGTTACGGTGAAATCTTTCGGCATTTCCACGATGGAGTCGCCGTGACTCATCCAGACCTGACTGGTCTTATTCACCCCTTTAAAAATGGCCGGAAACGATTTGAGTTCGATCCGGGCCGGGCCATATTCCCGCATTTCGCTTCGCACCAGTTTGCCGCCGAAATTCCTGGCCAAAAGCTGCATCCCATAACAGATGCCCAGAATCGGTTTGTCGGTTTCGAAAAACGACTTTTCCAGCTGGGGGGAGCCCGGTTCCAGAACCGAGGCCGGTCCTCCGGAAAGAACGAAGCCCTTGATATTGCGCGTGGAATAATCTTTCAGGTCGGCCGTGCACGGAACAATTTCGCAATACACTTTGGCTTCGCGAATACGGCGGGCTATCAACTGCGTGTACTGCGATCCGAAATCCAGTATTAAAATCATCTCATCGGCTTGAACCATGCTTCCTCCGATTGGAAACGAAACCCGGCGGCTTGATGATGGTATCGCGTTTCCAGTGTTTGTCGTCGGTTTCAGGATAATCGATTATCCAGTGCAATCCCCGTGATTCCTTGCGCCGCTTGGCGCACCGTATGACCAGTTCCGCCACCAGGGCGATATTGCGCAGTTCCACGATTTCATAGGATACGGGATTACCCAGATAGTACGAGTCAATCGCCTTGAGAATGACCTTGACCCGCTCATGCACCATCCTCAACCGCTCGCTGCTGCGAACGATGCCCAGATAATCGGACATCAAGCGGCGTACTTCGGTGCGGTCGTGGGAAATGATAATCTTATCTTTGATGCCGTCGATGGTCGAATGCAACCAGATTTTGGACGGCGGTGAATCCGGAAAAATATGACTCTGTCGAAACAGAACGGCGGCATCGGCGGCATAATCCGACATGACCACCGCCTCCAGAAGCGAATTGGACGCCAGCCGATTGGCTCCGTGCATGCCGGTGCAGGCCGACTCTCCGCAGACATATAGACCGTCGATATCGGTCCGACCCCGCAAATCCGCCATTACCCCGCCGCAAACGTAATGAGCCGACGGCACCACCGGAATCGGCTCTTTGGATATATCCATCCCCCGCTTCAGACATTCACCATAAATATTCGGAAACCTCTTCTTGACAAAGGCGGCCCCGCGATGACTTATATCGAGCAGGACAAATCTGTCCCCCGTGCGCTTCAATTCGGTGTCGATGGCACGCGCGACAATATCACGCGGAGCAAGATCCTTCAATGGGTGATAACCGCGCATGAATTTTTTCCCGGCCGAATTAGTCAGTATTCCGCCTTCTCCGCGCACCGCCTCGGAAATCAAAAAAGGCTTCTTGCCCGGGCTGTATAACGTGGTCGGGTGAAACTGGACAAATTCCAGATTGGCCACGCGGGCCCCGGCCCGAAAAGCCATGGCGATGCCGTCACCGGTGGCGATTTTCGGGTTGGTCGTGTGATAATAAACCTGCCCGATACCGCCCGTGGCCAGCATCGTCACCGGGGCATAAAAACCGGTCAGATCGTTTTTACGTTCGGAATAGGCATAAACCCCGCCGCAACGATTGCGGCCATGCCATTGATAAGTAATCAGATCAAGCGCGATAGTATCGCGATATATATCGATATTTTTTCTCCGGCGACAGGCGGTCAGAAGCGCCCGCTCGATTTCCCTCCCCGTCAAATCGGCGGCATGCACGACCCGGTTGGTGGTATGCCCGCCCTCACGCCCAAGGTCAAATGATTTTCCCTTCTTCGTGAAATGGACGCCGATATCTACCAATTTTTTTATTATTTCCGGACCATACTGGATTATCTGCTCGACCACGTCACGCCGGCATAACCCGGCCCCGGCCGTAAGAGTGTCTTCGATATGCATCTTAAAACTGTCGATCGATGACATAACCGTGGCAATGCCGCCCTGGGCATAATTGGTATTCGATTCCGTCTCCGATTTTTTGGTGATGATGGCGATTTTCGCATCAGGCATTAGGCCGGAAACCTTATGCGCGAAAAACAACCCGGCGATTCCGGAACCGATAATTATGAAATCATATCGCCTTTCCATTACCCGCGAATGACACCTTCAAGTGTGGTTATTATCTTTTCCGCTCCGGAGACAATCTCCGGCACGACGGTAATATAATAAACCGTCCGGCCAAAATTAAAGTTTCTGACTTTAACATAATCCTTGTGAGTCGTCAAGACTAAATCGGGCTCATATGTTTTTATTTTCTCGACTATGAAGGCTATCTCCCCGGCGTTATAGCGGCAATGGTCACCAAATGACAATAATTCCAATTCCATCGGCTTATACTGCCCGATTGATTCTGCAAACGAATTGGTATCGGCAATTCCGGCGAAGGCCAGAACTCTTTTGCCCGCAATAGATTCAGGCGGCTTACTATCATCGGCGGATATCAGCGAGGATGAATTAAAGGCAACTTCCAAGGCGATCTTGTCCGGAAAGGATTCGCCCAACCAGTCAATAAAGCCCTTATCGACGCCGGATTGATTCACCCGGGTTAAGGCGATCGCATCGGCTCTTTTAATATTTCGGAGATTTTCCCGCAGCCTTCCCAGAGGGAAAATGGATTCGCAACGAAGATCATACCGGGCGTCGATGGCCACAATATCAAAATCGCGATGCAGGCGATAATGCTGGAAACCGTCATCCACAATTATGATATCCGGCTTTTCCATGTCAGTCAGTCTTTGCGCCACCTTCCATTTCGGCGAACCGATTGCGAAATGAACTTCCGGGAGATTCTCGGCCATCATAGACGGCTCATCGCCGATATCCTCCACGCTCCTTTGACATAAATCCACTCCGGAACCGAACACATTATCACCGGAGCGTCGTCCATACCCCCGCGCCACGATAGCGACTCTATATTTCCTTTCAATCAACTGCCGGGCCAGGAAAATCACCAGCGGGGTTTTTCCCGCCCCCCCGACGGTCAGGTTTCCGACCGATATAACGGGCACATTTATTCTGACGGCGGCTTTGCTTCTCATGCGATTTATAATCGACAACAGGCGATAAACAAACGACGCCAGCCATAATATAAACACTATTGGCCAGTACAATGGATTGGATTTGTGGGAAATTACTTTTTGCCAGAATAGTTTCATTTCTGCAACAGGGACAAAATGATTTTGGCCGTCATCGCGGCGCCGGATGTGCCGTTTATATCATCGGCCTTGCTGGCAAACTCAAGGCGACCCGATAAAAATAAATCAAGCTTGGCTTCCAGTTGCCTTTTATCATTTACCATCAGGCCGTATTGCCCTTTTTCAACATATTCGGCGCTGTCTTTCACATTGGCGATATGAGGGCCGAACAGCACCGGGATTCCGGCCCAGACCGGTTCCAGAAGATTATGCCCGCCGATCTCGACCAGCGTCCCACCGACAAAGGCAATGTCCGACAGCGGATAAAGATCGTTCAAACACCCTATCTGATCGACCAGCAAAATATCGGTATCTTGCGAGGCATTCTTCAGTTCAGTGTATCGGGCGAACTTTAAACCGAAATTTGCAATCATACGCACAATATCCTCGATTTTATCCAGATGCCGGGGGACCAGAATCATTTTCAGGGACGGGTGCTTCTTTTTCAGGTTGACATACACTTCGAGTAATTGTTCATGCTCCCCGTTTCGGGTGGAACCGCAAATCCAGATGCGCGCCTCCGTCTTGAACGGTAGTTGGGCACGGTACGTCCGCTTTTCAGATTCCGTCCGAAATCGAACCGGAGCATCGAATTTGAGACTCCCGCCGACAATGATCTTGGCATCATCGGCCCCGATCGAGATAAACCGCTCTCGGTTATCATCGGATTGGACGATAATATGCCGGTATAATGACATCAGCATCCGCATGGAATTTCCGAAGCGGGCGTAACTCCGGGTCGATTTCTCCGACAATCGTCCATTCGCCAGCACGATTGGTATATTCAGACGATGCAGTTTCATAATCCAATTTGGCCAGATTTCGGTTTCTATGAAAACGACCGTGGCGGGCCTGATCTTTTTCAGAAAACGCCGAATTGGAGATCGGTAATCAATCGGGAAAAACGATAGCGCCACATCATCGGGCAATAATTCCCTGGCCCGGTTATATCCGGTCTCGGTCATGACGGTTATATATAACTGCACGTCTTTATTACGGCGGCGAAGATGGTCGGCCAACACCGCCAGCACGGCCACCTCACCCATTGAAGCGGCATGAAGCCATATTAAAGGCCCAATTCGCCTTGCTTTCGGTAAGCTCAATCCCAGCCGCTGCTTCCATTTAAGTGATCCGGACAGAGCCGAAAAGAATGTGTACGGCAATGTCAGATAATAAATAAAAAACGTCGCAATTTTGTATAAAATCAGCAATTGATGAACTCCCTTATGGCTCCGGCCGCCCGTCGTGCAGTGCCGGGTCCACCCAAACGGTCGGTAACATTATTCAATTGTTCGACTATGTTGCCAAGTTGCCCGGAATCGGCCAGAACGCGGCTGACCTCCGATGCGATTTTTCGCGGAGTGGCTTCACTCTGAATCAGTTCCGGGACAATCTTTCTCCCCGCGGCGATATTGATCAGGGCGATTTTATCGATTTTCACCAGCCGCCGCGCAATCAAGTAGGTTATGGAACCGGTTTTATATATGACCACCATCGGCCGGCCGATAATTCCGGTTTCGAGCGTGGCCGTGCCCGACGACGCGATAACCATACGACTTTCGCTGATTAACTGGCGGTTATTTTCCATCGACAAACCGACCCTCACGGGCGAACTCTTAATGTAGTATTCATAATCTATGCCGCCTTTCACCCCGGCGATGGTAAAATGACAGCACAGCTCTTTGCCGATAATGGCGGCGCTTTCGAGCATGGTCGGCAACATCCGCGCCACTTCCTGCGGCCGGGAACCAGGCATCAGCGTGATCAATTCGGATTTATCGTTAAAGGGTGCCTTGATATGCTTCCTGTCGATGTCATCCATAAGGTAATGCCCGACAAACCGGTTGGGGACTCCGGCCTTATCATAAATGGAAGATTCGAAGGGCAGAATGACCAGCATGAGGTTTACGTATCTTTTTATCTTTTCTATTCGCCCCGGCGCCCAGGCCCATATCTGCGGCGAAATATAATATATGACCGGAATGTCAAGTTCGTGCAACTTCGCGGCAAGCCGTAAATTGAAACCGGGATAGTCGATCAGGATGGCCGCCGCGGGTTTAATTTGCTTGATTTTCTCCGCCGCATCCGTTAACAGCCTTTTGAAGAAAACTATCTTGCGGGCGACCTCGAAAAATCCCATCACCGCCAAAGCGTTGCCTTCAACCAACTGCTCCTGGCCGGCGGTTTTCATACGTTGTCCGCCCAGGCCATAAAAAGAAAAGCGATGATTTTGATCCTTCAGGGCCTTGAGCAGGTGATAGCCGGCGATATCGCCTGAGGGGTCGCCGGCGCTGACGAATATAGGTATGGAATCGGCGGGCATATCACTCTTTTATTTCCGAGAGACCGACCCGCTCGACCTCGATAGCGACGCGAAGCGCCTCGGCGGCTTCCTCGGCCGCGACCGGCGGCTGAACATTGTCGTGAATCGATTTCAGAAAAGCCTGCAATTCCGCCCGAAGCATATCACTGTCGCTCGACCCGGCTTTGGCATAAAAAATCTCCCGGCCGCTGTCGCCCAGAGGGATTCGCATACCAACGGCATTGGCAGGCACATCATCGGCCAAACGATAGATATCGGCCCGTTTTTCCGCCAGATCCAGAGAATAGTACCCCGATTTCTGAAATATACGAAGTTTGCGCATGGGACGAAGCGATATCCGGCTGGCAGTCAAATTTGCCACCGCCCCGTTTTCGAACGTCAGCCGGGCATTGGCAATATCGGCCGTATCGGATATAACGGCAACCGCGGCGGCCTCAATTCGGGCAATTTTCGATTTTATCAGGTGCAATGTCAAGTCGATATCGTGAATCATCAAGTCGAGAATGACGGCCACGTCGGTGCCACGGGGATTGAACGCCGCCAAACGGTGCGCCTCAATAAAACGCGGGTTTATTTTATGCTCCATTATGGCCTGCACCGCCGGATTGAATCGCTCGATCTGCCCGACAGTCATAACGACATTGTTTTTTTTTGCCAAGGCGATCATGGCGGCCGCCTGCTCGGAGGTCGAGGCGATCGGCTTCTCGACCAGACAGTGAACTTTATTTTTCAGGAGAATTTCGGTCACTTCATAATGATAAACGGTCGGAACCGCCACCGAAACGGCTATGGCTTTGGCAAGCACTTCATCCAGTGAAACCAGCGCCGGGACTCCCAACTCTTCTGCCACGGCGCCGCTTTTGCCCGGGTCTATATCGAAGACACCGACTAACTCCGATTCTGGCAGATTCTTGTACCAACGGGCATGGTGCCGCCCCAGATGCCCGACACCAACGACCGCTGTTTTTATCCTATCCATGCGGTTTGATTCCGGACCCTATTTGATTATGCCCCGCTCGGAGTTCTTGATAAAATCGAGTATTTCCTGGACTTCGGGGATAAGGTTTACTTCATCATGAATTTTCTGCATCGCCTGCGAAGTGTTCAGCTTTGAGAAAAACAGAATCTTAAAAGTCTTTTCCAGGGCGGAAATGGTCTCTTTGGAAAATCCACGGCGATTCAGACCAACGGCATTCAGCCCGACCACTTTCAGAGGATAGCCCGCCACCAGCGAATACGGACAGACATCCTGCTGAACCCGGAACCCCCCGCCGATCATGGTATGGGCACCGATCTTGACGAATTGATGCACCGGCACCACCCCGCCGATTATGGCATAATCGCCGATTTCGACATGTCCGGCGATGTTCACGGCGTTGGCCAGTATAACATGGTCGCCGACAATACAATCGTGCGCAACATGCGAATAGGCCATCAAAAAACAATTGGCCCCGACAACGGTCTGGTGTTTATCATGGGTCCCCCGGTTGAGCATGGCATATTCCCGAATAACCGTCTTTTCGCCGATCACCAGACGCGTTTTCTCGCCCGCGAATTTCAAATCCTGCGGTACCGTCCCGACCACCGCTCCGTGGAACAGTTTCACTTCATTGGCCAGTTCCGTGTACTGCGCCACCAGACAATTAGCCCCGATGACGACATTGTCGCCGATGATAGTGTCGGCTTCAATAATCGAATGCGGCCCGATCGAAACATTATTGCCCAATCGTGCCGAGCCGTCAATAATCGCGGTCGGATGAATCTGACTCATCGGTCTACAACCTTGGCCATAAGTTCAGCTTCGGTTACGAGCGTGTCGCCGATAAAAGTTTTGCCCTGCATTTTGCAGACTCCCCGGCGGAAGGTCAGCATTTCCAGCTCGAAACGCAGCGTATCGCCGGGCATAACCGGTTTGCGGAATTTGACGTTATCTATCGAGAGAAAATAGACCAGTTTCGTTTCAGGATTTTCGACGGCGTTCAAGAGCAGAATACCGCCGGCCTGGGCCATCGCTTCTATGATAAGGACCCCCGGCATAATGGGATGGCCCGGGAAATGGCCCTGGAAAAACGGTTCATTGAAAGTGACGTTTTTCATGGCTATGACGCGCTTATCCGGCTCCATATCCAGAATTTTATCCACCAGCAGAAACGGGTAACGGTGCGGCATGATTTTCATGATGCCGTTTATATCGAGGACCGGTGCCGCACTGGACTTCTGAAAGCGGCGGATGATTTTTTTCTTCTCATACAGAGCTTTTATTTTGCGCACCAGAGCCACATTGGCTTTGTGACCGGAGCGTGCCGCCAGTATATGACCCTTGATCGGAACCCCGATCAAAAACAGGTCGCCTATCAAGTCGAGGGCCTTATGACGTACCGGCTCGTTGTAAAACCGCAACGGAATATCGTTGATTATTCCCGTTTTCCCGACAAACGCCCTTTCCTTGAGATCCAGAACCTTTTGAATGCGGTCCACCTCGACTTGCCCCAAATCACTATCGTAAATAACGACGGCATTATTCAGACCGCCGCCTTTTATCAATCCTTTACTCTTGAGCATTTCGACTTCGGATAAAAAGCAGAAAGTCCGGGCCGGCGCATATTCGTCCACAAACTCGCTATCGAGATCGATTAGTGTCGTGTATTGTGTCCCCAGCGCCGGGTTTTTATAATCGATTAAAAACGTTATGCGAAAAGTATCGGAGGGCGTCACGACGATGTCAACCGCCCGGTCCGGCTCGGAATATGACAAAGTCGTATCAATTTCCAGATATTGCCGGTCGGCGTTCTGGGTTTCGATTCCGGCCTCAAGAAGCTTTTCGGCATAGGGTAAAGCCGAACCGTCACCTACCGGCGGTTCATTAGAGTCCAGTTCGACAACCAGATTGTCGATTTGAAGACCCGCAACCGCCGCCAGAACGTGCTCCACCGTATAAACTTTGGCTTCACCGTCGGCCAGATTCGTCCCTCGGGCAATATCAACCACAAAATCGATATTGGCCATAACCGAAGGCTGACCCGGCAAATCGGTCCGGACAAATCGCACCCCGCTATCTTCCCCGGCGGGACGAAAAGTCATCCGCGAGGCATTGCCCGTATGCAGTCCAATTCCTTCCATAGAAATCGGTCTTTTGATAGTCCGTTGCTTTTCGTACATGATTCCTTCCTGTGGCGCTGATTATACTTAAATTCGATATTTATTTCAAGGGAAAACCTCATCTTCTATAAATCCTTTATGTCCTTCATCTTCCGAAATTTGCGAAACAACCGGATATACTCGCGAACCATTTTCTCCTCGGCTTCCGATATCCCCTCCATGACGGGTATGCCGATTATCAGAATCGACCGAACCATATCAGCCACCGTTCGGTCATAACGCTCTGCCAGATTCTTAAGCTGTTCTTTCAATTCGAAAGAAACAAACACATTCAGGCAATGTTCGCCGCGAGTCGGTTTTCTTTTTACCAACGACATTTCATACCTCCCTTGTCATATGATATTTTTTATGACCGATTAATACTTGCGGGGTATTTATGAAGACTCCAAAGTCCCGTTTGAGAATCCTGATAGTATTCTTCCATGTCTCATTCGGCTTTCGCGCCAGAATGAGGCGGTCGATACTCTCTCTGAACGGAGAATTGCAAACCGGGCAGTCCGGTATCCGGTTCGTTACAAGTCCAAATTTTTTCCGAACAAATGAATTCAATGATTTTTTTAATGATTTCACGGCCTGCCCAAGATACGCCTGAACCTCCGAAATCTTGAGATCGTAATCGGAGGCCAATTCAATGCGGGATGATCCCAGAAAATAATATCTCTCGATTAATTCTTTCTGGAAAGGCGGCAGTTTTTCAAGAGCCGCGCGAACCGTACGAACTATTTCGGTATTGGGAACGACCGGATTATCTTGTGCCGGGTCCCTCCTGACCAGATATGGATCGGCCCCATATTCGACAATCCAGTCTCGATACACTATTTTCGCTTTGCCCATGCAAAATTTCCTTTTTTGCATGAAAGCAACGCATGATTCCGTGGATTTCAAAACACATGAAGGTCATACCGTTTGGTGACAAAAAAACGGCGATGAGTATCACATCATGTGATGTTAGAATACTTTTACCGGAATACCGATTTTTTTTTCGGCGGCTTCTTTTATTCTATTTAAATCCGCCAATTCCAGCTTTACCAGACTGCCGTCGGCGGGAGCGCGGTCAAGTGAATAGATATGACATTCCAATGGCCTTATTATACCAATAGTGTCTATCCAGCGCTCTATATTTTCATCCGAGGCGTTGCCGTGGTGGCCGCCCGCAAACAATGCCTGAATCACAATATCCCGCATATTTTTCAAGCCCGAAATGACTCCGTCAAATGTGATACTTTTGTGAACGCGGTTATAGCGCCGAAAAGTCTTTTCATCGCCACAATCAAGCTTCATGAAGCGGCAATCTAATCTTTCAAGAGCCGCCACGATATCCTGCTTCGCCACGGTCGCCGAATTAGACAAAATAGCCGTCTTGGCCGAGGGAATCAGCCTGTCGCGGGTTTTAATGACCATATCGACCAGATCGGGAAAATCGGGATGTATAGTCGGTTCACCGTTGCCCGAAAATGTGATGTATGCGATATTTGGATTTTTTCCAATGCCTTTAATCAAGGCCGCTTCAACGTCCGCTTCGCCCGGCAGACGCTCGCGGTCATATTCCATTTTGAATCCCGCCGGCGTAGTATATCCGTATTGACAATATATGCAATTAAACGGGCATATTTTTATATCACCGGGCAACAGGTTTATCCCCAGCGACAAACCCAGCCGCCGCGATTTGATCGGGCCATAAATGATGCCTTTTTGAAGCGATATCAACATATCATAATTGGACAAAAATTATATACATTTCCCGCATTCCTGTATTATCTTAATAAAAAATGTCACCTTTGAAAAGATGTCGGTCGAAAAAAGAGATTTTTTTATGTCACATCAGACATTTAATGATGGCCGTTCCACGACCATCACATGGGCCCTTATATTGATCGGATTGGGGACATTATTTCTTTTAATCAATGCCGGGGTCTTGCCCGATTGGGGCGAAAGCTGGCCGGCAGTGCTGATTATTATTGGCGTCGCCATACTTATCGGCGCGTTCTTCAAAAAACCCAAACTGCCCACAAACGGTTCAGTATAACGGTGGAAGATTTTTACCGTAATAATCAGGAACCGTCCATTTCAGTTCCCGTCAATAACCACCCACTGGATCCCCTCCCGGCCCATTTTTGTATAAGCCGACTGACTTATATAACTCTGGGGTTTCTGCTTATAATATGGCCGGCGGCTTCGATTATCATGGTGGGCAACCCCGCCGAGGCATTAAAAACCCTGTCCCTCTCGCCCATTTTGCTCATTTATCTGCCAACCATCGTCACACAATGGCTCCTGTTTTTACTCATTTACCTGACGACTTATCGCGAAGAAACCGGGCTAAAGGGAATCGGATTCAAGCCGATCAGGCCTTTGGACTTTCTGTATGCCGTCGCCTTTCTTCTGGTCAGCAATCTCCTTTTGACACTGTTATCACTGCTTCTGGCACAAATCGGCCTTCCCTTTCAGGGTGAAATTCAATTTCTTCTGCCGAAAACCGGCGCCGAAAGAATTTTTTGGATTATTTTATCGCTTACCGCCGGGATATGCGAGGAAGTCGCCTTCCGCGGGTATCTAATCACCCGACTGCGGCTGTTGGGAAAAACCAAAAGCTGGATTCTGCCGGTATTCGTGGCCTCGATAATATTCGGCTCGGGACACAGCTATCAGGGATTGAGCGGCTTTATTTTGCTAACCGTTTACGGGGCGATGTTTGCCGCGTTATTTATTAAAACCGGCAGTCTCTGGCCCTGCATTATCGCCCATTTCTTTCAGGATTTCTCGGCCCTGTTCTATCCCTTTCAGCCGTAAACTATTTCTATCAGCAAAAGTATATCTAACAGGTTAATCAAGCCGTCGGCGTTGACATCACCCTCATAACTTCCAACCGGCGGTCCGGCATTATAAAGAAACTCAATGATGGCCAGGATATCGAGCAGATTCAAGACACCGTTATGGTCAACGTCACCGCGCTGATAATCGCCTGTGATTACCAGACCGGCTATTACCCGTGGTTGATACTGGACATAACCGGCGTCCAGACTCAATGATTTATTGTTCAAAGTAGTCGTGTCGATAACATTGAACCCGGTGCCGCTGGCCCGGCGGAATTTGACATTTATAATTGGCCCATAGCCCGGCTCCAGAGGAGGCCTTTGATTAAAAACACTGGCCTGCAACGTAAAATACAGCTTGCTGAAATAAGGACTATCGGTCGTTAAGTCAACCTTGTCAAAATATTCTGTGCGGCATCCGATGGAATCATGACCGATATATTCAAGACGTGCATTCCCGGAATAAACCAGAGGCAAAATCAATTTCTCCATCGGCTGGCTGTTCCGCAAATAAATCGAAAACGATACCGTGTCATTGACCGCCATAGTCTCCGGAATGAAGATCGTGTCGGCCAGGGCCGTGATCATTTTCTTCTGGCGCCGATTATGATAGCCATCGGGCAGAGTCGTTTCCAAAAAAACATCATAGGAACCCGCCGCTGTATAGGTTTTTATTGGGGCCGGGCCGTTATCAACCATCCCGTCACCGAACTGCCAGGCCCACGACGTCGCTCCCACCGAGCTGTCGGTAAACTGCACCGTCATCGGAATAAAACCGATGGTTGTGTCGGCGTAAAAATCGACCATGGGCTTGCTGGTATTACCGTAAATTTGATTCGAGGTATCCCAGTTGGATAAAGCCAGGTCGTTTTTATATGAGTATTGATAATATATTGCGATACTATAGGCGGGCACGGTAGCTACCGAAACCCATCCGTAAATCGGATCGAAACAATACTGGGAAATATCAAGCGCGACGCCGTCCACGACAACCGAATCGATCGCCTGTAGCGGCGACCGGCCGGTATAGTACACATGCTTGCCGGGAATATAGATGGTATCGGCCAGGTATTCCACGCCGTCACCATCGGCATCGACCCAGACCAGTTCCTCGACCACCGTCGATAGCCCGGCGCTCCAGACCGGACTTGAGGTAAACGTCCCTCCGATATTTTCATAAATGCGCGGGCGGTCCCACCAGCGCCCGGCCGCCAAATCGAGGTCGCCGTCGTTGTCGACATCATACAGCGCCACCGCCGAACCGTAACCCTGCGTGGATGATTGCCAGCCGTAATTGGCGTCGATCCGCCCCGTTCCGTCATTGTAATACACCCGGAAATACCCCCCGGTGGCGATCTGATTGTTGTGAGCCGCGACCAGATCCAGCCAGCCGTCACTATTCACGTCGCCGACCGTCACGGTATTGACGTGATGGGTGCTCGTCGAGCGATAGGACGGCGCCGATTCGAGCGTACCGTTGTAATTGTAATGAACGCCGAGGCCGTCATTGTAACCGAAAATCAGGTCAAGATAACCATTTTTATCGAGGTCGCCCCAGGTGACATCCATGGTCTCGGTTCCGTAAGCGCTTTCCCAGCCGGGGTTTGGTTGTATAACACCGTCGATATTATAATAAACCTGGTCTTTCTCCAAAATCGAGTTGTATGATTCTCCGGTGGCAAAAGCAAGGTCCAGGTCGCCGTCGCCGTCGACGTCACCCAGGGCACAGGAAAATGAATAAATACTGTCCCCGCTGTACCAACCGGGACTGCGGTTTAATGTCCCGGCGTTATTGAAGTATATGTTGGATATATTGGGTGTATCGAAACCGGATGAACCGATAAAGTTCGAAACCGCAAAGTCCGGATAACCGTCGTCGTTGATATCCCCGACCGAACTGTGCCCGGAATATTCATTGTTGAGCGAAGTCCAGGTGGCACCGAGGGGTATTTGTCCGTATTTGGAAATATAGACCAGGTTCGGGGCCATGACGATATCGTTTCCCGAAGACACGAAAATATCGATATAACCGTCGTTATTGCAATCCCTCCAGACCATGCCGGTATGGTACAGGTTATTTTCGACAGATTGCCAGAACGGCGCGGTATTTAGCGGCATTTGAGCAATCGCCGAAAGTGACAAAAAAAGAAATATCCCGGCAGTTATTCCCCACTTTTTAATCGGCATCGGCTCCCTCCTCACGGCATAAGAGCTTTTATTTAAGAAGCATCATCTTTCGACTTTCGGTATGACCGTCGACTATCATCCGGTATAAATATACGCCGCTGGAGACATTTCGGCCAGAAAAATCGCGACCGTCCCATTCGACCGCATGTTCTCCGGCATCGTATACGCGGTCTATCAACGTCAGAACCTGGCGGCCCGAAATATCAATTATTTCGATACTGACACGGGAGCGCCCCACAAGAGAAAAACCGATGGTCGTCGCCGGATTGAACGGATTGGGGCAGTTTTGCATCAATTGAAATTGGCCCGGCAACTGCGTTATGACGCCGTCATCGACGCCCACTGTGGAATAGGCAATCTGACGGATAAAAACGTTAAAGCCTTCCTCGCGATTATCGCTCCAGGCCAGCCAGCCGACCGCGTCGCGTCCGACCATGCATGGTGAAGTCATAACCGCGCCGGATATGTCCGAGACGGCATTGGTCGCGCCAATCCGGTTGTAATTCGCCGCGATAATTTGATAGTACGCCCGACGACTGCCGTTGCGATTATCGGTCCAGCTCAACAGGGCAATGCCCTGGTTATCGATGCTTATGGAAAGATCGAGCGGTGAATAATCGGAAGTACCGATGATCGGGAAATCCGGATTCAAAAGCAGGCCGCTTCCGTCCAGAACCGTCAAAAACAGGTCGCTATTGGCGGCGGCCTTGCTCCAGAATAAATATACATGGCCGGTGGCACTGACGGCCGCGGCCAACTGATATATGTCGGCAAAATATTCGAAACGCCCGAGTAAAATCCCCGAAACATTGTACCGCGCGACATTAACGACCGCTCCGCCGGGATGGCCGCCTTGGCTCCATACTACCCAAAAATTATCAGATGCATCTGCCCCGACATTGGGGGCAGTATTATCAATATCGGTTCCGACCGTCGAAACGGCAAATTCACCGCCGACGGCATCACCGGAAGCATTATATAACCGTCCGTAAATATGCGGCAGACCGTGACGATAATCCTCCCATACCACAAGAGCCGCGCCATCGGAAGACATCGCCACATCGGGGGTGCGCTTGGCCGATACGTCGTTGCTGTCGGAAATAAGAAAGTCCATACCCAGCCAGTTGCCGTCGGATGATAAATACCTCCCGAAAATCCGATTGCCCGTTATCCCTTTGACCGCGCGCGAATCGTTCCAGACAACCAGTATTTTGCCCGAGACAGCCGCCACCGCCGGTTCATTTTGCAGAATACCGGCGTCATCGGCATTAGCCTTGAGGTTACTCCCTAAACGGTTGCCGCCGTTATCCACCCGTTGCACGAATATGTCACCGACGTCAAAACGCTGGTCCGTGAAGACAATCACACCGACTGATGACCCGGCCAGGGCCATGTCGCTTTCGAGCGAATTGGCTCCCTGACTGTCGCCGTTAATAAGCCTGTCGCCGGTATATAATAGCGCCCCCGACGACGTGGCGTACTCCAGATATATATCGGCCAGACCATTGCGCATATCGGTCCAGGCGCATAAAATCCGATCCGATTGTCCGAACCCCAGAGACGGGCTCCATCGTGAACCGGGCAGGGTAATATTCAGCCCATAGGGATTTCCCGAGGGAGCGAAATCGGCGCCGAAATTGCGGGCCATGATACGGTCGGAAAATTCATCGGTCGACCATACCGCCGTCAGATTATAGGCGGAATTGACACCGAGACTGACATCCCAGTTATCATAAGTATTGCCGGCTTCCGAAATTTTAACATTGCCACCCACCAGGTTTTGGCCAATCACAAATCTCTGGAGATATACATCCTGATACGAACCGCGATTATCGAGCCAGGCAATGGCAAATCCGTCCCTTAACGAAAAATCCACTGCCGGCAAAAATTGATTGTAGTCATCCGAAGCGGCTTCGACCACCCCGAAATTGCTTCCCTCCAGTATGCCGCTGCTATTGACCGTCTGGGCCATGATATCGGCCCGGCCATTGCGATAATCTTCCCAAACAACCATCATAATACCGGTGCCCGAAACCGCCACGTCGGGGACCCAGTGGCCGGCGCTTCCCCCGTCATCATTAATGGTAATTACGGAACTGATGGCCGAGCCCGACGAATTGAATATACGCAGACCGATAAAATTCCCCGCCTTATAATGCTCCCAGACAACGATCAACTTTCCGTCGCCGGTGGCTTCAATATTGAACGGCCCGGCAAAACTCCCCGAAGAATTATCGCTGGCCAGAAAGGGGCTAACCACAGGATTGAGACTGCTTCCGAAACGACCAGCATAAATTTTCCCGGTTTCAAGAACACGCCAGGCCAGATAAAAACCGCCCAAATTGTCTTTTATGGCTTTGGGCTCAATTAAATTATAGCCGTTGCCGCTGGCCGCCAATAGCACATTTCCGCCGACCGGATTGCCATCGACGCCGATTATTTGACCATAGAGACTGGAGACGCCGGTCCGATTGTCTTTCCAGATAACGACGGCCCTGTTATCATTAAATTCCGCAATGGTCGAATTTTCCTGCGTAAACGAGGCCGGAGCGGTCGATTCGGAAACAAGCAAATCATCGAATCCGGATGCCATTTCCCCGACGGTTCTGGATATGAAATCCACCTTTTCTTCACTGACAGGCAGAAATATCTGATTTTTATGTCGCTCAATGCGGTCGGCCAAGTCAACGGCCGGAAGGTTCCCGGCCAAAATGGCCGGAAGGATAATTGTGAAAAATACAACGGATGGTAACGAATTCCGCGACAACATTAATTCACCGCCTCACATATTATACATCGAAGCCTCAAACTGCAAAGCCTGTGCCACCCGAAATAATATCGGACGGCCCAGATCGCTATCGTCCAAAATTGCAACCTGTGCCCAACATACTGCCCCCATTACATTTAGATTAAAACCGGCTATGCCATCAGGACGCCTTTTAGCCGGGTGAGGCTATACCGCAAAGTGAGGTTGATCAAGACAGAGAAATCCATTTCATATATTCTGAAACAGATACTCATGGCGGTTAACTTCCAATAGGGCTTACCCATAAAGGTATCGATTAAATATACCGAAAATTCCTAAACTGTCAATAACGGATTGAACGGCAGACTGGTG
>CALAMC010000077.1 GCA_937925655.1 uncultured candidate division Zixibacteria bacterium | reverse complement strand
GACCCGATTAACACCTATTGCCCGGCCGATGCCATCGAAATCTCGTCCGACGGGCAGTATCTTTATTTCATGTTCACGACCGATATTCTCGAGAATATGACTCCCGCCGAAATTCTGGCCAAATCGAATAACACTTATCGCGCCCGACGCATCGGCGGTCCGGGGGATTTTGACACGCCGGTCTTTTATGATCTGGGCAAAGGGGCCAACGGTTCCCTTGACGGCGAAGTGAGTTTCACGGCCGATGGTTCGAAGGTGTATTTTCACTCCAATCGGGCGGCCAATTTGGGATATCAGGCCGACCCGTTTGTGGAGGATTTCCTTGATATATATGTTGCCGACATTGTCAATGGTGAGCCACAGGCGGGTGTAAACCTGGGGCCGCCGGTCAATTCCATTTATGCCGACGGCGAGCATGCCATTCATCCCGACGGCCAGACATTATATTTCGCCTCCCGGAGATATAATAATGCCAACCCCCCGGATATATGGAAGTCGGTTTATGACGGCTCGTCATGGAGCGACCCGGTTAATCTCGGAAGCCCCATCAATTCCATTTTTACCGATATGCAACCGACTTTTACGAGCGACGGTGACACCATGTATTATGCATCGGATCGCAACCCGGTGGTAGGAATAGCCATCTATCGCAGTGTCCGAGCCGGCGATAATTGGGGGACGCCGGAACTGGTAATCAGGGGTATTGTCGGAGAACCATCTCTGACGGCCGATGGGCAACTTATGTATTTCGTGCATGTTCTACGCGACGCCGAGGGCAATTTCGACGCCGATGTCTGGTATGTTGAAAGAACACGATAATACCATAAAGAAGATTGCCATCCCGGTCGTGATATTCTTATGTTTTGCCGGGCTCTATTACGGTATTGCTCTGCTTTCGGGGGATAATGCCTTTTTCAAACCGGTCTGGGATATTCAGCATTATGTAAATATTTCGGAAACCGGTTATGAAGTTCATCCCTGCACGCCCCATGACTATCCCCCCGGCGAAGTATGCGGCAATGTCGGTTGGTATCCCGGCTGGCCGCTGGTCATGAAGATTTTTCGCCCACTGTTCGGAGGCTCATCGATAGCGACTTATATTATCCTGGCCGCGTTGTTTACGCTGGCCGGATTTATTTTATTGTATCGTTTTATGGAAAAGACGTCGGGCCGCACGGCGGCCATATTTGCCACGGTGGCGCTGGCCGGATCGCCGGCCGGATTCTATCTTCTGACCGGTTTTCCCTATGGGCTCTTTCTGTTTATATTTATGATGTACATACATTTATTCTATTACGGAAACGGTTCTATCCGCGATACCGTCCTGGTAATCATGGCCGTCGCCCTGACCCTGACCTATCCGACCGGTATTTTGTTTGCATTAATTCCATTTGTTTCATCAATCGCCGGGCATATGGGGTCAAAACGACAGTCGTTTAATCTGAAATCAGTTGGGAAAGCCATTGTTATCGGAGTTCTGCCGTTCGTACTCGGGCTTTTGATGCTTTGGGTGTACTTTTATTTCCGTTTCGATAATTTTTTTGTGCAGATGGATTTTCAGGCGAGGTATCAAAGGGTATGGTCTTTCCCATTGACCGTTATTTATAAAAGCCTGATAAATTACCCGGTTACATCGCCGGAAAACCTGGTTTTAATCTGGTATGGCCTGGCGCTCATTATATTTGCGCCGTACAAAATAAAAGTCGAACTTTGGGTTCTGGCCATCGCGCTATACTTGTTTTCCCCCGGCACCGGGACGACCATGTCTATCTACCGGCATTTTCTCGCGATATTCCCCATTTATATGTTAGCAGGCGTATCGTCACGGCCCCGGTGGCTAAAAGCGACGTTTATCGCGTTGGGTCTGGGCATTTCTTTGATATGGCTGTTTCCGACGTATCTTGAATTTAAACTGATTTGAATCATCGCCGTTTTTTAAAGGGATGTAAAAACAATTATTCGAGCGCGGGTTGCCATAACGTGACCGATTATGTATTTTAGCGGTTTGAAACGCATGAAGAAGGAAATAATTGATATGGAAAAGATCATAATTTGTTGTTTGCTGATAATATTTGTAATTGGAGTTGCCGCCGCCGGAGCCGGGGAGAAGACTATTCGATTCGCCTATTTCGAAGCCGGGGATTATTATCTCAACAAGGTCTTTTCGCGCGAATTCAAGGAGCAACTGCGTCTGCTGAAACCCGACAGCCTCGAAATTATCTTCGAGCCCTATGGCTATCAATCGGCCGAATGGGAACGTCAACGTTGTCGAGTGATGGCGCGGGATCTGGCCCGTATGAAAAATATCGACATGGTATTGGCGGTCGGGCCGTGGGTGGTCGAAGACCTGCTTGCCGCCGATTTTGACCGTCCGATTATCGCCCTGGAACAATATGCCGTATGGGAACGCGGCCTGGTTGATAAGGCGGGGCGTCCTGTTGCGGACAACCTGACCATCAACGTCCAGCCGCTTCAAATCGACAAAGACCTGCAGCTTTTGGGGCGCTTGTTTTCGCCCAAAAAAGTGGGTATGTTTTATTTTCCATCGGGCGACGAATTCGAGAAAGTCAAGAGCCGGGCCGAGAAAGTTGTCGCCCAATACGGAGCCGAATTGATCGCGCCATTTGATACCGCCGCCTCCGGCATGTTCAGCCATTTCGGTTCATACACCCAGGTTCTGCGCCGGGTCGATGCGTTGTATCTTCCGCCCATGTACGGCATGCACCTGGACCAGATGAATCAGTTCATCGAGAATACCCGCTATGACCGTCTGCCAACCGTAACGGCCGAAGGCCTTCTGACCGTGGAAAAAGGGATTGCCGCTTCCGGCCAGCAACGCGCCTATATTCAGCTGGCCCGATTTGCGGCGCATAAGACGCTGAAAATCATTAATGGAGCCACTCCGGCCGATCTTCCGACCATATATGAGCCGGGCGAGCAAATTTGTCTCAACGAAACGACCCTCAATCGTTTGAACCGGGAATTGCCGCGCCGGATAATGAAAGATGCCGCAATTGTCAGGGCACCGGCGGCCGATACCATGCTTGTTTATACATTATCGCAGGCAATCGAGGCGGCGTTGCATGATAATTCCGGGCATCAGGCGATATTGAGGCGTTTTGATCAAGCCGCCGCATCGGCACGAAATGCCCATAATGTCTATTGGCCCGAACTCGAAGTCAGCGCCGGAATGGCTGCGGCCGACGAGAATTATCCGGCCGCCTTGTATAACCCGATATTGAATCGTAAGTATTTCGCGGCGATCGACCTGGAACAGACGTTGTTCTCATATTCAGCTTTGAAAACCGTCGGGGCCGCCAAAAAGGATATTGAATTGTCCAGACTGGACGCCGGGCAGGAACGACTAAAACTCAAGCAGGCCGTTGTCTCCGCATATCTGGCGGTTCTGGCCGCCGAAGAAAAAATGAGTCGTCTCGAGGAATTGCTTAACCGGATCCGACAGTACCGTGAGAATGCCCGACTCGATGCCTTCATGAGGGGCAGGGATACATCCGACGTCTATATTTTTGAATCATATTTCATCAGCACGGAATTGGATTGTCGCCGCGCCCGGATGGACCGTGATATCGCCCGTATCATTCTGGGAACGCTGTTAAACAGGCCGGATCACGACAACATAATTCTGGACAAGTCCGAGTTCGCAGCCGATGTCATGGTGCTGATGACGAATAAATATGAAAGCTACATAAGCAACGCGCGTCAGAAACGGGCGCTGGAAGACTATTTTGTGCGGTCCGCGACGGGCAAATCGATCGGGCTTGAACAGTATTCGTTGCGCCTCGAATCTCAAAGGGACCGCATTGCCGCAAATAAAGGGTGGTTCTGGCCGGAAGTTTCGCTCCGGGCCGGGCTGTCAACGGGAGAGCAATTTTTCGATGATCCCGATGACCCGCACACGATCTGGAGTATCGGCGGTTTATTACGCTGGCCGTTGCATTTGTGGGGTACAAATAAAAATGAGGGCAGGGCGCTTCGGTACGAAATGGAATCGCTGGAGTATGCCAAAGACAGTTTGCGATTCGCGATAGCCGAGAAGGTTCAAACCAGATTATATGAATTTTTGGCTTGTCTGGATATACTCCCCGGTGTATTTGATCATCGCCGCACGGTCAAGGCCGGATTGGAGGACTTTTATAAATCATATTCCGAAGGCACTCTCGCGACGGGGGATATGGCCATGATGCTGGATAAATATATCGCCTCCGAAATCCGGGCCGCCGCCGGCATCTATGATTTTTATTTGAAGTACAACGACCTGATGGCCGCCGCCGGAACCGGGTATCTGGTCCACGGTTCCAACGAAGAAAAGGAATTTTATTTCGGGCTCGAGAAATATCTCGGAATAAGATAATTCTTACTGCCAGTGTGTCTTGATATTAATAAACAGGGTCTTGTTTTCACGCCAGACAAAGAAGACAACTTCTCTGGGTTTATCCGTCCCGATTTTTTCCAGCTGCGTTCTGGCTTCATCGACCGATGTCACTTTTCGCGAACCGATTGACTGAATAATATCGCCCGGCTGCATACCACCGACCTCGGCCCAGCTTCCCGACTCGACTTCCTTGACAACCACACCCTTGAAGGATTGTCGGTCCAGATTATAGATGTTATAATCGGCAAAGACCATATCGCGAATTTTGATATCGAAATTATCGTCGTTGTAGTCGGGAGCTTCGGAAGGGGTTAATGGTGAACGGGCCAGCGTTGCCCGAATATCCAGGGTATCGACGCGACCGTCTGTACGTCGCAGTATCGTGAATTCGACCTGCGTTTCGGCGCCTGATTCTGATATTTCCCTCTGGAACAAGGCCAGGTTTTCCTCGCGGTCCACCAGGATATTTCCGCCGTTGAGCCGGATGATAATATCACCGGTTTCCAGTCCGGCCGAATCAGCGGGCGAGTCTTTGACGACCTCGTTTATAATTATGCCGCCATTCAGTTTGAGACCCCAGAATTCGGCGATGTCGGTCGTCAGGGCCTGCAGATAAATGCCCAGCCAGCCGCGGTCAACTTTACCTTTTGTCGGCGGATTTTCAATCAACCTGTTGATTTTCCCGGCATCGATCAATCCAAGAAGGGGCATAAAATCCTCAACCTGTGAAAAAGATTCCATCATCTGGGCCGGGCTTAGTCCGGCATTGGCGGGGTTCTGGAGACGCCCCAGTATACCGATGGCTTCGCCCGTGGAATCGTACAGAACCGACCCGATTTCGAGATCGTTGTATCCGACCATGAGCACGAATCTTTCCGGTTCGGAGACAATAGCCGATACCATGCCAATGTCAGCCGCCAGGGACGGTTTAACGAAATCCGGAAGAAGGGCGAAAATGGCCGTCCAGTCGCCGACTTTCAATGATTTTTGGGATTTAAAGGAGAGGAATTTGAATTTATTTTTTGTATTTGCCTGCATCTGGCAAAAACCAAGGCGGGTGAAACGGTCGATCCCGATAAATTCGGCGGAGTACGTTTTTCCGTCCATCGTCCGTACTTCGATGCTTTTCGGGACAGCATCTACGCTAAGTCCGGCCATCTGCGAAAAAGGGTCATCATTTTCGATGGTGGAACCGTCGAAAATAATTAATCCGTCTTCCGAAACGACGGTGCCGATGCCCCGATATTTGAAATCGGTCGATTCCATGCCGAACGATACAGCGACGGTGATATTCAGTACGACCGTGTAATCATTGGCTTTTTTCAGCATTTTGGCGAAATCGAAATGCTGGGCCGCCAGAATCGGCGTAATTATCAAAGCTACGACTATGGATAAAAATGCCTTTTTCACGTTGAACTCCTTTTAGCGTTCTCCTGAATGATCCGTTTCCTTTTTTATTTTAAGAAGAACGTACTTGACGTTACCGAATCTTTTTACGGTCAGCAGGACCTTATCGGCCGGAACCGCAATCAGTTCATTGTATTTGCCATAAAAGTCGTCGTACAGAGGGGTGGGGATTTCGTTTATTTCCCGAATCACGTCGCCGCGCCGCAGGCCGCCCTCGGCTGCCGGCCCGACCCGTTTGACGCCCGATACAAATACGCCCAGAGTATCCTCGAGTTGATTTTCCACCGCCATTTGCTTGGTTATGGCTTTAACCGTGAAGCCCCACTCATCACAGGCCAGGTCCTGTCCCATCAGATCACCCAATTCCCGGGTAATGACTTCGATGTATATCACATTCTCGCCGCGCTGCACTTCGAGGTCGAGGTGCGTGCCGACGGCATAATCCGCGATCAATTTATAAAAGTACGGCAATTGTTCCTCAAAACGAGCCGAGACGTCGCGTCTGTTAATCTTCAATATGACGTCTCCCGCCTGCAATCCCGCCGCTTCGGCCGGAGAGCGAGGGTCGACCGAGGCCACAAGCACGCCCCGGTCGCGGTCGGTTCCAAACCAGCCTTCCATGTCCTGCATCGCTTGAGCCTGTACCCCAATCCAGCTCCGGATTACTTTGCCGTGGTCGAGGATCTGTTCGATCACCTGTTTGACAATATTTATGGGAATGGCGAAGCCGATATTGTTGGCGAAAATGGTCGCCCGGGAGTTGATGCCGACCACCCGACCCTCGAGGTTTACCAGCGGTCCGCCGGAATTGCCGGGATTGATGGCGGCGTCGGTTTGTATCCAGGTATTGTACCGTCCGGTTTTTTCACCCGACGGCAAGCGGGCCTCGTCGCTGAAATAGCGGTCGGTAGTGGAGACAACACCGCAGGAAACCGAACGCGACAAGGCCAGAGGCGAACCCATGGCCAGGACGAATTGCCCGACCTGCAGTGAATCGGAATCTCCGAGTTCGGCCATTGCCAGAGAGCCATGATATTCGGACAGGTCGAGTTTGATAATGGCAATATCGGTCAGCGGGTCACCGCCAATCAGCTCGGCCTTGACCTGCTCTTTGTCAAACAGGGTGCAGATAATTCTTTCGGCTTTACCGGCCACGTGATAATTGGTCACGACATAGCCCGAATCATGAAAAATGACGCCCGAACCAACCACCGATTGCTTCATTTCGCGGCCGGTGCGGAAATCCGTCACGACCGGTTGTATGTGCACCAGGGCCGGCAGGACACGGTCACGAGCGTAGTAGACATCGGCCTGCGATGTGGCCAGTATGGAACTGCGGGCGGCACTCCAGATTATCACAAGTCCGATTAATGATATCAAGACTTTTTTCATCGAATAGTTTCTCCACTGCTTAATCTTAATTGAAGCAGGATATAAAGGTTTTATTGCTCAAACAAGTATTTACTTAAACGAATCAGGCACGCCTTTGTTCGCCATGAGAATTCGTTACCGAGTGATTTTGATAAAATAAATCAAAGCAGTTAATTGTCACTTTGCAGGGGTGGCGGCGTCGGTGGGGGCGGCGCCGGTCTGATAACCGTCCAGTCCTGCTGCATACGCTGGAGTTGAATTTTACGGCAGTCGCGGCTTCCGAAGCGGGTCATGAAGACGGCGCCGATGCCGGCTGTTATGCCGATCGACCAGGTAATAATTGAAATAACATTGAAGAAGGTTGCCAAACCGCCGAAAAATGGGGACGAGGACATCTCCAGAAATCCCGCCAATAACCATGGTGCAGAAAAAATAATAAGGCCTGCCACTGCGGCCAACAATTGGGTTCCTTTGCTGTTGATGATGATTCGCCCGACTTTTCCGCCAACGAGCTGACCTAATCCGATGACACCCGTGATGAAGGCGCCGACCAGGGCCAGCGGCAGAATGATCACCGCTACGGGAATGCCGATGATGGTTAGTATCAATAGAGCCATAACGGGAGTGATTAATACCCAGATCAACAATCCCGTGAAAAAAGATTTAATAAAGCATGTTTGCAGGCACATCCTGATGCGGTCGATCGGCCGCGGAGCGACCGTAATTAATATCAACGTGCAAAATAAAAGGGTTCCCAGAATAATCGAGTTGACAATCAACTGGGTATTGGATGTTTTGCCAAACAATGAAATACCCGGAATATTGGGGATGTCGGTTTCACTGCGGTCACCATAAATGCGTCCGCCACGCATTTTGACGATCTGGGGTGCCCGGGCGTCGCCGAGAATTTTACCCTCGGCCGTAATAGTTATTTTCGAATACGAAGTGACGTCACCGGTGACTATTCCTTCGACCGTGACCGGTCCGGTCGCCACAATCGACCCCTGAACTTTTTCATCGGGCGCAACCTGCACAGATCCGACGATCAGCCCGCGGTACGTAGTAATCTTCAGGCTTGAATCGGCGTCTTCACCGATTCCGACGTCAATGCTTATTACGCCTTCGTTTCTATCCCGACTGCGTCCGAATATGGTGATGGTGGTCGATTGACCCTTGCCATTGGATACGAAAGAATCCTGGCTGAAATCAAAATCCCATTCCCGGCCCGATGAATCCAGTCCATAAACACCATCGGGAGAAAGATGCACTTCGACCAATGCCGGGACTTCTCCCGGTTCGCGCGGGGTCGATGGCGGGGCCGGAATTATAATCCGGCTTGAATCAAGTATGATTATGGGTGGTTCATCGACCGCCCCGGCCAATGTGGTCGACAGGGCCGCGGCCAATGCTCCGGTCACCATATATTTGATAAATCCATACAGCATATCTATACTAATATAACCCCAGAGTTATATCGCCGGATTCGGTGACAAGATTGATTTTGGGCCCGGACGATCCGAAATCGCCGACCAGTTTATTTTTCTCGAAAGAGCGGATTATCAACGGCAATTCGGTGTTGATGCCGCCGCTTCTGGTTTCCAATTTTACCGAGCCGGAGGCCGTTTCGGGGACGCTGAAGGTAATGTTACCCTTGCGGGTCGATACGAAATACCCGCGGTCGGAATCGAGTGAGGCGGCAATGACCACATCCCCGTCGTGAGTGGAAATATCGAGGCCGCCCAGCTCCTGATTTATTTTAATTGACCCCGAAGTGGCTTTTATTTTTATGTCCCCGGTCAACTGCGCCACATCAATCGTCGCCGACGTGCTTGAGATATCCACAGGGCCGTCGATTAACCGGGCTTTGATGGACCCGGAGGTCGCTTTGATTCGGGTTCGTCCGGACACCGATTCGATCCGGGCCTGCGATCCCGACGAGATCAGACTGATATCTCCGTCTATATCAGAAAGGTTTATATCGGCGGATACGGTTTGGACAAAAACCGGTCCTTTGATATGGGCAAAAACCAGCCGGCCTTCGGAATTGACGATATATACTTCATTCTCGACATTTGTGATTTTGGCATCACCCTTGAGAATATCAAGATTGACGGCGCAATCAAATGGTATAGTAATCATAAAATCCACCGACCCCAGGACATCTTTCCCTTTGCCCAGCAGACGGTTCCAGAACGATTGATTGCCTTCCGGATTCTCAAGGTACACGGTTTCGACGGTCAGACGGTCTCCGCCCTTGACAACTTTGATTTCTATAAATTCGGCCATTCTTTCGGCCTCGACCTGATCGGCGGCCCGGATTTTTTTTATGGCCGATATTTCGATGTTATCGACGGGCCCGCCCATGATTTCGACCGATCCTGTTTTATTTTTCAGGATCAATTCCGGATGCTCGCTGATAGCGATATTTTTCTTATAGTTGAATTGAAATGTTTCGGCGGAAGCCGAAACGGTCAGCCATCCGACCAGTAAATATGCAGTAATGATGTTTTTCATGCCGTATATCCCGCCGGAACTACAGAGGCCGCAATTTCTTTTTTAAAAGCTCCCGGGCGCGGAAAATTCGGGCTTTAACCGTGCCAATTGGTATATCCAAGGCTTCGGCAATCTCTTCATATGATTTATCGTCCTTATGGCGATAAACGATGACCAGCCGATATTTTTCGGGAAGGGAGTCGATAGCGTCGTTGATCGATACGCGTTTTTCCCGCTCTTCGATTTCCCTTTCCGGGCTGTAAGAATAGTCGGGAATATCGATACTGCCCATATCGTCGTCGGAACCATGCATTGGGGCATCCAGCGAGAGCGTTTTCAGTCGTTTTTTGCGTAAATAATCGATGGCGGCGTTGGCCGCAATACGATAGAGCCAGGTCGAAAATTTGTATTCGCTGCGATAGGTTGCCAGGGATGCAAATGCCTTCATAAATGTCTCCTGGACGAGGTCTTCCACGGCTTCACGGTCCCGGACGATTTTCAATACAATGTGATAAATCGCCGAGCGATGGCGCTCCATCAGCTCCTTATAAGCGCCCTGATTGCCGCCCAGCGCGCTTTCGATCAATGCCTTGTCCTTGTCCTGCAACCTTCCTCTAATGTTTAATTTACGACGCTGCCGCCGGGCAGTTTCAATTGCCAGAAGGGATTATATTAAAACGACCCCTATTATACAATAAAAAACCCGTCCCGCAGGGCATATCACTCCATCGGCATTGGGTTTTCCCGATTGTATTGGCGGCGAGGTTTCTAACGGGCACGATATATTGATACATAGGAATCCCGGTAAACTTCCGGAATATGAGCCACAAAATCAGGGAAATATTTCTTTTCAACCGGGCCGTAATAAATGTAATCAACCTCTTTCGGAAGCGCTCCGCCCGCCCAGGCTTCCATCGTGGCGTTATAGCGGCTTTGCCAGTCCAGCCCAAGATGAGCCACATGCCCGATATAGCCCATATAAACCGATCGAAACTCCATGATATAGGCCATGTCTTTGGTGTCGGCGGTAAGAGCCAGAAAGACGTCCCCTTCCGATGTGTTTTGTTTCACCCATTCCAGCGCGTCAAGCTGGCGGGAATCGTATCGCGGAAAATAGTTGCCGTGTTTTGGATTATATTTGTCGAAGGCGGAGTATACAAATCCGGCGATAAGAATAACCATGACGGAGTTTCTTAAGATTTTTATATAAGGGATATTTTCATTCAGTCGGCCCTCGGCGACAGTCATGGCCCCGGCGAAATACAGCATGAAGACGGGAAAGAAAGGATTATAGTGTATGAGACTGCCGAAGATTATCGTAACGGCAATTAACAGGCGCATTTGCCGGTGATAATAAACAATAGAAATAATTATAATGGGGATTGCATGGAGAATTGTTTCGATCGGTCTGAACGCGAAGGATTCGGTGAATATAAAGTAAAACGGTTTGGCGACAGCCTCCGATGATACCAGCCAGGCCGCCGAAATTGTCGCCAATCCGGCGCAAACCAGCAGGATGATATCATTTCGCTTTCGTTGAAGCAGGGCAATAATAAGCAAATAGGGTATTACCATGAGCATCAAATAGCCGTTGACAAAGGCGGCGCCTGCGATGGATAGCCCTCGGACACGAATATCTTCGGCCAATAAGGCGAGGGCGAATAATATGAAAAACGGGGTATGGGTAAAACCGCGGGCAATCAAATCGACTCCAGAGGCATTAATGGTCGCGGCTAAAGCGGATGCGGCGAAAACCAGCAATAACGCTGAACCATAAGTCCGCGCAAAATATTTTTTTAACACGAGCCCGAGCAAAATCAGATAGGCGACGTTCAATACCCTGATGGCATTGTACGGGTTAATCAACTTGGCCAAAAATGCCGCCGGATAATACTGCAGAAATGATTGCGTCAGTTTCACTCCGGCAAAAGCCGGATTCTCCGGCGGAAAATGATCGGTGACGGTGTTAATTATGGCGGCGTAGTACAGAAAGTCCCCGTCGGCCGGTTTATCGAAAAAAAACCGCCCGGAATCGGAATCATAGGTTCCGATAAATATCTGGGCGAGAATATACAGGCCAATCAGGCCCGCGAAAATGAGCGAATTTTTATCCGTCGGTTTCGTCATCCGATATCTTTGCCGGGGATGGACCGTATATTATGTTAAATCTATTTGCTGATGTACTGCTCTGTCAGTTCGGTGTTTTCGGCCGAGTCAAACACTTTAAATTCCTGAACGGGGATAGTCGTATCCCGGACCAGATTGATTTTAAAGCCATGTTGTTTCATCAGGCGGTGGATGCGATTCTGCCCCGAATTGAGAAGCTCTTCGGCCAGAAGGGGGTTGACGGCGAGGTCATAGCGTTTATGAACGCCGTCGATTTTGGCCCGTTTAAACCAGCGTTCGATTTTCATGGCCACCGTCGCCCTGGAAAGGATGCGGCCGGATCCGTTGCAGTGCGGACAGGGTTCGGACATGGCATGCAAAAGCGACGGTCGGATTCTTTCGCGAGTCATTTCGATCAGGCCGAAATCGGTGACCGGATTAATGGCCCGTTTGGCGCGATCGTTGCGGAAAGCGTTGCGAAATTCTTCAAATAAGCGGCGCCGGTTTTCACGGCTGTACATGTCGATAAAATCGCAAACGATCAAACCGCCGATGTCGCGCAGTCGAATCTGGCGGGCGATTTCCTTGGCGGCTTCCATGTTAGTGCGCAGGATAGTCGATTCCTGATCGCCTTTGCCGACGAATCGTCCGGTATTGACGTCGATGGTAACCATTGCCTCGGTCTGGTCGATAATCAGATACGAGCCCTTCTTTATCCAGACACGCCGGTCGAGCATTTTTTCGATTTCCTGTTCGGTGCGATACAGGTCGAACAGCTGGGTGTCGCCTTTATACAGCTGAACCCGGCTTTTCAAATGCGGCATGACCTGCCGGACGTAAGCCATGATGGCCCGGTATTCTTCGCGGTTATCGACCAGAAGTCGATCGACATCGTCGGTGAAAATATCGCGGATGATGGACGTCGTTATTTCCACTTCCTTATGAATCAGCGCCGGGGCCTTCATCGTTTCGGCCCGTTTCATCATGCGTGACCATAATTTCATAAGCCGCTTGACGTCGTTTTTAAAGTCCTGCTCGCTTCGGCCCTCGGCCTCGGTGCGGGCGATAAAACCGAAGCCCTCGGGACGAAGGGGCGAGATGATTTTTTTGAGCCGGCGTTTTTCATTCCAGTTGGAAATGCGTCGCGAAACGCGGACATGGTCGTCATCAGGAACCAACACCAGGTATCGTCCCGGTAGCGACACTTCGGTCGTTACGCGCGGCCCCTTGGTCGAAATGGGCTCCTTGATGACCTGAATCAGCACATCCTGGCCTTCTTTGAGGACATTTTCGATGCCCTCCCGGCGGCGTTTTCTCACAATTTCCGCAGGGGGCTCATCGTCGACGTATTCCGGGTCATAATGATCATGCTGGGTGACATCGCCGATATCCGAGGCGTGCAGAAAAGAGGCCTTTTCCATGCCGATGTCGATAAAGGCCGCCTGCATACCCGGCAGGACGGTTTTAATTTTACCTTTGTAAATGTTCCCGACCAACCGTTGACTTTGCGGCTGTTCGATATAGAGTTCCACCAGACGGTCGTCTTCGAGAATGGCAACGCGGGTTTCGTATTCGGTGGCGTTAATCAGAATTTCCTTTTTCATTTCAATAGTTTCTCCGTTCAATCGTGTGCAAATGAGTCTTCAGAAGATGGTTTATAGCCGCGCAAGAAGGCTTCTCCGGTCATTTTCGATTTGCCCTCAACCAGCAGTTCCCGTATTTCCACAATGCCGTCGGCCGCTGTTACCAACAGGCGGCGTTTGTCGGGGATAATTTGTCCCGGTTGATGGCTGGGCGAGAGAGAGCCCGGGCAGGACGATGCCCTGAATACTTTGACTTTCCGGCCGCGAAAGAAGGTAAACGCTCCGGGAATTGTCGATAATCCGCGAATCAGATTCACGATTCGGCGGGAGTCCGTATTCCAGTCGATAAGACCGTCATCGGGCATAATTTTGGGGGCGGCCGTGGCCAGAACATTGTCCTGCTCAATTGGGCGGCAGTCGCCTGATTCGACCCGGTCCAGAGTTTTTTCAATAACCGGGCCGGCCAGTAGAGACATACGTTCGTAGAGCTCGTCGAAAATTTCCTCCGGTTCGATGGCGATTTTTTCCTGATAGATTATGGAACCGGTATCGACCTGTTTTTTCAGGAAGAAGGTCGTCAGACCGGTTTCGGTATCGCCGTTAATCAGGGCCCATTGAACCGGGGCGGCGCCACGGTATCTGGGCAAAAGGGAACCATGGAGGTTAATCGAACCGTGCCGGGGCATCTCGAATATTCGTGGTGGCAGTATTCTGAAAGCCACGACCACAAAAATATCGGCATGGAATTCGGCCAGACGGGCGGCGAAAGAATCATCTTTGAGTGATTCCGGCGTCAAAACAGGAAGACCCAAAGTTTCGGCGGCCTCTTTAACCGGTGTGGCTGCTATTTTGCGGCCGCGTCCGGCCTGTTTATCCGGGCCGGTTACCACCGCCAGGATTTTATGGCGCGAATTTCGATGCAAATACTCCAGCGGCCGCCGGGCAAAATCCGGCGTCCCCATGAAAACCATCTTCATAAAGGACATGTCATCCGGGCATGGGATGACGGGTCGCTACGATGCGGCGGCGAGTCGGCGCAATCGGCCGCTTAGCATGGCGCGTGAAAGCGACGAGAGATAATCGATAAAAAGCTTTCCATCGAGATGATCGTATTCATGCAATATGGCTCGGGCCAGAATGCCATCGGCCTCCAGTACAAATTCATTGCCGGTCAAATCCATCGCTTTTACCCGAACGTGTTGCGGGCGGGTCAGCTTTTGAAATATACCGGGAAATGATAAACAACCTTCTTCCATGGTAACTTCGCCGGAAGCCTCAATAATCTCCGGATTAATAAAGACCCTGACATCTTCGGTCAGGTCCACCGGGGATAGATCCACAATAAAAATTCTTTTTGCTTCGCCCACCTGGGGCGCCGCCAAACCTAATCCGTTGGCGTCCTTAAGAGTGGCAATCATATCCGCCACCAAATCTTTTATTTCCTGATCGATCTCGTGTACCGGTGCGGCTTTTTTGCGCAACACATCGTTGCCGTATGTAACGATTTGTCTCACAGCCCGGAAATGCTCCTAAAGTGTATTTACTTATCCACTCGAGCCGCTATGGAGGATTTCAAAAACTCGACCTTGACTTCATCATTAAGTTTCAAAACGATCGTGCCTTTGTCCTCGTTGATGGCGAAAATGGTGGCATACATACCGCTGTTTGTCACGACTCTGTCGCCTTTTTTCAACTCCGTCAGCAGCTTTTCATGTTCTTTCTGTCTTTTTCTCTGGGGTCTGATCAAAAGCAAATACATGATCAGAAACAGCGGGATCATCATCCCCCAGGTGGCCAAAAAACCACCGCTCCCAGCCGATCCCTCGGCTCCTCCCGCCATCCATAATAACAACAATGGATAGTCCACAGTTTCTCCTATTTTTATCGTCAGGACTGCTCAAAAACTGAACAGCCGTTTTGCAGTTTATCGCATCAAAATATACATAATTCCGGCAAAAATACCAAGCAGTTAAATCGGGGGTGTAAGTCAAAGAGATGCTTTTTGTTAAAAAAGGCAGTGATATGTCTAAAGCATTGTCGATTTCATAATCTGGCCTTGAAACCAGTTCTTTATAAAAAAACCGCCGCAAAGTTGCGGCGGTTTTAAATTAAACGGTCGAAAATTTATTAGTATTTCGGAGTATCATCCCCGGTTTCGAAGCCACTTTCAGTGATTTCCGGGCCAGTGTTGTCAACGCCCTTATCCCCGGATATTTTGCCTTTGAATTCTTTTATCTTTCCGAATAAATCCGGAATCGCCTCAACCAATGCGTCGAGTTTGCCCGGTTTGGCCGAAAGCAAGGATATTTTTTTGTCATCCATTATAATGAAAGCGGACGGTTCAATTCGAGCCGCGCCGCCGCCGCCACCTCCAAAGCCGGAGCCTTTGCCGCTTTGTTCGCCCTGGCCGCCGCCGGCGCCGAAACCGACCGAGATTTTAACCACCGGAACTACTGTTTTGCCGCCGACCGTGATCGGGTCACCAACCACCGACTGGGAGCGGGCGATTTCTTTCAATTCCCCGACAATGTCTTTTAAAATTTCCGAAACCTTGTTATCAGCCATAGCTGACTCCTTTCTTTCTCAATATAGAAAAACTGCTAATTTTCGTTTTAGTTAAGTCGGCAAGTAACCGAACCACTAATTTTATAATATAATACATCCGCAAGGTAATCAAACCATTTCCTCTGTAATTCATCCGATTGGCGCCAAAATCCGGGGAAAAGTCAACATGTGACATAATATTCGGAGCCATTCCTTTGGCCGTCCAGTAAATGGCGGTGGCGTTGCCGGTATGATAGGGGTCCTCGAACCCGCCGGAGATATCCAGCTTGAGATGGCGCACGCGAACTTTGCCGAGCAGTTGCCGTATCCATTTCGCATAGTCCCATTTCAGTTGCGGTCGCTGAAACCATCTTTTCCGGACTTCACGTTTTTTGACCGGTTTTTCAGAGGGGGCTTTGTTTTTTGCCGTTTTGCCGACAGCCAATTGTTTAACCGGAATTCCGGCCAGTCTGAATGTTAACCGCCAATTTGTAATATCAAAGAAAACTGCGACGATTATATAGCCGGCCGCGATAAATCTGACCTCATCGTTGAATTTAAAGCGCAACCTTAGCGATGACGCCAGCAATATGGCGATCAACAAAACCAATATGATAAAAATGGTCGTTAACATGGTTCTCTTATCAATATCGGACGAAATTTATATGATCGTAGTTGCTATTTTGTTTCCGCCGAGGGGCATAATTTTGCCAGAGGGCAGAATTTGCAGTTGGGACGCCGGGCTATGCATATGGCACGGCCATGGTCGATCATGAGGTGCGTGAATTTAATCCAGTCATCGTGGGGGATTATTTCCATGAGGTCGCGTTCGATTTTTATCGGGTCGGATTGTTTGGTGAAGCCCAGCTTGTTTGAAATTCGTCTGACATGAGTGTCCACCACGATGCCCTCGGCAATCCCGAAGGCCTCGCCCAAAACCGCGGAGCCGGTTTTGCGGCCGACGCCGGGCAATGCCACCATTTCACCCAGCGTGCGCGGCATCTGGCCGTTATATTTATCGAGAATAATTTGCGCCGAGCCAATAATGGCCCTGGCCTTATTGTGAAAAAAACCGGTCGAGCGAATGTCGTCTTCAAGCTCTTTCATATTGGCCCCGGCAAAATCCGCAACACTCCTGTATTTTTTGAACAACCGCGGTGTTACCATGTTGACGCGTTCGTCGGTACACTGGGCGGAAAGAATGGTCGCCACCAGAAGCTGATGCGGCGTCATGTACGTCAACGAGCATTTTGCGTCGGGGTAAGTCTTTTTAAGAATCGCGATGATTTTTCCGGCACGTGCCCGGAGAGCCGTTTTAGTTTCTGCGACCCGGCTACGGTTGGTTTTTGCCGACATAATAATCAGAATTTCAAAAAGGCGATTCGGTCAATATTATTCAAGTCTTTCAAGATGGAGTATGATTTATATCGCTCGTCTTGTTCAACTGCTTTCGCCACCTTTTCGGCCTGGTCATAGCCGATTTCGAACATGACGGCTCCGCCCTCGACGAGATAATTCGGGGCCTGCTTTATAATGCGGTTGATTATATCCATGCCTTCGCTTCCCGAGACCAGCGATATTTTCGGGTCGGCCAACACTTCGGGGGGAAGGCCGCTATATTCACCGTCGGATATGTACGGCGGGTTGGATAAAATCAGATGGAATTTCTGTTTCGTATCGAGAGCATCGAAAAGGTCGGAACAAATAAAAGATACTTTTTTTGATACGCCGAAGGTTGCCGCGTTTTTTTGGGCGATTTTAAGAGCATTTTCGGATATATCCACAGCCGTGATTTCGACCTTATCATATTCGGCGGCGACCGTGACCGATATCACCCCCGACCCGACCCCCAGGTCAAGAACTTTGGCTGTGTCAAGATTGCCGTATTTCAAAAAATTGAGAGCCGTGACGCATAAGAGCTCGGTCTCCGGCGTCGGGATCATGACATCCGGGCTGACAAAAAACTTGCGCCCATAAAACCAGGCTTCTTTAAGAATAAACTGGAGAGGGTAACGCGTGGCGCGTTTTTCGATAATCTTTTGGAATTTTGCGAGGATATTGTCGTTTATCAGCCGATCGCCGTACAAATACAGATTAATTCTTTCGACATCGAGCAAATGGAGCAGGACCAGTTCTACTTCGGCGGCGGGGGATTCGATTCCGGCCTGGCGCAGACGCTCTTCGGCGTCTTTGATTAGCTGGTGGAATAGTCGTCGGTCCATATCAATCCGGCAAAGTTCCGTAAAGGCCCCATTCCATCAAGGCCTGTTTTTCCGGTGGCGTGGCGCATCCACAGCGGCGCTGGCCGTGATGCCATATGTGCGGGGGACGGTTGGAGGACGAGTGGCCTCTTTGAATATCGCTGTCGGCCAGCGGAATTTCCCGAAGCAATACCATCCCGCCGATAAATATCGACCCGGCTTTAATAAAATCTCTTCTTAACATTTGGCGTTATCCTCTGATTCCGCGGCCAGATTGAAATTGTCGATTTTCATGGCCGGGACTTTCATGAGCACCGAATATTGCGGATAAACTATTCTCTCCTTTGATATGGCAGTGATGTTAGAAAAAGCCTCAAGGATTGACTGGTTGGTGCGCATATTTCTGACGGGCGATGAAACCTGACCGTTTTCGATCAGGAAAGTGCCATCGCGGGTCGTTCCGGTAACCATAGTCTGCATGGGATTAAGGAAGTTCAAATACCAGAAATGGGTAATCAAGATGCCCCTTTCGGTGCTTTTGATCATATCGTCGAGCGACGAATCCCCGGCGGCGACGACCATGTTTTTGGGATAAGGGCCATAGCTGTTATTGGGCGCGAGAGCGTGACCGGTCGACTCGGTATTCATCAGATTGGCATAGTAGGTGTTGTATACGACGCCCCGGGCAATGCCGTTTTCGATCAGGGCGACCTTTTTTTTCGGAACGCCTTCGTAATCGATCAAAGGGGTGGTAAAGTCCATATCGAGCGGATCTTCGAAAACCGTGAAGTTCTCGCCGGCGATTTTTTCGCCGATTTTACCGGCCATGAAAGAACGGCGTTGATAGAGCGTGGCACATCCGAAGCCCATGAAAGACAATAAAATTAAAAGTTGACCCACCGCCGCCGGTTCCAGTATGACGGTGTACTTACCATCATCGAGTGATATCGGATCGCGCGAGGTCATTGATTTCTGGAGGGCTGTCAGGGCGAGTCTGTCGATGGCGATTTGAGAAGCATCGTGATGGTAACCCATGCTCCAGCCGGAATTGTTTTGCATTCCGGCCAGAGTCATGCTAATCTGGGCCTGATTGCCGGTGAAATATCGGGATAGGCCCAGGGAATTAGCTACGGCGAGGGTTTTTTGCTCGAGGCGCAGTGCTCCCGATGACTCGCACAAGCCCTTTTTGGCGACGCCGAATATTCCGGCGATGGCCTCGGCTCGTTTATCGGGGCCGAAATCGGCGGTGTTTTCCGAGATGCGGTTTTCCACAACCACGGCATTATCGGGTTTGGCCAGCGATATGAAGTTATCATCGGGAACCATATAAGCCAGCATCGCTTCGCAGTCAATGACGGCTTTTTTTATGCCATCGGGTGATAGGTTACCGGTGGCAATGACGCTTATTTTCTTATCCCGGACACATCGAATATAGAGTGTCGTTTCATCCTGATCGATATGGTCGGTGATGCGGCGTTCGGCGAAACGGGTCAGGGCCAGGCGGTCCTGCTCGATGACGGCTTCGGCCATGTCGGCGCTGGCGTGTGACAATGCCGCCTGAAGGATCGTTTGAGCCGTTTCTTTATTTAATATCATGATCCGGTTCCGATCTCCACGTTATCGAAGCGGCAGGGGGAAGCTCCCTGGGCGGTGCGGGCGTTCTGACCGGGTTGGCCTTTGCCGCAGTTGGGGGTGCCCCAGATGCGCCAGGAATTTTTATCGGCTATTCCGGAGCAGCTGTTCCAGAATTCGGTGGTACAGCCCGAATAGGTCGGGTTCTTTATCGGCGTGGTCAATTTGCCGCCTTTAATCAGCCAGCCGATTTCACAGCCGAACTGGAAATAGCGCCGTTCGTCATCGATTGACCACGAGCGCACCGTGTCCATGAATATTCCGTCGTCGATTTCCGATAATAATTGCTCGAAACTCTTGTTTCCGGGGATAAGGTTAATTCCGGCGATGCGCACGATGGGGATGTTTATCCAGCTGTTGGCGCGCATACAGGCGGTCGATTCATGGCCGATTCTTGCCGCCGTTTCTCGTGAGGAAAGATAGTCGACCAGTATCCCGTCTTTGATAAGCGGTACCGGTTGGGCCGGAACGCCTTCGTCGTCGTAGCCATATGTGGCCAATCCATGAGGAGCGGTGGAGTCGCAAACAACGGTAACGATATCCGAGGCATATTTCAGGTTTCCCAGCTTGTCGGGGGTGGCGAAGGACGTCCCCGAAAAATCGCGTTCGGCACCGAAAACCCTGTCCAGTTCGAGCGGGTGACCGATCGATTCATGCATTTGAAGTGAAACCTGGTCGCCGGATAAGAGCAATGTTGATTTCTTCTGTGGACAGTTTTCTGCGGCCAGGAGCATTTTTAATTCCTCGGCCAGGCGGGGGATATTTTCCTTTAACTTGAGTTCTTCAAGAAGCTCATACCCCTTGCATTCGTACTGGCCGGAAGATGACGGAAAGGAGCGTTCGTAGCGTTCCCGGTGCGATTTGGCCAGGCCCATAGAAAGTCCGCCCCCGGTTTGAATCAGAAGCTGGGAAATATCGGCTCCCTCGCTGGAAGCGAAATATTTATCCCGACGCCGAAAAGATGCAAATACATTGCGACTGTTCATGCCATCAACGCCGACATCGATAATGGCTTTATCAATATCCTGCAGAAAGGCGATTTTTTCGTCCAGAGCAACGGTAAAAGGGTCTATTTCATAAGATGACGTATATTCGGCGCTGACCGGTTTAACCCGGGCCAGATCGATAGTCGTCTTGTTGATTTTGGCCGAGGCCTCGGCAATACTGGCCGCCAGTCGGGTTTTTTCGCGAATAACCGCTTCACGCAAATCATCGGTCGCGGCAAATCCCCAGGCGCCGTTTTTTATGACCCGGATGCCGATCCCGATTGAGAGGGCGCTGTCAATCGGCTCCACGGTGCCGTTGGCAAGGGACAGGTTCTGGTCTTCGATGGCCTCGATGCGGACATCGGCATAAGTCACCCCGAATTTGCGGGCGTCGTCGAGGGCCAGTCGGGCCAGTTTCTTTTTATCCAGCGCTTCCAGCATGAGAACTTTAATATAGCCCGCTTGTTATAAAACTGTCAATCTAATTGAAATGAAAGATTGCCGAAATTTGTGAATTTTATTATACTGGCACGAAATTAAGATTAAGGACTCCGAAAGTCTATTATTATGATGAAAGCAATCGTTTTGTGGATAATCGCCATTGTCCTGACAATGGCTTCGGTCGTTTATCAGCGCCTGACGGGCCCGACGCACCCGGAGCGCGGATCGGTGACCATCGACGGTCAAAGCATCGATTTCAAGCTGATCAGAACGCATGATACAACCACTGACGCCGAGATAAAAATAAAAGCGCCCGATACGAATATAACCGGTCAGATAAAATACCGCCGTTTCAAAAGCCATGACGACTGGACGGTGGCGGATTTGAGCCGTGAGGGCGAGTATTTGAGTTTCTTTATCCCCAAACAGCCTATGGCGGGAAAGGTCAGCTATCAGATCACACTTACCGGTAAAGATCAGGTTGCGCACGTTTTGACCGGAGAACCGGTGGTTATGCGCTTCAAGGGGCCGGTGCCGCCGTATATTTTGTGGCCGCATGTATTCTTTATGCTGACCTGGATGTTTATGTCGACCCGAACCGGTCTGCAGGCACTGGTGAAGGGTTCGTCGTTATATAGATACACCCTTGCAACCACCGTTTTACTGGCCGGTGGGGGGCTGGTTTTCGGGCCTATGGTACAAAAATTCGCCTTTGATGCCTTCTGGACCGGCTGGCCGTTTGGCCATGACCTGACCGACAACAAAACCATCGTCGCCTTTTTTTTCTGGGCCATGGCGCTCTGGAAATCCAGAAAGAATTCCGGACGCGGCTGGATAATCACCGCCGCCATCGCAACGTTTGTGGTTTATTTGATTCCTCACAGCGTGTTGGGGTCGGAAATCGATTATACCAAACTCGAAAACGGCGGCAATTAGCTTTCCTTGAGCCGGTATGGTTTAAAAAAACCGAAGCCGGCGTCTTCGATCGCCTTCATAAATTCCGTATTGTGCAGGGGCATTTGGTCGGCCGCATAATGCAGAGCAAAATAACGCAGAGCGAAGTTAATGTACCCGCGCTTTTTTATCTCTTCGAGGCATTTATCGGCGGCGTCGCGGCCCCGCACGCGCCGAACCACGTCAAAAATTTTATCCAGTCGGTCTTTTGTTATTTCGGGCTTGAGCGGATATTTGGCGTCGAATGCATCCAGTAAAGTGCGGTCATCGGGTTCATGATATTTCTCGTCATGGACAATGATATCAAGGCCCAGTTTTTTGCGTGGTTCGGGGCGGTGTTTGGGGTATCCCAGGCATAATAATACTACCGGCAGGACACCGTCGGGCAGTTCGAACATATTCCGGGATTCTTTGATAAATTCCATGATGGTTCCGATATAAACCGATCCCAGGCCCATCGCGTCGGCGGCGGTGCAAATGTTCTGGGCGGCGATGATGACGTCCTGAAAACCGATCCAGAAATGCCGAAAGGCATCGTGAGCCGTAAACGGGGCGCCCTCGAGCATAGCCCAGCGTTGCAGGCGGTGCCAATCCAGGCAAAAGAGTAAATTGACGGGCGCCTCGCCGATAAATTCCTGTTCGCACATTTGGCCCAGCTTTTTGCGTGTCGCCTCGTCACGAATTTTAATAATCGAGTATGGCTGTAGATTGCCGCCAGTTGGGGCGTGAATACCGGCTTTGAGAATCGTGTTCAGCACGTCGTCGGGTATATTCCCGGACTCGAAACTGCGGCAACTGCCGCGCTCGTACAACAACCGAATTGTCTCGTTTTGGTGGTGATCACCGATCTGTTCGGCCGGGCCGTGATGGCAGGGCAGATTATTATCACAATTACTCATATTATTTGTTTCCCATTTAAAACGGCCAGTCAACGTGCGGGGCCGGCGTTTTTATAAGTGCATCCAGCCCGGTTATCAGTTTGGCGGGGGCGATGAAATTGTCGGTCGCGGTCAAAGCCGCGGCGCTTCGGCACCCCAGCCAAAGGCGCGAAAAAGCATTGACCGTCGTTTTGAGAGTCGGTAATCCTCTGGTCAGTCCTTTTTTGGCCGACGACTTCGGACCCAGCACGATCGAGTAGTCGCCCGAGATACCGCGCCATGTGGAGCCCGTATCCAGGTATTTTTCAATCGGGTCATAAAGTTCGAGATTGAATTTAACTTCGTTGCCTTCGAAATGCGTCTTTTTCAGACAGCCGGTCAGGTCGCAAATCCGAATTTGCCACCAGGCAACGGCGAGATTGCGATTTTCCTCATCGCCCTTGTAAGTAATATTGCGGTGACGGATTGGCCGGTCGAGAAGATCCTGGAACTGAACGTCGGGCGGCTCGATGATTCTTATGGTAATAATCTGTTCCCCGAAACTTTTCAACAGGGCCATCAGTTCATGAAATTGCTCGAAGTTTTGATAAACCATACACGGTATCCAGAACGGCCCGCGCTCTTTGCCGCGACCGGATATCCATACCAGATGCGTCAGAGTGCCGTTATCGTCGGTGTATCCCAATCCGAACGAGCTTTTATCCTTGACCATTTCCCAGCGGGTACTTTCGGGAATATGCATATTGACGGAACCATGCCGCCGCCGGCGATTCTGGCGGGCTTTATGAATCCGTTTCCAGTCCTGGAAGCCCAGACGGAGCGGAACTCGGGGACTGACAGTCACATTGAGCGATGCGGGCGAGAAGGTTAAAATATGGTCGTACTGCCCCGTCCCGAAACCGAGTTTGTCATAATAGCCCTGCTCGAACATGCCCAGGCCCGATACCAGGGCCCCATCGCGGACGTCCTCGGCCAACTTAGCGGCGGTAAGGCCCGCCGCCAGTTTTTGCTTGCGCGCCAGGAGCGACGTGGTCACTCCGGCGATGGCGGAAAATTTCAGTTCTTCGTCGAAATGGCGAATGTCACCGAAATAGCTGACCACCAGACACTCGGGATGACCGTTAACGTCGGCGACTATAGTGCGCGCCTTTTCGATCAGAATATCCATCGGGTCCGGGTAACCCTGCTGAATCCAGCCGCAGTCATACCATATCTGATGGACGGCTTCTTTGTCTTTTTTGGGGTTATATTTTCGATATTGCATGTTTTTATTCCTTATCGGTTGTAACTACAGGCAGTCCGTTTTATATGATTAAAACGGTGTTACAGCAATCCTTTTTTTCTCATTTCTTTAACCTGGCGATGATATTGGGCTATTTTTTTGTCAAACTCCCGTTCGGATTTTCGTCGCTCCTTCACGTTTTTGCAGATATCAAGGTGTTTGATTTCGCGGCGCAACTTAAGGTAATTCTTGTACCGTCCGGGGTCGAGAGTACCGTCATTCAATGCCGCGGCAATCGCGCAGCCCGGCTCGCCGTTATGACTGCAGTCGGAGAAACGACACTGCGCCGTGATGGCAACTATATCTTCGAAGGTACGTGACAGGTCGTTGTTGTCGCCCCAGGCTTGGATTTCCCGCAGACCCGGGGTGTCGATGACCATGCCGCCATCGGGGAGAAGGATCAACTCGCGGTGGGTCGTGGTGTGCCTGCCGCGGCTGTCCTCGGAGCGCACATCGCCGATTTTGAGACGATCTTCACCCAGAAGGCGATTGATTATGGTCGATTTGCCGACACCCGATGAACCCAAAAAGGCCACCGTTTGACCGGCCCGGAGATATTGCCGTAATAATCCCAGGGCCTGATTTTGTGCCGCGCTTATGGCCAGCACGGGCAGTCCGCAGGCGGCTTTTTCAACTTCGGCTATAACCGTGTCAAGGTCGCCGCGGAGATCGGCCTTGTTTAGAACTATCACCGGTGCGGCACCGCTGTCATGGGCCACGGCAACATAGCGCTCGATACGGCGGATATTGAAATTATTATCCAGCCCGGTGACCAGAAAGACGGTGTCGATATTGGCCGCCAGGCCCTGGCGTTCGATACGGCCGTCACCGTATTTCGGCCCCCCGGCCAAAACCGCCTTACGTGAAAAGTAACTGCGCCGGGGAAGCAGATGTTGAATAATGCCTTTCTTTTCGCTTTCGATATATATGACGGCCACCCAGTCGCCGACGGTCGGCGAGTCGTGCATGCCCTGAACCTGGAACAGGAATTTCCCGGATGCCTCTGCCGGGTATTCGCCATCCGCACCGAACACATGATAAAGATTACGGTATTGGCGGGAGACGCGCGCCGGACGAAAGTTTTCGTGCCCATCAAGGGCGGTAAAATTATCTTCGAAGAATTTATTCCAACCCAACTGGTAAATATCCATTGTATTTCTCCAATAGAAATTAAAATCCGCAACTCACCGCGGCCTATGTATGGGAATATTACGGCCGCGAACGTTTTCCACGCCCGCGCCAAAAGAATAATCAAACCCCGCCCGGGGCGGCGATTTGGTCTTAAGGATACATTTTAAACGGCGGTCATGACGACTGCCGTCGGGCATGGCACTTTAAGCTATTGTCACCGTGCCAATGGTCATGAATAACCCTCCAAAACAGGGTAATATTGCTTTAATGTCTTGCCCCTATTTTATTGACATTTGAAAAATTGTCAAGATATTTTGCGAACAGACGGTATAATGAGTATGAAAATGGAGCTTTCCCGATTATTATCGGTTTTGGCATTTATAATGCTTATAGCCGGTTGTCATGACAACCCGGTTGACAGTCTCAATCCGAATGTCACGAATGTTCTGGGTAACTTCGAGTTCACCCTGACGAATACCTTTGACGCCAGCGCCGTTTTGAGTTACACCTGGACCAATACCGAAGCCCGGGCCGCTATCGATCATATGAGCGACCGTGACGAAGGTACCGCGATAATCAGGATTAAGGACGGGGGCAATGTGGAAGTTTACGTCAGCGATCTTCTTGAAAGCGGCACCGAGGAAAGTGCGATTGGGATTCCCGGCAACTGGACCATTACAGTGACATTCGACAACTTCGACGGAACCGCGCATTTCCGCGTTTATAGCTTGTAGACAACAATTATCGGCGAAGAATCCACAAAAGGGCGATAATTATCAATACGGCAACCGCGGCCGGAACAACATAGCGATTCCACCAGTCCACGGCGGGCTTGACTTCGGATGCGGCGTTGTCGCCGAGCGTTAATCCCCGCAAATCATGGATGACGTCGGCCGCATTTTGATACCGATGGTCCGGCTCCTTGCTCAATAAACGCTGGAGAATATTATCCAGTCGGTGGGGCAATTCCGGCCTGATTTTAGAAAGGGCGGTCGGTGTGTGTGTCTTAACCAGCTCCAGAGATTCCGCGCGATTGTTGCCTCTAAAGGGCGATTCTCCTGCCAGAAGTTCATAAAGAATAACGCCGACGCTGAATAAATCGGAACGTTTATCCGGCGGCGATTCTTCCGCCAATTCCGGAGCGGCATATTCGGGCCGGTGAATGGCCACGGCCTGTGAATCATAGTATAATTCATCAAAACCGATGACTCTGGCGGAGCCATCCAGACCGATAATGACCTGTGATGGTGCTATCGGCCCATGTATTATATTCTCGCGATGGACATAATCGAGGGTTTCCAGGACCTGGATCATAATATCCGTCGCTTTCTGCGGGGTCGCCTCAAAGTTCTTAAGCATTTCCGTGAGAGATTGTCCCTCGCAAAAATCCATGACCAGCACCGGATGACTTTCGAACACGAAAACTTCATGAATTTTTACCAGCCCGACATGATTCAGCCGCATAAGATTGGCGGCATGGGACAGGAAAGTTGCCAGCGTGTCGGGGCTGAAGAACTCGCCGCGAAAAATTTTAAGTGCCACGCGTCGTCGGTTTCGGGGGTCGTCGGCGAAATAGATGTCGGATTTGCCGCCGTGATAAATTTTTTCAAGGATTATATATTCGTTGACACGGTGGCCCTTATCGAATGCCGGCGTCATGCGATCACCCTCATACCCCGTCGCTTTCAGTTTTTAGCGCCAGGCGTTCCTCCCGGTCGTTTTGCCGCAGGGATTCGACTATTTCATCCAGTTCACCGTCGAGGATTTCGTTTAAATTATGAACCGTCAGCTTAATGCGATGGTCGGTCACACGGGACTGGGGGAAATTATATGTGCGTATTTTGGCGGAACGGTCGCCGGTTCCGACCATCGCCCGCCGTTCGTTGGCGATTTCATTATCATATTCGGCCTGGGCCTTGTCCAGAAGTCGCGCCCGCAGGACTTTAAGGGCCTTGGCCTTGTTTTTATGCTGGGATTTTTCATCCTGACAGGTAACCACGGTACCGCTGGGGATATGTGTGATACGGACCGCCGAATCGGTCGTGTTAACCGACTGCCCACCCGGTCCGGTGGAACGATAGACATCGATTTTGAGGTCCTCATCTTTGATGACAATATCGATTTCTTCGGCTTCCAGGAGGACGGCCACGGTGGCGGCCGAGGTATGAATGCGGCCCGATGATTCCGTCAGGGGAACCCGTTGTACCCGGTGCACCCCCGATTCGAATTTGAGATGGCCATAGGCGTTATCGCCGTTGACCAGGAAGATGATTTCTTTGAGGCCGCCGATGCCGGTCGGGTTGGAGGACAGGATTTCGATTTTCCAGCCCTGTCGTTCGGCAAAACGGGAGTACATGCGAAACAGGTCGGCCGCGAAGATGGCGGCTTCTTCGCCGCCGGTTCCGGCGCGGATTTCCATAATGGCGTTTTTGACATCATTAGGGTCTTTCGGCGTCAGAAGATAATTAAACGCCTGTTCGGCTTCATCGAGCTGTTCTTCGGTGGCGGCCAGTTCTTCGCGTGCCATATCGACCAGTTCCGGGTCATTGGACGATTTAATCAGATCGCGGGCCTCGGCGATCGAATCCATGAGTTTTTTATATTTGCGTCCGGCCTCGAGAATTTCCACCACCTCGCGGCGCTCGCGCGAGATGTCTTTCATTTTCGAGGGGATGCTTAATATCGCAGGGTCGGACAGGGCGTTGTCGAGTTCCTGCAGTTTCTTTTCGTATTTTTGGACTATTTCCAGCATGGCCTCACACTTTCATTTGAAAAGGACAGAATATAATAGATAAGAAAACGCTAAAGGCAAGTTTTTTTGACGGACAGGTGCGATTCGGTCTGACCCAGCGCCGCCTCCAAAGCCACGATGGCGACTTCCATTTGATCCGGCGAGGGCTCACGGGTGGTGATGCGCTGCAGCCACAAGCCCGGCTTAATCAAAAATCGTGTAATCGGATTACGGCAAGTCCGGCCGGATAACTTTAGAAGCTCATAGGAGCCTCCCGCCACCAGCGGCAAAAGTGAAAAATGGGTCGCGAAACGCTCCAACAGGGTGGGGGGAGTCCCGGTGATCAAGGCGAAAATCGAATCGGAAACGGCATAGATTAAAATAGCCGACAGCACCACGATCAGAATGAAACTGGTTCCGCAACGGGGATGAAAGGTCGTGTAGCGGCCGACATTTTCCGTCGTCAAAGTATCGCCGTTTTCATAGGCGAAAATGGATTTATGCTCGGCGCCGTGATACTGGAATACCTTTTTGAATTCTCCGAATAGAGAAATCAGCCACATGTAACCGAGGAAGATGGTTACCCGGATGGCCCCGGCGATAAGATTAAAGGCAAGGGCATCTTTTTTGGACCCGATCAATTCGGCAATGGCCAGCGGTAGAAAGAAAAACAGCGCGATGCCTACCGCCAGAGCGATGGCTACGGTCAGGCCGAGCATCAAACTCGATGATTTCTTTTCTTTCGGGATATATTCCTCGCCCTTATCCATGGCTTCTTTTTTCTCGATTTCTTTGAGGGAAACATCGGCCGAAAAGTTAAGCGATCTGATGCCTATAAACATCATTTCGAAGAAGGTAATTATACCCCGAATAATCGGCAGACCGAAAAATTTATAACGGCGGCTATAGGAAACATAATCTTCCGTCTTGACCAGTATTTCACCCGAGGGAACGCGCACGGCCGTTGAGATGCGATCTTTGGAACGCATCATAACCCCCTCGATTACGGCCTGGCCGCCGACCGACATATCGGGCATGTGTTATTCCTTTCCTGACACCAACAACAAGGACGATTCATATCAACGTTAAAATATACGAATCGTCCTTTAAATTAGGGGAATAAATTGGTCTGCAGCGATTATTTTTTCTTGTCGTCCTTTTTGTCGAGACCGTATTTCCGGCGGAAACGATCGACGCGACCGGCCGTATCAATCAGCTTCTGGCGACCGGTGAAAAAGGGATGACAATTGGAGCAGATTTCCACACGGATATTTTTCACGGTCGAACGCGTCTCAATTTTATTGCCGCACGCGCATGAGATGGTCGTCTCGTAATATTCCGGATGAATTTTCTCTTTCACTTTTTTTCCTCAAACCTTTCTAAAGCCTTCAAACAAGAAAATCAAATATAGCATATAACTTTAAAAAGGCAAGTGGAATATATAAGTTCCCGATAGGCAAAATATTCGGCATTTTCCTTCGGGCCATTCTGAAAACGTGGATTCGGCTGTCCGACGTATCTGTCAACGGTTCGCCGTCAAAGGATCCGCACGTTTTGACCAATTCCATCCCCGCTTCATCGGCAAAATCGGTCAATTCCGCGGTTGTATACTCTTTTTCGCTGACACTGTAAAGATGCCCCTCGCGGGTGACGGTATCGATGGCCAAATCCCGTATCAGCTTGACCCGTTCTTTCTCAAAATAATATTGCTCGCGATGGACAATGGACGGATTCTCCAGATAAAACGGTTTTTTCTCGCTGTACCAACGAACGTAATTGGCCCTGTCCTCGCGGGAAAATTGCCACCCGTGAGTAATGAAGATTCCGCCATCAACCAGGGCCCGGGATACTTTCTTGAATATTGTTTGAACCTGCCGGGGATCACAATGGCCAATCTGCCCGCAGATTAAAAAAGCGAGGTCGAATTGATTATTATATTCGAGCTTGAGGATATCTTCATTGACAAAATCGATGGACAGGCCCTTTGCTTCGGCGCGTTCCCGGGCCAGTTTCAACGGATAACTGCCGATTTCCACCCCGGTCACCCGATAACCAAGCTCGGCCAGGGCTATGGCATGACGGCCCCCGCCGCAGGCCAGATCCAGCGCTTTGGCGCCATCCCTTAGAAATTGGGTAATAAAGCCAACTTCCTTTTCGGTGGGAATGCCCCAATAATTAACCACTTCAAAAAAGCGGCGGGAAAATTGATCGTCGCCCCAGGGCAAAGACATTTCGAACGGGGTCGGCTTTTCCAAAAGGATTTCCAGACCCCCTGACCCATTTTTATTTTTCACCTTCATGACTATTCATTTTATCGGAGGCAGTTGAAATTCGGCGCATACTATTGGGATAAAGCAATAGTCGTATGGCGGCATATTGCTCAAATATTGCGCATTCCGGAGAGCAGATGATTCGGTTATATTTTAATAGCTTATGGGAATTAGTCTATTTACCGCGTGATGCCTGATACAGCTTTGATCCCAGGCTTAATGCTTCATATTGGGCCTGTGAACTGTCCTTGGCGGAGCCGGGCGAGAAGCTGTGACCGGCGTGAGCGATACACCCGACATTTTCGATATTAACCCATTTGAAAAATCCGGCGATGACAGTTCGGGCGCATTCGAATTTCTGGCGGTCACCGCCCACCAGGACTATCGCCCCCCATCGCTTTCTGATTACGCGGTGACAAAATTGCAGTGTTTCGAAGTCCACGGGTCGCAGGCAATTGCAGCGGTCGATGAAAAGTTTGGCCTGGGCGGAGACAGTGTCGAAATATATCGGCGAACCGAACAGGACAATATCGCTATTGACCAGAAGGTCATAGACGGCGTATATATCATCGTGATAAATGCACCAATCCGGTTCCGGGTTTATCCCGCAAGCCTGACAGGGCGTAATTGCATAGTCATTTAAGTGAATAATTCTATTTTCCACCGATGTCGGCCCGGAGTTTTCGATACCCTCGACGATTTTGCCCAGCAGAATTTCGGTGGAACTTTCCTTAACCGGGCTGGCGTTAAGCGTCAGTATTTTCACTGTCCATTATTTCCAGTTGCTCCAGTTTTTCATAGAGGTCGATTAACACCTCCTCGATACGGAGCTTTTCTTTAGAGGCCGCTTCAAGTTTTTCCCAGTCCCATTTGGGAATATTGTGATCCAGATCGGCGGCCAGGTTATCGAGGATTTTTTCATGGGCGGTTATTTTGGATCGGACCGATTGCAGTTCTTTTCTGATACGGCCTTTTTGCTGGGAGGATTTTTTAAATTCCTCGTAAGCCCGCTTTTTATCCGGGTCGGCCGATCTCTTTTTCGGAATTTCCTGCGTCAGCAGGGCCTTTTCCCGGTAATAAGAGTAGCCGCCGGCGAATAGTTTGAGTCGCCCGTTTTCGACGACGGCGATTTTGTCGACCACTCTGTCCAGGAAATACCGGTCATGGCTGACCAGGAGACAACTGCCGTCGTACTCGATCAAAGCATCCTCCAATGCCTGGCGCGAATCGATATCGAGGTGATTGGTCGGTTCATCGAATATCAAAAAATTCGCGGGGCGGTAGAGAATTTTGGCCAGAGCCAGCTTGGTTTTTTCACCGCCGGAAAGGAATTGAACTTTTTTGAAGACATCCTCGCCGCTGAATCCGAATCTTGCCAGATATGTCCGCAATCGGGCCGGTTCGGCCAGATTGTCCAGCTCCCAGATTTCATCGAGAACAATGTTGCTGTCATTCAAATCCGATAGTTCCTGGTCGAAATAGGCCGGCTCGACTTTATTGCCAATCGCCACCTGGCCGTCGAGCGGCTCAAGCTCTCCCAATATGGTTTTGATTATGGTTGACTTGCCGCAACCGTTGGGGCCGATCAGCCCGATCGTTTCGCCCCGGTAGAGATTCAGGTCGACGTCTTCGATCAGGCGGTGATGCCCATAACCGAAGGCGGCTTTTTCGCATGACAGGACCAGATTGTATGAACGTCCGCTGGAATCGATGGAAATGTTATGCGAAGCCCGGTCGGCGTCGGGCAGTTCGATTCGTTTCATGCGGGCCAGGTATTTCTGCCGCGACTGGGCCTGTTTGGTTTTTTGTCCAGCCATGTTACGCCGGATGAATTCTTCAATGCGCTTGATTTCTTCCTGCTGATGGCGATAGCGATGCTCCAGAAGGCGCCGCCTTTCCTCCCGTTCCAGGAGATATTTGTCAAAACCGTTGAAGTATTGATCGATCCTTTGCGTGTTGATTTCCCAGACTTTATTTACGGTATTGGCCAGAAATGTGCGGTCATGCGAAACCACGATATAAGCTTTTTGCAGTCCGCTCAAGTATTCTTCGAGCCACACGGTGGACTGTATATCGAGATGGTTGGTCGGTTCATCGAGTAAAAGCAGGTTGCTTTGCCCGGCCAGAATGCGGGCCAGGGAAGCCCTGCTTTTTTCTCCCCCGGAAAAGACCGACAGCCGGTTATGAAAACGGTTCTCGGGGAACCCCA
>CALAMC010000076.1 GCA_937925655.1 uncultured candidate division Zixibacteria bacterium | reverse complement strand
TGGTCATTATCTCGGCGATTATTATCATGTCGGCCTTTGCACGGGTAATAACCCGACCGATCGAAACGCTGGCCGCGGTGACGGACCAGATATCGAAGGGTGACCTGACCAAGACGGTGGATATTAACCGGTCGGATGAAATCGGTCATCTGGCTCAATCGTTCAACCGAATGATTGACTCTTTGAAGCGATATCAGGATGAAGTCGAGGAATATAACCGGACGCTCGAAGGCAAAATAATTGAACGGACGCGCGAACTCGATGAGGCCCAGTCGCAGTTGATTCAATCGGAAAAAATGGCGGCACTGGGACAGCTGGCGGCCGGTGTGGCTCATGAACTGAATAATCCCCTGGGCGGGATCCTGGGGTACGCCCAGTTCACACTGGAAAAAATGGAAAAGAAACCGCTGGTTCAGATGACCGACAAGGATCTCGATTCCTATCGCCGCTATTTGAAGGATATAGAAACGCAGGCGCGCCGGTGCAAGACGATTGTTCAAAATTTGCTCAAGTTCTCGCGGTCATCGCACTCGGCGGATTTCGAGATGATCAGCATCAACGATATTATAAACGAAACGTTGACTTTTATCGAGCATCAGCTGATGATGCAGCAGATCCGACTGACGCGCCATTTCGGCGACAATCTTCCCCAGATTCCCGGCAACGCCGGGCAATTGCAGCAGGTTTTCACCAACGTCATAATCAACGCCATGCACGCCTCGAAACCGGAAACCGAAATAAGTATTTACACCCGCTATTTGCCGCCATTGGGAGAATTCACGGGAGCGGTGGAAGTTACCATAACCGATCAGGGATGCGGGATCAGCGAAGAAAACCTGAAGCGGATTTTCGAGCCGTTTTTCACAACCAAAGAAGTCGGTAAAGGAACCGGGCTGGGCCTGTCGGTCAGCTACGGTATCATCAAAGAGCACGGCGGTGAAATCAAGATCGATTCGAAGGTGGGCAAAGGAACCAATTTCACGATAATATTTCAACTGGAGAAATCGGCCCAGACGGCCGATAAAGCCAATAAATAAAACTAAATGGAATAACATCCGAACTATGGCAATCTCAACCAAAAGCATCCTGGTTGTCGATGACGAAGAAGTCATGCGGGAATTCCTCTTTGAAGTGTTGGAGGACTTCGAAGTGGAAAAGGCCTCGGACGGCGACGAGGCCATCACCCGCCTGAAAGACAAGCGTTTCGACCTGGTCATCACCGACATGAAGATGCCGCGTGTTCCGGGCGAAGAAGTCGTCCGTTTCGTCAGGGAAAATTACCCCGAATCGGGAATCATTGTAATTTCCGGATACTCGACGCTGATGTCGGTAACCAGCGCCGTCGGACACGGCATCGACGCCTACCTGTCCAAGCCGTTCACGATCAAGCAATTGAGGACCGAGGTGGAAAAGGCCATATACAATCGGCCCCGGCCGGAGTCGGACAAGGGGGATGCCCGACCATGACCCACCGCGTTCTTGTAATAGACGATGCCCCGGTGATACGGGAGTTATTGAAAGATGTTCTGACCGACTTCGGTTTCAAGGTCGACCTGGCCGGAAACGGTCTGATCGGCACCCAACAGGTTGAAAAGAACGATTATGACCTGATTTTCTGCGATGTGCATATGCCGGTCCTGAACGGCCGTCAGACGGTCGTGCGCATCAAGGAAATCAAGCCGGATATTCCGATCATCATGACCGATTCCTTTCCGGACGTGGATGCCGAGGAAGCACAGGAGGCGGGCGCCATTTGCTGTCTGAATAAACCTTTCGATCTCGATGAACTCCGCCACATGCTTAAGCATTTTCTGAATGTCAAAGAAATAAAAGTATTTTAGCGAAACATCGCCGATGGACGCGCAGACGACCAAAATTCTGATTGTCGATGATGAAGAAATCGTTTTATCGCTGGCTCATGATGCCCTTGAGGACAGCGGCTATGATATCGAATTGGCCAAAAGCGCCGACGAGGCGATTCAAAAGCTTGAAAAAGGCTTTTTCGATTTTATTCTGACCGATATTCGCATGCCCGATTGCGACGGGATACAGCTGGCCCGCATGGCCCGGGAGTTGATTCCTTCGATCGGGGTCATGTTCATGACCGGTTATGCGAATCTCAATTCCGCCAAAGATGCCATTAAAGAGGGAGCCTATGACTATATCATGAAGCCGTTCGAGCTGAATGAGATTCGTCAGGCCGTCAAGAACGCCATCGGCAAGAAAAAGAATGAAACGGAAAAAACCCTCAATAACGAGTTGAGCCGGCTTTCGGAATTGAATGAATTGATGTACACCATGGGCGATCGCAAGTCTTTGGTGCGCCTGTCGCTGGGGTTCGCCATGATGCAGGCGCGGGCAGGTCGGGGCGCCATCGTTTATAAAACCGGCACCCGGCACGACGTCGAAGTCGTATCCACGGCCAATCTGGGGGGTAATGATTTTATCGAAACCGTAATCCCGCTGGGAAGAGATTACTTTACGGAGCTCACGCCGGACCTTGACGCTCCGGCCATTATCGGTTCACTGGAGGAACACCCGCTTTACAAACTATATGGCGACCGCGCCATGGCCAGTTTTCTAATCCCGCCCTGGTTCGGTGGTTCGGATCAATTGGTCAATATTGCTCTCAAACGGGGCTCACGATTGTTCGGGATGCTCATTCTGGGCTACCCCGAAGACTCCGACACTCTCAAGGGAAGCGATCTCAAGTTCCTGTGCATAACGGCCAATCAAATCGCCATCTCGCTGGAAAATATCACGCTGCTGGAGGAATCGCGATTGGCGTATGGCCGCCTCAAGGATTTGCAGGATCAGACCATTCAGCTCGAGAAAATGGCGGCCAAGGGTGAAATGTCGGCGGAAATCGGCCACGAGTTGAACAATTTTCTCGGCGTGGTATCCGGCAACCTGTCGCTATTGGAGCATCATCTCAAGAAAAAAAACTACGATGACCTGGAGAAGTATTTGGGGGCGATCATGGCCAATCTGGAGCAGATGAAGAAATTCACATCCAATCTGATGGATTATTCGGGCATGGAAAGCGATTACACCGAATGCCGCGTCAATGATTTAATAGAAAACATACTGCAATATCTGCTGGCGCAGAAGAGAATGCAGAATGTCAAAGTGATGTTTGATCGTTCGGCGCAGGATATTGCCACGGTGGCTGACCAAAGCCAGTTTCAACAACTTCTTTATAATCTGATAAATAACGCGGCCGACGCCACCCGTGACAATCATGACGGCGGCGGTGTCGTTAAAATAAAGACGGTATTGTCCGATGACGCCGGACATTTTACGCTGACGATCGAAGATAACGGCTCCGGGTTCAGCCCGGAACATCTGGAGCAGGCCTTCAATGCCCGATTCACGACCAAGGAAAACGGCCACGGTTTTGGCCTTCTGGTCTGCAAGAGAATCATCGACAATCATCACGGCCGATTGCACGTGGAGTCGCAACCCGGCCAAGGAACAATAATCACCATCACGGTCCCCGTCAAAGCCGCCAGCCGGCAACCGGTAGCAGTATTTTAAATTTTAATAAAAAGGCGGAATGCTTTATTACCATAACATTCCGCCGGGAAAAGGAAGAGACAAGGGTGTTACTTTTCCAATGAGACTATAATACCCCATTTTTGAGGATTTATGGGTGGTGAAGCATTGAAATCGGGAAAGGAATGCGAACCATCGGTCACGTAGCGGACATAGTATGAACCTTTTTCAAGGGAAATCGTCTGGTTGACCATACGGTTCTTGCTGGCACCGCCGCCATGCCGGGTTTTGCGATAGGTCATCTCCCAGACAATTTCGCCGTTGCCCACTTTCTCGATCCAGCCATAATCATACATCTTGCCCGAAGAGCCCTCGCCCAGGGCGCGGATACGTACTTTGCTGTCTTTATCCAGCGTGAATTTTTCCCGCACCTCCTCATCATCGCCGATTCCCGTCATATCAACCAGGAAATTCGTGTTTTTGGGCAGGTCTTCAAAGATTTCTATTTTACTTTCGTCAAAATTCTTGCCGACCCCCGAGATGGTTATCCCCCACAATTCCTTGTCGATAGGCGGCGATGAATTCCAGTCGCGGTAGGCGTGTGAGTTATCAGATACATAGTACACGGCATAGGTTCCGGCCGGAAGCGTAATATTGCCATCGAACTTGCGATTTTTTTTGGCCCCGCCGGCATGTTCGGTGTTGTCTTCGGTCATTTCCCAGACGATGTCACCGGTCTCATAGTTTTCGATCCAGCCATAATCGGCGAAATTGCCGTCATAACCGAATTCGCCGATGGCATACAGGTGCAACTCGGTCGGCTCGGTGAGGGTAAAGCCCATTTGCTTGAACTGGCTGTTTTTGACCCGCGTTATCGAAATCAGACTTTTTTGCGAGAATTCCTCCTGATAATCGCGGATATATTTTTTATCCCCGGGATCAAGGACATACAGAACCATGCCATAGTGCAGAGGGTCATACGGAGGCGGTTGATTCCACGACCCGAAAGCATGGCTGTCATCGGTTCCGACAATGGCCAGGTAATTTCCAGCGGGCAATTCGATTTCGCCGCTGAATCCGCGGTTTTTTCTGGCACCTCCGGCCCACGAAGTATTCCAGCGATCCATCGACCAGACCTTTTCGCGGGTGGCGGCGTTAATGATCCAGCCATAATCAACAAAGACGCGGTCCCCGCTGGAATATTCACCGATGGCGATAATTTTGATTTTCAAATTGCGGTCGAGGGTAAAACCTTTCTTCTGGTAATAATCGTCGTCCGGCCTGGACAGGTCGATAAAGGAATTTCCCTCCATTTGTTTGACCGGGTCGAATTTCTCGAAACTTCCTGCGGGTGCTTCAATTGTCATCATGACCAAATCAGAATCTTCGGCGAAATCGCGGTCGATACGGCTCAAGTCTTTGGTGCTGAAAATATCACCGATGATGGTGATTACCTGATCAAAGCCTTTGCTGTCGGTCGTAATTCTGGATATATACGGATTGCCGACATAAAAATAGACCTCATAGCTTCCGGCGGAAAGAGTTATTTCACCGGCATATTCACGAAGGTACTTTGATTTTTTATACGGTTCGGTATCATCGGCATTCATAACCCAAACCGCTTCCCGGCTTTGGGCGTTCAGTATCCAGCCATAGGCGAACATTTCGTCAGCGTATTTTGTCTGGCCGCCTATCGCCTTTATTGAAAGATGAGTCTTCTCCTTAAGTTTAAAGCCATCGACGGCCAAATCGCCAAGGCCGAAATCCCGCATGTTTATTACCGTCTCGCCAGCCCGGGCCATGGTCGCGCCGAAAATGAATATTATCAGCAGGACAGCAACCACAATGGCCGTAACCAGCAGGGCTTTAATGTATGCCAAGGTTTCTCCTTTCCCTGTTCATATGCGTCCACTGCTTTAATTTACGAATCGGCGGCACAAGAGTTTCAGGAGTTTGCCCATATAAATATCGCCCCGCGATTTAAACGCGGGGCGATGATTTATGGAATCTGGCCTAGAAGTCGGTCGTTCCCGTGAATTTGAAAGAGCCCAGGTGGATAGCCGGGACCGCCAGGCAACCGACGGCATCCCACCACGACGGGATTAATTTAACATCCTTCGAAATACCCTTCACGTTGGAAAAGGCCCGGATAATGGAATCGGTGAAACGGAGGTTTTTTATGCCATGCTTGATTTCACCGTTTTCGACCCAGAAAGTACCGTCGCGGGTCATCCCCGTCAGGACGGCTTTGGGCGTATCGATAAATCCGTTGATATAATGGAATCGGGTAACCAGAATGCCGCGGTCCATCGACTTGAGCATTTCCTCGCGGGTTTTATTGCCGGGAGCCATGAACAGGTTCAGAGCTACGGCTCCCTCGCCGGAATTAATGGCCGGCAGGGCGTGACCGGTCGATTTAGTGCCCATGCGATTGGCTGAAATTCGGTCATAGACAACGCCTTTCGGAACGCCCTTGTCCACAAAGACGACTTTCTTTTTGGGCACGCCTTCAAAATCGAACGGAATGGCTATGCCTGACAGGTCGTTACCGTCGTCGTAGATGGTAATGGACTCATCCATGATTTTTTTACCGAGGTTGTGGGCGACAAAAGAGGTTTTTTCTTCAAACGTTTTAGAGCCAAAGGCGATATAATTTGTCCATTCCATCGCTTCGGCAACCGCGGCCGGTTCGAGAATAACTTCGTATTCCCCTTCTTTTAGCGGTTTGGGTTTTTTGGCTTTGTAGGCCTTTTCCACGGCGATATCGGCCAGCGCCACCGGGTCGATGTTATTGACATCGCGAGACATGCCGCTGGCGTAGCCCGATGATGAATCCGACATGGCAATCACGTTCAGGCTGGATCCTGTCACCTGCTGATAACAGCGGACGCCGTTGGTGTTAAAAACCGCTATTTCACCTTCGCCGGTCGCGAAGGCCCCGGCCATGGTGAATTTACGACGATTGGAACGGTAGAACATTTTTTTGACCAACCGCGCCCGATCGTTGGGTCTGAAACCGGCCGTCGACTCAAAATAAGTGTCGATTTTGGCATAGTTTTCGGGGCCGGGCAGGCCGGGAAAATGCTTGTTGTCTTTCTGGTATTTGGAAATCTCGATGGCGTTTTTCAGCGTGGCTTTGAGGTCGTTGAGGGCCAGTGAATTGGTTGAGGCGACGCCGATCTTTTTGCCGCGAACGGCACGAAACAAAATAGTGGCGTTGTTTTCGTGGACGTTCTGGTGAATGGTCGAATTGGCGTAACGGGTCAGGCCGGTATCGTTGCCGATGAAGACGATTTCGGTTTCGTCGGCTTTCGATGAGGCCGCCACTTTTTCGAAGGTCGAAAATATCTTGTCTTTGCCTATCATTTGCTCACCCCCACCTTGATTTTGCGGAACCGTGCCGGTGAAGTGCCGTGCGCCACATGCGCCGTCTGCATCGGCTCACCTTTGCCGCAGTTGGGTACCCCCCACACATGCCAGTGATTCTTGTTGCAGATGGCATCGCAGGCGTTCCAGAATTTGGGGGTCATGGCGGTGTACAGCGGGTTTTTGTACATCTTCCCCAGTTTGCCCTTCTTGATTTCCCAGGCACACTCGACGCCGAACTGGAAATTGAGGCGCTGGTCATCGATCGACCAGGACTTATTGGCGTCGAAGAAAATGCCATCATCGGTATCGGCGATGAGGTCTTTAAGTTCCCATGTCCCGGGTTCGAGGTTGATATTGGTCATGCGAATGAGCGGTATTCGATTCCAGCCGTCGGCCCGCATGGTACCATTGGAGCGCTGGCCGATGACCGGCGCCGTTTCGCGGCTGGTCTGGTATCCGACGTGCAAACCGTTTTTGATAATCGGCGCGCGCTGGGCTTTGACACCCTCGTCGTCGTAACCGAACGTGCCCAGTCCGCCCTCGACGGTGGCGTCGGCGTAGATGTTGACAATATCGGAGCCGTACTTGAGCTTGTTCAAACCATCGATTTGCATGAACGAGCCGCCGGCCAGGGATATTTCGGTGCCCAGCACCCGGTCCAGTTCGCTGGGATGGCCGCAGGATTCATGCACCTGAAGGGCCATCTGCGAGCCGCAGATGATGATATCTTTGATCGTGTCGGGACAGCTTTCGGCGGTCAGAAGCTGAATGGCTTCCTCGCGGACGCGATCGACATGGTCGAGCAGTTTCAGGCTTTCGATGAACTCATAGCCGCGGGTGGCGAAATCGCCGCGGTGCGAATTGGGGTACGAGCGTTTTTGCACGTCGTTGCCGTCGTATGATATCGCCTCGTATCCCCCCCCGGATTCGAGCAAATCCTGCTCGATAACGGCGCCCTCGGTGGAACAGAATATTTTATTGTACTTGAAGAAATCCATCGATCCGGACGCGGTTTTGATGCGGTCGTCGGTTTTGAGTTTATCGCAGATTTCCAGAAGCAGGCCCATTTTTTCATCGAGCGGGACGGCGAACGGGTCTTTCGTGAATTTCGATTTGTAATGATCCTTGAAAGCTTCCTGCTCGGCGAGCTTGACGGCTACCTTTTTGGTCGTGGCCGAAGCGCGGGCGATCTGGAGCGCCTTGTTGGCGGTCTTTTTGATATCGCCCTCCTTGGTCGAGGCGATAGCGGCAAAACCCCAGGCGCCGTCATAGAGCACCCGGATACCCACCCCGACATTGACCTCGCGATTAAGCGTATCGACCGTGCCGTCGGTCACGCGGATTGATTCGGTTTCTTTACGCACGTACCGGCAGTCGGCATAATCGACCGATTTGCCTTTGAGCCAGTCGAGCGTGTTTGCTAATTTATCTTTCATCCTTCCTCCATAACAGGGAATTGGTCTTTCCATGGCAGAGACTACGGTCGTTTAATCTACAGGTTTTGGGAAATAAAATCAAGGGGGGGGCAAAAGTGAAAGTGATAAACCCTTAGCAGATGAGGAATTCGTATGGGCAACGTCGTGGTTTGAGAGGGATTCGTAAGGAAGATTCGTAAATTACGAGTTTTTACGAATCTGGCCTCGTAGTCTACGAGAATGGACAATTATAATCCATAATACCAATTCGCCCAATCGCCCTATTTCATTATCCGGTAATGCTTTATGGGGCCGTCCTCTCCCCCATTTCTGACGCCATCCGTAGAATTTGGGCTCGTAAAATAGCCGGAATTCGTAAAAAGAGCTCGTAAACTACGAGCATGGACAAGGTGCTCCATTATTTTTTGGGCTCTCCGATAAATTTTATTTCGTTGTCCGTCAATATGTTGCGATTTTTCATATTCATGCTGTTCAATTTTGGCACAGTTGTTGTATTACGAGTTTTCGACATCACAAAGGCAGACGTTCCCAGCCTGTACCTTTTGGTTAGTCCGGGCGCCCGCCGGGTCGGGGCGGTTATCGTCCAGCCGCCCCATCCGGCCTAAAATCGGAAAGGAGGTGGATATTAAAAAGGGCGTAATTTTTAACATCGATTCGCGGTTACGATTTAAAAGAAAAATCTAAAAATTTTTGAAAAGTGTTAAAAAAGTTGAGTTCATCCTGACAGTATCTGTCAGTCATGCTATTTAGATTAACGGATGAAATGCAGTCGGAGAATTCGGCTGTAATCAAATTGGAGGGAATGCCTATGATAAGATGATGATTTAAACCCACTTAGCTCTGGTAGTTACTATGCTATAAAAGTGTAGAAAAATATTGCCATAATAAGAGGCTGCCT
>CALAMC010000075.1 GCA_937925655.1 uncultured candidate division Zixibacteria bacterium | reverse complement strand
CTACTTTGGGCGGACGGGCAGATCCTTCAAAGTTCAGGAGACCTGTGGACAGGCCTCCCGATTTTTCGAGGGATCTGCCGCGCACACAGTTCATCGCTACGATCGGAGCCTTCGGTGAGTCGGCATGACCTACTTTTCCTTAAAAGCAAATGATACAATAATAAGTACAAAGTTCCAATAATGTCATTCCCGCGAAGGCCGCAGGTGCTGAAGAATGAAGTACGGGAATCCAGAATTCTCTTGAAATCATGTTACGTGTACATAAATCCGAAGGTATCGACGGATTCATTTCAAAGTACAGAAAAGACTAACGGCGCATAATCATTGCCGGAAGAAAGCCAAGAACTGGATCCCGGATCAAGTCCGGGATGACAATTAATACGTATGGATGATAAGAGAAGATATTGGCGGCCCCGACAAGTCGGGACCGATCACAACGTACTGGCGTTAATCCGCCCGGCACAATGTACTATTTAAAGCAACCGTCAGGAAAGGATCCCTGACGGCGCTTTGAATCAAAATATTTACTATATCCCGGCCGAGAGGCTGACGATAAAATTACGGCCCGGCTCGGGAATCGGGTTGTCCGGGTTGCGGCCGTTAAACGGCTCGCTATACACCTCGTCGAAAATATTATTCACTGCCACCGATAATCTTATCTGGTTATAAAGTCTGATGCCGGTATTGGCATTAAGCACCGTGAAGGCCGCCGTGGGGATGTCTTCGAGGGCGGCAACATCGGGGACGCGGTTCTGTTTTTCGGAGCGGCGCAGGGTCAATTCGGCAAACATATCATGTTCGGGGAAGCGATAGCCGAGCGTTGCGGTCGTCTTGAACGGTGACACAAACAACGGCTGGTCGTCGGTCTTATTCTGGCCGTGCTGGTACGACAGCCCCAGAACACCGTACATTCCGTTTTGGAGACTGCTCTCGATAAAGGTTTCCATACCGTAAATGGTCACATCCTGGATATTGTCATAACGCCAGAGTGCCTGATACACGCCCGGCCGCACCATCATACTGTCGAAATTAACCAGTTGCGTGAAATCCTTGTAATCGCTGTAAAAACCGATGATAGAATAACTGATATGAGGATGCACGCCTTTGATGCCGGCATTGACCGTCACCGAGCGTTCCGGTTTGATATCGGGATTGGGCCGGGTTTCACGGCCGGAGGCACTGCCGTGATAGAAGCGCTCGACCACGTTGGGCACGCGGTAGGCCGTCCCGATATCGGCCACGGCATTGACGCCGCCCTTGATCGGCATAACCAGTCCCAGCGACCCATTGACGGCGCTGTAATTTTCATCCTGCGTCGGCAGCGGCTGGTCATCGTCATCGACATAACCGTCGGTCTCATCGGTGGAAATCCAGAAACCGTCGACGCGCAGTCCGGGATTGATCCGCAGTTTATCGAAATGGATTTCACCGGAAGCGTAGGCCCCTGCCGACCACCACTGGTTTTTGGGCACCGAGGCGCTCGTGGAAGTTTCATACACTGGAAACGGGCCAAAGCCCTCGAATCGAATCCTGGTTTTGCTGGCACCATCAATTTTCTCCTGCCAGCTGTCGATCCCGAAAGTGAAAACGACGTCGTCGCTGAAAACATATAGTTCCTGGAAGTTTAATCCGAATTTTTCGACCTCGGTATGATTGACGGTCGTTTCGATATAACCGGTCGCGCCGGGCCCGGCCGGGAAACTGACCTGGTCATAAAAATCTGTCAGAAAGTCCTTGGATATTTTTTCGTAATAGAATTTGCCTTCGAGTCGCGCCAGACGACCGGTCAGATTGGTGCCGGTGTAGGTCACCGCGAAATTATCGCGGTCGTGACTGGGATAGGCAAACAGGTATGGTGTCGATTCATTGGGGACACCGGGATAACCGATATCCCGCGCCGAAAATGAACCATAGTCCAGATTAACACGATGGCTTTTATTGAATTTGTAATCCAGTTGAGCGTCATAGTTTTCGATGCGTGCTTCCGAGTTAGCCAGACGCTTGCTCGAAAACACCGTCCCCTGGTCGGCATTGAGCTGATCATAGAAATCCTGGTTGAAAACCGCATAGCGCTCGTCTTTTTCGGTCCAGTTTTTGGGAAGACGGTAATCGCGCTGGGCCTCGCGGAATTGATAGCCGCCGGTGATGACCCATTTGGGAGCGCTAAGCCCCGCATCCAAGCGAACCGCGCTTTGCTCATCGGCGCTGGAATAACGCGTCGTGAATTTGCCGATCGGCATGATTCGGTCGGTGAACTGCCCGCGGCGGGTGAGAATATTTATCACGCCGCCCATGGCATCGGAGCCATAGAGCACCGATGACGGCCCGTTGACCACCTCGATCCGCTCGATTTCGTTGACATCGACCAGTGACATCGATGCTCCCGCGAAATCGGCCACATCGCGCTGATCGTTGAGCCGCGACCCATCCACCAGCACCAGAACACGGGTACCATAAAGGCCGCGAATCACCGGGCGGGCGCGGAACGGCCCGGCGTCGTTCATGTCGATACCCGGAAGCGTGCGGATGGCATCGGAAACGATAGTTGTGCCCTGGCTGGCGAGTTCCTCGGAGCCGACGGCGTTAATCGGCTGGGAGGTTTTATAGGCCTCTTTATCGTAACGGGTGGCCGTGACGACCATCGAATTTAATATATTAAAGGCCTGGTTCAGGCCGATTTTGTTCTCGCCGGTCGCGGACAATACGATATTATTCTGCCCGGTGTACCCGACATGACTGACCATGACGGTACATGGCGGCTGGACATTTTTAATTTCGAAAAAGCCGTTTTTATCGGTTTGGACGGCGATATTGGTGTGTTTGACGGTAACGGTGACCCCGACAATCGGCTTGCCGTGCGCCTTATCCGTGATGTACCCGGAATAATTTTCGGCGAGCAGATTGGACGAAATAACGGTCACGGCCAGAATGGTCATAATGATAATTCTGTGCTTCATAGCGATTCCCTTTATTTAAAACAATGTTATTGTCTGTGTATATTTTGCGAAACGTCTATTCCATCGCAAAGTTTCAGCCAATTTATTTATAATATTGGACTGAATTTGTCAAGGTTTGGGGGTAAAAAAAATGATTTAGGTCAAGAAAATGAAGAATCGCAATAAAAAGATGTCGGGTTTCTCATCCCGACTACGTCGGGACTCGGAACACCGACCGACTTGACTGGCCGAAAACGTGACCGGCAGACGCCTTGTCTTCCGGTCGTCGTTAACGGCAATAAATTTACTGATTCAAATTCGAGGTGCAGAACGGGCAGCGCACGGCCTTGATCGGTATGCTCGAATAGCAGTGCGGGCATTCCTTGGTAGTCGGGGCGGCAGCCGGTTCCGGGGCCTTCTCGCGTTTCAGCCGATTGATATTTTTGACCAGGATGAATATGGCAAAGGCCACGATTAAGAAGCTGATGACGGTGTTGATAAAGGCGCCGTAGTTAAGCGTCACTGCTCCGGCGGCCTTGGCCTCGGCCAGCGTGGCATACGAGGTGGCCACCGCGCCGTGTTTGAGGGTGATAAACAGGTCCGAAAAATCGACGTTGCCCAGCAACAGTCCGATGGGCGGCATTATGACGTCATCCACCAGCGACTTGACAATGGTGCCGAAGGCGGCGCCGATAATTATGCCGACGGCCATGTCAACGACATTGCCTTTGACGGCGAATTCTTTGAATTCCTTGACCATACCCATAACGTGGGTCTCCCTTTTAAAGGTTTTGATCGCAATCCAGGCGTTTCAAACCGGTCCTATTACCAATTATCGTACCGCTATGAATTTACACAATTTTGTATCGGGAAGGAAGGAAATAATTTGGGAGGCAGTTAATCAATATACATGCCAAGTATTAATGCATTGGGCCGTAGATGAAATCACTTTTCCATGCTTTTTTGTGGACATTAGAACGGATCAGTATTTTCATCTAATTTTCTCATTGTTTCCCCCAATTCACATGAGTTTTGATTTTAGA
>CALAMC010000074.1 GCA_937925655.1 uncultured candidate division Zixibacteria bacterium | reverse complement strand
GACCGAAAGACACGCTGCTTGAAAATTAAATTTACACAACTCTTGACAAGAACTCGAGTTGAAGAAAGATTATGGTGTTGGTCTTTTTGGGATAAAGAAGACGGCCAATATATTATACCTTTGCCAATTTTAGAAATTGCCACGTACTCTGGGTCACCTCATATAGAAACCTATTATAAAGGCGGGTCACCTGACGTGGCATATTTGATCCTGGATATTAATCATAGAATAAATAGACTAAAGACAAATGAATATGTTTCTCTTGCAGTTGCAAAGAAAGTATTGCGAGAAATTGGGACTGGTGTTGCAATGATTGGCTATCCGTCGCCAAACATGCTAATGACCTACGATAAAGAGGGGACACCCCGTTGTATGGAGCCTTTGGTACAATATTTCCATTTATCGGGTGTTTTACCTGCTTTAAAGGCACATTTACCTCACTATTTGGCATTTGATTCTGTTTTCGCAAAAGGCAGTTCAGGTTCGCCTATTGTTGATTTATCAACTGGCGAAGTTGTTGCGATTGGGGCCCAATTGCACCCATTTTATATGCCCACATTTTTATCTGAGGAAGAATACATATTGACAGTAGTGCCATCCTCAATAGGGTTTGGCGTTCCTTCATGTTTCTTTTATGAATTGTCAGTATCAAAAACAGGTATTGGCAAATTTGAATGGGATAATTTTGTTTAAATAATAATTCATATTTCGAGGTCAAAATGGAAAAGACGATTTCACAGCAGATTGCAGAATTCGCCGTCAAGCTTAAGTATGAAGACCTGCCCGACAAAGTGGTCACGGAAGTCAAGCGCTACCTGTACGATTCTATCGGGTGCGCCTATGGCGGCTATCATACCAAAGACGTCAACATCATGCGCGACATATATAAAGACATGGGCGGCAAACCCGAGGCGACGGTCATCGCTTTCGGCGACAAAATCCCGGCGGTCAACGCGACGCTGGTCAATTCGCTCATGATTCGCGCGCTGGATTTCAACGATATTTACTGGAAGGAAGACCCCTCGCATCCCTCGGATATTATCCCGGCGGCGCTTGCAACCGGCGAGATGGTTGACGCGTCGATGAAGGAAGTCATTGTCGCCATCGTGCTGGCCTATGAATTCGAGCAGAGAATGTGCCTGTTCGCGGTGCCGGGGGTGCGCGAGCGCAAATGGCATCACGCGACGCTGACCCAGTTTGTCTCTCCGATCGTGGCGGGCAAAATGCTGGGGCTCAACGCCGAGCAGATGACGCACGCCATCGGCATCAACGGCGCGCATAATCATACGATCGGCTGTCCTACGGCGGGCAAGCTGACCATGATGAAGAATACGGTCGATCCGATGGCGGTGCAGACCGGTGTTTTCGCGGCCCTCATGGCCCAAAAGGGGTACACCGGCACGACGGCCGTGTTCGAAGGCAAAGAAGGCCTGATGGATGTATTCGGCCCGGACTGGGCGGTGGACAAGCTGGTCGGCGGGCTGGGCAAGGATTTCAAGATTCTGGAGTGCAGTATGAAGGCCTTCCCGACCGAGGCTTTGACGCATACGCATCTTTCGGCCCTGCTGAAGGTTGTTACCAAAAATGACATAAAGTATGACCGGGTGGAGAGGGTGACGGTGACAACTATCGCCCGTGCCTGCGATATTTTGTTCGATCCTCATAAGTACCGTCCCGAATCGCGCGAGACGGCCGACCATTCGTTGCCGTACTGCCTGGCGGCGGCGCTGGTGGACCGCCAGATAACGACGCAGTCGTTTTCGGAAGAAAAGCTCAAAGACCAGCGCATCTGGAGTGTGATCGACAAGATCAAAGGCGAGGCGTCGCAGGAATTCGAGAAGATGTTCCCGGCCAAGCAACCGTCGAAGGTGGTTGTGAAAACCAAGGATGGTAAAGAGTACAGCGAATATCTGGAATATCCCAAAGGCGACCCGCGCGAACCGATGACGATGGAGGATCTAACGGTCAAGTTCAACGGGTTGTCGGCGAAGACGTTATCGCCGGAACGTCAGAAGGCGATTCGGGATATGGTGTTTTCATGCGACAATATGCCGGCCCGGGAGTTTATGGGGAAGTTGGCGGTGTAATGAGGCAAAATGAAGATGCAACCCGGCGGGTTTGAGAACCCGCCGGGCACGACGTCTAAGAGCTCTTTTGCAGGTCAAATCTCCTTAGAGATTTGACATTATGAGAATGGAAAAGAAGTCAAGCCTCTAAGGAGGCTTGACCTACAAGAAAGACTTGCGAAGAAAAATATAAAGAAATTCAGGGGTGAATAAATGGATGATCTCAAATTAACGGTGGAGTTGGAGCAAGTCGATGCCTTCGAATTCAAGGTGAAATTCGGAGGCGGGGTCGAGCTGGTCATGGATGAGCCGGAGCCGCTCGGTGCCGGTAAAGGCCCCAATGCCTCGAAAGTGCTTTCGGCGGCCATCGCCAACTGCCTTTCGGCCAGCCTGCTGTTTTGTCTGCAAAAGGCGCGGGTTGATATCGGCGGAATCAAGACGACTGTCACGACGCAACTGGAGCGTAACGAGAAAAAAAGACTGCGCATCGGTTCTTCTCGTGTGACTATCAACGCCAATGTCGATAAGACCGGCGGGGAGAGACTCAAGAAGTGCATCGAGTTGTTCGAGGATTTCTGTGTGGTGACGGCCAGCGTGCGCAAGGGCATTGATGTGTCGGTTGAGATTATCGATCAGGACGGGGAGCGGTTGTACGATTCGGGCAGTGATTAAGAAAAGATGTCAAGCCTCTAAGGAGGCTTGACCTACGCGGGTCTGTCCGCAGGATGTAAATTATGAAACCTGTCTTCAGACCGACCGGTGAATGCGGCGGGTTTGAGAACCCGCCGTTCACAACGCAGGGGACCTTTAACGACCGAGTGTTATGAAACCAATTATCTTCAATCCAATCGGGGTGATTCATTCGTCGATAAAAGATCCGGTCGAGGCGCCGCGCGAAGAAAGCACCGCCGGGGACGTGACGGCCACGGTTGAAATATTCCCGGAGTATACCGAAGGGTTGACTGATCTTGATGGATTTTCCCATATTATCCTGCTGACTTATTTTCATCTTTCGAAGGAATTCTCGCTTTTGGTTAAACCGCCGTTGGATAAAGAGGTAACGCATGGGGTTTTTGCCACGCGCTCGCCGCGTCGGCCCAATCCGATCGGGATGTCCACAGTTCGGTTGATAAAGATTGAGGGGAATCTTTTGCATATAACCAATACGGAGATGGTGGACGGCACCCCGGTACTGGATATAAAGCCTTATGTCCCGTTGAATTATCTAAAAAGCGGCGAAATCAGGATCGGCTGGCTGACGGGGAAGATAAAGGAATAAAGCCTATCTTATTAATCCTATTTGTATCAAAATAAGCCATTGACATTTAGACAGTTAAGGCTATATTGAAATATACCGCTGTGCTGGCAATATAGAAAGATTTTCAGTTGTTGTCCTGCCATTGTGAAATCTGTGTTTTATCCGAAATATGGGGTGAATATGTATAGTCGAAAAATGCTGGCTATTATTGGGCCGGCCATTTTGACGGTTTTTCTATTGGGAATGTCGGCGGTTTTTGTAACCTCCGACCGAACTCCGATCAAAGAGAATCCGCCGAAATTTAATGATCCGATTTACTCCCAGATGAGAAAAGAGGGGAAAATTTTTAGCCCCAAGCAAAAGCCGAGTGACTGGTTTTATATTCAGAGGGTTTATCCGGGCGTCGATATCCCGCCCGATCAGCCCAAAAAGGCCATGGACCAGGCCCGCAAGGTTTTCGCGGCGGCCAAAACGCTGAAAAGAAACAGCAGTTCGGTAGTCTGGGAAGAAGCCGGGCCGACCAATATACCCGGTCGTATCACGGATTTGGCCATTCACCCCGATCATCCCGAAGTTATTTATGCGGCGTCGGCGGCCGGAGGAGTGTTTAAGTCGGCTAATTTCGGCTTAAGCTGGATTCCTATTTTTGACAATGTCGGCACGCCTTCAATCGGGGCCATCGCCATTCATCCCAATGACCCGAACATATTGTATGTCGGCACCGGTGAAGCCAATTCTTCGGGTGATTCCTATGCCGGGACCGGTATATATAAAACGACCAATGCCGGGGCCACCTGGGAATTTAAAGGATTGCCCAATAGTCTTCATATCGGGCGCATTGTCATTGACCCGCTCCGACCGGATACTATATATGTGGCCGTCCTGGGGAGTCTTTTTCAAACCAGTGCGGAACGCGGCTTGTATCGCTCCATCAATGGCGGCGATACCTGGGAACAGAAATTATATATAAGCGATACCACCGCTTGTGTCGATGTGGCGTTGCACCCGTCGACCGGGACGGTTTTTGCCGCCATGTGGCACCGTTATCGCAGTCCCCAGACGCGGATAGTCGGGGGCCAAACCAGCGGGCTGTGGCGTTCGCAGGACTTTGGGGAAACCTGGGAGAATCTGCACCTTCATCCGGTGACGACGCTGCCACCGCAAACCGATACACTGGGCCGAATCGGTGTTTCGGTCGATCCCCAGTCGCAAACTGTCTGGGCAATTTTCTTTGACCATCCCGGCGATTTGATGGGTGTGTTCAGAAGTAACGATCTTGGTACCACCTGGTGGCATACCCAGGATGCCGCTTTGAAAAACATGGGCGGCGGATTCGGGTGGTATTTCGGCCAGATACGGGTTGCCCCCGGAAATCCCGATTTGTGTTTCGCTCTGGGTGTTTATCAGTACCGTACCGTCGATGGCGGATATGCCTGGGTTCGGAAGGATAATAACATCCACGTTGACCATCACGCCATGTATATCCTGCCAACCAACCACAACCGCATTTACAACGGTTGCGACGGCGGGGTGAATTATACGCAGAACAAGGGCGACAGCTGGGTGACCTATCATGCCCAGCCCAGCACCCAATTCTATGCCATTAAAATCGATCCCAATCATCCGGAGCGGTTATATGGGGGGACCCAGGATAACGGGACGATGCGGACGATGTCGGCCAATATCGCCGGGTATGAGGAGATTTTCGGCGGCGACGGATTTTATGTCGAGGTCGATCATTCAAATTCCGACATATTCTACGTCGAATACCAGTGGGGCAACATGTACAAATACAACCCGGCCTGGGGCTGGGAAGACGCTCTAAGCGGCATGGATTACTACGCCGACCGTCACAACTGGTGCACGCCGTTCGCCATGGATCCGCATCACTCCAATATATTGTACTATGGTTCCAACCGCCTCTGGAAAACCGAAAACGCCTGCGCGACGTGGACGCCTATCAGTGGCGATATGAGCAACGGGCCGGGCGGCGGGACTTCGACCTTCGGAACCATGACGACGATCGGTCTTACCCCGGCCGACTCGCAGGTGATTTATGTCGGTTATGATGACGGTACGGTGGCCGTGACGCAAAACGGTGGAGCCTCCTGGACCGACATCACCGACGGTCTGCCGACCCGCTGGGTGACGCGGGTTACGCCTGACCCCTATGATCCCGCGGTGGTTTATGTCACGCTTTCGGGGTACAAGGAATCGGATATGGCGTCGCACGTCTACCGTTCGACCAATTACGGTCAGGACTGGGTTTCCATCGGTGACGGATTGATCGACGCCCCGACCAACGATATTCTGGTCGACCCGACCAACACCAACAGCCTGTTTGTCGGCACCGACGTCGGCGTATTCATAACCTATGACCTCGGTGAGCACTGGGAAGTGCTCGGTGACTCCGGGCCGATGATGGTTGTCCACGACCTCGATTTTCATCCGGGCAGCCGCACTCTGGTGGCGGGAACGCATGGGCGGTCGATGTACAAAGCGTTTATTCCCGACATGAGCGATCCCGACGGTGACGGGGTGATTGCGTCCGAGGATAACTGCCCCGATATCTATAATCCGCTGCAGACGGACACGGATAATGACGGCATCGGTGACGTCTGTGATAATTGTATTGATACGTACAACCCCGAGCAAATCGACACCGATCTCGACGGTTTCGGTGATTTGTGCGATAATTGTCCGGATGTTTATAACCCGGGTCAGGAGGACGCCGACCTGGACAATATCGGCGATGCCTGTGATTATATTTGCGGTGACGCCAACGGCGATAAGACCATCAATCTGCTCGATATATTGTACCTGATCGACCATATTTACGGCAATCCGCCGGGGTCGGCGCCGGTACCGTTCGAAGCGGGGGATGTCAATTATGATTCATTCCTTAACCTGCTGGATATACTGGCCTTGATTGATAACATATACGGTTCGGGGATGCAGTTAAATTGCAAATAGGACTCCGCAAGCATATGAAAGCTGGAGCGTATTAATAATATAGAAGCCGGTTGGCAGATTTATCTGCGTCGCGGCGACCGTAGTAAAAATGAAATAATTAAACTATGGAAGGGAAAAGATGTCTGTTACCTCGTTAAAACTCATGCTGGCCATACTAATTTTCGGCTCATTTGCCGTAAGTCTGGCGGATCCACCGTCAACCTATGATTTGAGAGATGTCGGCGGGGTGAACTATGTGACGTCGGTCAAGAATCAGCAGGGGGGGACATGCTGGACTCACGGCGCGATGGCGGCCATGGAAGGCAATCTGCTGATGACGGGAAACTGGGAACTAAACGGTGAAGTCGGCGAACCGAATCTGGCCGAATATCATCTTGACTGGTGGAACGGGTTCAATCAGCATAATAACGACGATATCAATCCGCCCACCGGTGTGGGTCTGGTGGTCCACGAGGGCGGCGATTATCTGGTGACGGCGGCCTATTTGAGCCGGGGCGAGGGGGCCGTCCGGGATATCGACGGCCAGGTTTTCGACAGCGCCGCGCCGCGGTTTTCGAAAGATTATCATTATTATTATCCTCGTCATATCGAATGGTACACACTGGGCACGGGGCTCCAGAACATCAATACCATCAAGCAGGCTGTAATTGATCACGGTGTGGTCGGCACATGCATGTGTTACAGCAGCGCTTATATTACCAATTATGTCCATTATCAGCCGCCGACCAGCTATCAGGACCCCAATCACGCCGTCGCCATTGTCGGCTGGAATGATACCAAGTCCACGCAGGCGCCGTTACCGGGGGCGTGGATATGCAAAAACAGCTGGGGCGCGGGGTGGGGTTATTCGGGATATTTTTACATTTCCTATTACGACAAGCATGCCTGCCGGAACCCCGAAATGGGCGCCATATCGTTTCAGGATGTGGTACCGATGCCCTATGACAATATATATTATCATGATTATCATGGCTGGCGCGATACCCGAAGCGATGTGAGCGAAGCTTTCAATGCCTTCGAAGCCGAAAACGGCGAAGTGTTGACGGGCGTCAGTTTTTATACATCGGCCGAAAATGTTTCGTATACGGCCATCATTTATGACCGCTTCGCTGGCGGACAACTGCTTGACCCGCTGGCGACAAAAACCGGCACGTTCGCACACCGGGGATTTCATACGGTCGATCTGGATGCTCCGCTGCATGTGACGCGCGGCGATTCGTTCTATGTTTATGTTTCGCTTTCGACGGGCGGTCACGCCTATGACCGCACCTCGGATGTTCCCGTGCTTTTGGGCGCGAAATATCGTACGATTGTGCCGTCGTCCGCCAACCAGGGCGAAAGCTTCTACCGGAGCGGGTCATACTGGCAGGATTTGTACGAGGATGACACGACCGCCAATTTTTGCATCAAGGCGCTGGCCGAGCTGGGTGTGTCATTCGATATTATCGGTGACCGTTACGGCTGGGCGCCGATCTACGTAAGTTTCGAGGGCAGTTCGCGGCTTGCGGTCGATACCTGGTCGTGGGATTTCGGCGACGGCGGGACGGCCTCTGGCCCAAATTCCGAACATACGTTTCTGTCGCCGGGCATGCACGACGTTACGCTGGAAGTGGATGCGGGCGGAGATGTTCGTTCGTGCACCATTCCGGCGGCGGTCATTGCGCTGGCGGATACGCTTAAGGCGCCCAATGCTTTCGGCGAACCGGGAACGCAGGTGGACGTGGTCATCAGTCTCAACAACAAAGTCCCGATCAGCAAACTGAAAATTCCGGTAGAATATTCCGGGACGCTCAATTTGACTCTCGACACGTTTTTCACCACCGGTTGCCGGACGGAATTTTTCGACAAGGTTACGCACACTCATGCCGACGCCTATTATAAGCGCAGTACGTTTACCATCAGCAAGATCAACAGCGCCCTGCCCGACCTCGAGCCGGGTTCGGGGCCGGTGTTAATTGTTCGGTTCACGATACCGTCTTCGGCCACGCCGACCAAGTTTGCAACCATAGCATTGGACGGTTACACCACGTATTTGCCGCTCATGACCGGGCCATATCTGGATTACACTCCGGCGGCGGTGACGAGTATTGTGGCGCTGCCGTTTATTTGCGGTGACGCGTCGCACGACGGTGATGTCAACCTGGTTGATATTTTGCTTCTGATCGGTTATTTATATGACATTCCTCCGGGTCCGGCCCCCAATCCGAGCGAGGCGGGCGATGTCAACGGCGATTATGTCCTCAACCTGATCGACATACTTCTTTTAATCGAACATATTTACGGCTCCGGGGCGGAACTGAATTGTCCGTAGGATTCGAATTTTAATTATCATTATACGGGGCGCCTAAAGGCGCCCCGTTTGTTTTGAACAAGTTACGGAATTGTGGCGAATCGGGACCGGGGAACATTGTGTCCGATTCAGGGTTATTTTTAACTTGCAGTGTATTGGGATATTAGATAAATTAAGTCTATTATCGGCAAGCGAAAGATTTTGGAGATATTATGTATCCTGAATTGAGGGGAAAATGCGCCCTTGTCACCGGCGCGGCGCGCGGGTTCGGAGCGGCCATCGCCAAACGGCTGGCGGCGGAGGGTTGCAGGGTTATCGTCAATTACCGCCGGAGCATGAGCGATGCACAGGCGGTTGTCGATGACATAAAAGCCGCCGGGGGCGAGGCGATCGCAGTTCGCGCCGATATCGGCAAGGAAGAAAATCTTGACCGGTTGTTTGCGACCGTCAAAAGCGAATGCGGTAAGCTCGACATTGTCGTCGCCAACGCCGCTTTTGGCGTTCCCGGTTCGGTGATGAAGTCCACCACCAAACACTGGGATGTCACCATGGCCTCATCGGCCCGTTCCCTTCTGGATATGGCCCGGAGGGCGGTGCCGCTCATGAACGGTTGGGGGAGAATTATCAGCATCACGTCCGACGGCGGTCAGCGGGTCATCCCCGGCTATGGGTTGGTGGGTCCGGCCAAAGCCGCCTTGGAAGCGATTACCCGGACTCTGGCCTACGAACTGGCGCCCAAAGGTATTATTGTCAATGGGATATTGGCGGGATTGGCCGACACCAAATCATCGCGGTCGATTCCCGGCGCCACCAACGTCCTGGGACACGCCACCTTTCACACACCGATGGGGCGCATTGTCGAACCCGAAGACATCGCCCGGGTGGTGGCTTACCTGGCCTCCGACGAAGCGGTCATGATCTGCGGGCAGTTTATCACGGTCGATGGCGGCCGGAATATCATGGGATGATATTTTATTGTACTATCGAAAAAGCCCCGCCGAAGCGAGGCTTTTTCACAGGAGAACAAAGTATAACGAGGAATTTTACCAGATACCCAGCCGATCTTTGGCTTCGTCCGAGGCCATCTCTTCGGGGTCCCACGGCGGATCCCAGACCAGTTCGATATCGACTTTATTCGCGCCCATGTCCCTGATTTCCTTTTCGATGACGGTTAATAGTTCCGGGCCATAGGGACAGGCCGGGGTAGTCAGGGTCATGGTAATTTTGACGTCTTTGTCGTTTTCCACTTCGACATTGTATATCAGCCCCAGGTCAACGATGCCGATGCCCATTTCCGGGTCCTGTATCGGGGCGAGTTTCTCCAGTATATTTATTTTTTCCAACTATGTCCCCATATGTGTATGGTCATGGTCGTGATAGCTGACCCCGTCATCGGTGGTCGAGACGCCAATTTCGGTGGTTTTCCCGGCTTCGAAAGAATCGATGGCATCCACCAGTGTCGTCCATGACAGCAGGGCGCATTTTATCCGGACGGGGAATTTGCGAACGCCTTTGAGGACCTCGATGTCGCCCAGTTCACCGACATTTATATCGGCGGGAATGTCTTCGCCTTTCAAAAGGGCTTTGACGATTCTGGCGATTTGTTTGACCTCCGCCAGTGTTTTTCCCTCGATCACTTCGGCCAGCATCGACCCCGATGCCACCGAGATAGCGCATCCCAGGCAGGACACCGACACTTTTTTGACGCGATCGCCATCGAGTTTGAGCTTGACTTCGATCTCGTCGCCGCACGCGGGATTTTGTCCCATATTGGCCAGATCGGCATCACTGATATCCTTGTTCCCGCGCGGGAATTTATAGTGTTCCATGATGACATCACGGTACAGCTGGTCCAATTCGTCATGCATATCCGAAATACCTCTGTGATTCTTTCAGGGCTTCGATAAATATATCGACCTCGGTTTTGGTGTTATACACGTGAAAACTGGCGCGGGTGGTCGCCACCGTCCCCAGCAGACGGTGCAACGGCTGGGCGCAATGGTGTCCGGCCCGGACGGCGATGCCCCGTGTATCCAGAAATGTGGACAGGTCATGGGGGTGAATATTAACGTCGTTAAATGTCACTGCACCGCCGCGATGATTGGCATCGGTCGGTCCGAAGACTTTGATAAAATCGAGTTCGGCCAGTTTTTCCAGTGTATAGCGAGTCAGTTCGATTTCATGGGCGCGGATGTTGGTCATACCCAGAGTGTTCAAATAGTCAAGGGCCGCGCCGAAGGCATAGGCCCCGGCGATGTGCGGCGTCCCGGCCTCGAATTTATGGGGCAGGTCGTTCCAGGTAACGTCCTCGAAGGTAACCTTGCGGATCATCTCGCCGCCGAACTCGAACGGCGGCATGGCCTGAAGCAGTTCACGTTTGCCGTACAGAACGCCCAGGCCGGTGGGGCCGAGCATTTTGTGGGCCGAAAAAGCCATGAAGTCGGCATCGAGTTCCTGTACGTTAACCGGCAGGTGGGGGACACTCTGCGCGCCATCGACAACCATGATCGCGCCGACTTTGTGGGCCAGCGCGGCGATTTCCGCGATCGGATTAATTGTTCCCAGGACGTTGGACATGTGCGTCACCGAAACGATTCTTGTGCGACGATCGATAATATCGTGAATATGACTCAAGTCGAGATAACCGTCGCTTGCGATCGGTATATAAACCAGTTCGGCCCCGATTTCTTTTGCCAGCACCAGCCACGGGACATGATTGGCGTGATGTTCCATCTGGGTGATGACGATTCTGTCGCCCGGTTTGACGTTTTTACGGCCGTAGGAAAAGGCAATCGTGTTGAGGGCTTCGGTGGCGTTACGGGTATAAATTACTTCCTCGTAATCGCAATTGATGAAGGCGGCGATTTTGCGGCGGGTGTTTTCATAGGCGGTCGTGGCTTCGTCGGACAAGGTGTGAATACCCCGGTGGACGTTGGCGTTATGCAGCGAATAGTACTCCGTAATCGCGTCGATGACCGATTGCGGTTTCTGGGTGGTGGCGGCGCTGTCGAAATATATCAAATCATGGCCGTTTATCTTTCGAGTCAAAATCGGAAAGTCGGTCCGTATTCCGGCTATGTCCAGATTACAGCCGTTTTGACAGCGGCGTCCGGTTTTTCGTTCGGTCGTATCGTTTATAATTTCCATAAAGCGGCCTATTCCTTTAAAGCCACCAGTACATTTCCATCTTCGATTTTAACATCGTACGTGTTGATACCGATAACGGCCGGCATCTGTGTGGCGTCGCCGGTCTTCAGATCGAACAGGGCACCATGACGGGGACACTGGATCTGTCCGTTGATTATTTTGCCTTCGGATAAGTCGCCGCCGTCGTGTGTGCACATATTATCCAGAGCATAAATATGGTCGTTGTCACGGACCAGAATCAGCGACAGCCCGTTGACCGATATATTTCTGGTGCTGCCGTCGGCCAGTTCATCGTCGCGGCAAACCTTCACATATTTTCCCATATCAATGCTTCTCCAGTTTATCGAGGATTATGCCGTTAACGGCATCATGCAGGTCATCGGGAATATTTTTCAAAGTGGGTTCGAAAAACCCCGAGACAATCATGCGCACGGCCTGTTTATAGTCGATACCGCGGCTTTTGAGGTAAAAGATCATGTCGGGATCGAGCGGTCCCATGGTGGCGCCATGAGTACAGCGGACTTCATCGGAAAGGATTTCGAGTTCGGGAATGGATTCGGCTTTGGGGCCATGGTTCAAAAGCAGGTTGCGGTTTTCCTGGTAAGCCTCGTTGTTGACCGTTTTCTCCTCGATGCGAATCAGTCCGGTATAGGCCGAGGTGGCCTTGTCTTTCAGGACCACCTTGACATCGATATTGGAATAAGCCTCATGGCTGCGGTGGTTATGTAACGTATGCAAATCAAAATGCTGATTATTGTCGCCGAACAGCAGGCCATAGATACGGCTGTTGCCGCCGCGGCCGTCGAGAATCGTTCCGGTATTGACTTTGGAGACGGTTCCGCCCAGAATTGACTGGACGGTCAACAGGTCCGTCTGATTGCCGATTCGGGAGCGCTGGGTGATGTAACCTGTTATTTTCTCCGAAAAATCCTGCAGGCCGACATACCGCAGACGGCTGTGGTCGTCGGCAAAAATCTCGATGATGCTGTTGAATTGCCCGGCGGCGGATTCGGCCTGGTCGCGGTAATTGTCGATAAGAGTTGCCTGGGAATTTTTGCCGGCCACCACCAGAAGCCGGGTCATGGTATTCGTCCCGGTCGGGATGCGGTTGAGGTATATCGGTTTTTCGATGACGACGTTATCGGGGATGTACAGGTAAAAGCCGATGTTCCACAAGGCCATGTTGGCGGCCTCGAATTTGCCGAAATCGGAACTGATCAGCTTACCGAGGTATTCTTGTACCGGACCAGCGCCGGTTTCGATGGCCGTGGCCAGGTCGAGAAAGCGCACACCCTGTTCGGACAATTCCGGTGTCAGCTGGGTAAGCGTCGTCATGTCGGACAGGTTATATCCGAGCGCGGCCTGAACTTCGGTCAGCGTTTTTATTTTATGGCCGTTGCCTTTGGGCATGGGTATGGCGGCCGTCATGGCATCGTGCGGATCGTTTATCAAAAACTGCTCCGGCGGCGTATAACGCCAGAGGTGTACTACGCGATCCGGCAGGGGAGAGTCATGGTACGCACTCCAGCTGTCGCGACGAAGTTTGTACAGCCACTCCGGCTCGTTTTTAGCGGTCTTTCTGAAATCGATCGTATCGGTAATCATGATTTATATCTCCTTAACCTACCGAACCTTCCATTTCCAGTTCGATCAGGCGGTTGAGTTCGACGGCGTATTCCATCGGCAGTTCCTTGGTGAACGGTTCGATAAAGCCGTTGACAATCAAGAGTCGGGCTTCGTCCTCGGTCAGACCGCGACTGGTCAGGTAAAACAGTTGCTCCTCGGCCACTTTGCTGACGCGGGCTTCGTGTTCGACACGGACGTTGTCGGCATCGATTTCCATGGTGGGATACGTATCCGAGCGCGAGGCGCCGTCGATTAACAGGGCATCGCATTCAACCGATATTTTGCAGTTCTCGGCTTTGGGGTAGACTTTGACCAGTCCCCGGTATGACGCCCGTCCGCCGGCTTTGGATATGGATTTCGATGTGATGCGCGACGATGTTTTCGGGGCGACATGAATCACTTTGGCTCCGGCATCCTGATGCTGGCCGTTTCCGGCAAAAGCCACTGAAAGTATCTCACCCTTGGCGCCTTCGCCGACCAGATAAATGCACGGGAATTTCATGGTCAAACGCGAGCCGATGTTGCCATCGACCCATTCCACGGTGGCGTTTTTATGGGCCATCGCCCGCTTGGTGACGAGGTTGAAAATATTGTGAGACCAGTTCTGTATGGTCGTGTAACGGATATAGGCGTCATCCAGTGCGATCAGTTCCACGACCGCCGAATGGAGCGAATCGGTGGAGTAGACCGGTGCGGTGCAACCCTCGATATAATGCACGCGCGAACCCCTGTCGGCGATAATCAGCGTCCGTTCAAACTGACCCATGTTCTCGGCGTTGATACGGAAGTAGGCCTGAAGAGGGATTTTGACATCGAGTCCCGGCGGAACATAGATGAACGACCCGCCCGACCATACGGCCGAGTTGAGCGCCGCGAATTTGTTGTCGTGCGGCGGAATAACCGTCGCAAAATATTTTTTCACGATATCGGGATGCTCCCGCAGGCCGCTGTCCATGTCGAGGAAGATTACGCCCTGACGTTCGAGGTCGGCCTGGAAGGAATGGTACACCACTTCGGATTCGTACTGCGCCGTCACCCCGGCCAGAAATTTCTGTTCGGCTTCGGGAATGCCCAGCTTGTTAAACGTGTTTTTGATGTTTTCGGGGACGTCGTCCCAGTTGGTAGATTGAAATTCGGTCGGTTTGATATAGTAATAGATATTTTCAAAATCGATGGAATTAAGCAGTTCGGTGTTGCCCCAGGTCGGCATCGGTTTGGCCAGATATATATCCAGCGCGTCGTGGCGGAACTGGCGCATCCAGTCCGGTTCTTTTTTCATGCGCGAGATCATCTCGACCACTTCGTGGTTAAGACCCCGGGCGCCTTTGTGGAAATAGTCTTCCGGGTCGCGAAAACCGTACTTGGTGGCATAATCATCACCAATGGTGGCGATATTGGGCTGGTTGTTGGTGATCTCGGCCATGATTAAACCTCCACGGCCCGGGCGTTTTTGCTTTCCAGCCAGTCATAGCCCTGATCTTCGAGCTTGAGGGCCAGTTCCGGTCCGCCCGATTGCACGATCCGACCGTCCATCATAACATGGACATAGTCCGGCTTGACGTAATTGAGAAGCCTCTGATAGTGCGTTATCAACAGGACGCCGCCGTCGGACGGTGACGCCTGATTGATGCCTTTCGAGACTATTTTCAAGGCGTCGATATCCAGGCCCGAATCGGTTTCGTCAAGGATGGCCATTTTGGGTTTGAGCATGGCCATCTGGAGAATTTCCAGCCGTTTTTTCTCGCCGCCGGAAAAACCGTCGTTGATATAGCGCGCCGCGAACGATTTATCGATTTCCAGAAAGGCGAACATTTCCATGAGGTCCTTGCGGAAGGTTTTCAGGACGGATTCATCGCCGCCGTTTCGGGCACGCACGGCGGAGCGGAGGAAATTGGCGACCGTCACGCCCGGTATGGCCAGCGGGTACTGGAAAGCCAGAAAGAGCCCGGCGCGGGCGCGTTCGGTGGCGTCCATTTCAAGAAGATTTTGGCCGTTGATATACGCCTCGCCTTTGGTGATTTCATAAGCCGGGTGTCCCGCCAGGGCGTTGGCCAGCGAGGATTTGCCGGAACCGTTTTTGCCCATGATGGCGTGCTTTTCGCCGGGGCCGATTTCCAATGAGACCCCCCGGACGACTTCCTTACTTTCGACCTGCACGTGGATGTTTTTAAACGCGAATATGGTATTTTTCATGATATCCTCTTATTTAAAAGTCGTTCTGTTTTCTGCGTATTCGGAGCGGCCGCCGGTCGTGTGTGTCGCCGCGATTTCTTCGACGCCTCGTTCCACTTCCGACGCCCGGACAAAGGCGGGTTTTTTTTCAATCAGGTCGGACAGCGTGGATTTTTCGAGATAGTCGTTAATCAGATGGTGGAAGGAATTCCACACGGTGCGGACGGTACAGCAGTTTTCATGGACGCAGTTGCCGCCGTTGCCGTCGCCGGTGCCGTAACGGTTGCAGTGCGATGAGCCGAAAACCGGGTCGCCCAACGCGGCGAAAATGTCTTTGAGGGTGATTTCCTGCGGGGGACGGGCCAGAAAATATCCGCCGTGGCGGCCGCGTTCAGCGGTTATCAGTCCGGCCTTTTTGAGGAGCATTAAGAGTTTGCCGGTATAGGGAATAGAAAGTTTTTCCATCTGCCCGATTTCGGGGATGGTGAGGGTTTGTTTGCGGCCGGTTTGGGCCAGCAGGACCATGCACCGCAGTCCGTATTCTTCGAGAGCCGTGATTTTCATAGCCGATTATTATGACCTATATTATCCTGTTATATTTTCTAATTTAACATTCTTTACAAAAAAGTAAAGAAAAAGTTCCTTATTTTTGAAAAATAATGGAGAATATGGGCTGATTATGTCTAAGTTATGGTAAATATGCGGTTTAGGGGCGGCTGGCTATTTGATAAAAACCCCGGATTTTCGGCACGTTCCGATTAAATCACCCTTTGGGTGGGATTTAAGATGGTCTTAGGCGCTTTCAAGGTTGACAAGTTATGCTCCCGATTTCATGAAAATAGTAATTGTCAGAATAGGCTTGCACCTGAAATTAGTAATCTATTGACTTTAAAATATACTTTGGTTTATAATGCTGCTATTACAATGAGATTTGTTGGTGGAGAGTCAAATTGAGTTTTTTCCGACGGCTGTTTGGGGAAGGCAATAGTAAGAAAAAATATATTTTAGAATTAAAGGCTGTTGGTGTATTGCATAGTGTTTATGCTGCTGCAAATACTACCATGGATGCACTTATTGACAATACGGAAGAATTAAATAGTCTGACTGAAAGCCAAAAAGGCGAGATACTTTTTATACTATCGCATGTATTTTTATATAAGGCACAAGAGTTTTTTTGGGAAAATGTTATTTCCAATAAAAAGGATGCGTTAGAATTTGAGAGTTTTCTATTTGCAAAATATGAGCAGGGATTTGGAGTAAACCCCAGAATTCTATTAAGGGATTTTGCAGATTATGTTAAAGATGGGAATAATGAATTAATGTATGTTGGTTCCAGAATCTGCGATGTGATTAATAAACGTTGTGCAAGCCTTCAGTATAAGATAACACTTACAGTCGTGCACTTCATTAAGGCACTGTACTCTTCTTGCGATGCCGCGTGGAATTTGCCGCAGGACAAACTTATTGCTATGAAGACTGAATTTGATAATAGAAGTCGATCTAAATCTCCGTAGGTTTGTCGTACATCAGGCAAAATCGGAGCTATATGTCATAGTTTTACCCATCCAATACTTTTCTTAAGAACCCCCCGGCCTCGTGGAGGCGCTTTTCGGCGTCTTCTTTCGATACGCCCAGTTTGTGCATGACTATCGCCGTTTTAACCGACCCGCCGGATTTCTGCAAAAGCGTATCGGCGGTTTTTAATTTAATGTCCAGTAGCTCCATCAATATTTTGCGCGAACGGGCGGCCAGTTTCTCCGAGGTCGCTTTCAAATCGACCATGAGATTGCCATAGGTTTTGCCGCACAACACGGCCGCCGTAGTTGTGATCATATTGAGCGTCATCTTCTGGGCCGTGCCCGATTTCATACGGGTCGATCCGGTGATGACTTCCGGCCCGACCGGCAGACGGATGAGCACATCCGGTTTTATATCGAGCATATCGGCGTTGTTGCAGACGACAAAGGCTGTCCGGCAACCGACTTTGATGGCATATGCCACGCCCGCCACGGTGTACGGTGTCCGGACCGAGGCCGCAATACCGACGACAAAATCGTTTTTATTGAGGCCGATATTTTTGAGGTCTTCGAGCGCCGCCTCGGTGCGGTCCTCGACCCCCTCCTGCGAAAGTATAAGGGTGCCATACCCGCCGGAAATAACGCCCAGTGTGCGGCTGGGGTCAACGCCGAAGGTCGGCGGACATTCGGCGGCGTCGAGCACGCCGAGCCGTCCCGATGTCCCGGCGCCGATATAGATAATTCGTCCGTTATTGCTCCAGGCATGGGCGGCATATTTCGCGGCAATGGCGATATCGCCAATCGCCTGTTCCACTATGGCCGCGACTTTTTTATCTTCGTTGTTGATTTTGCGGCAAATCTCAAACGGGGAGAGAGTATCGATATCGATTGTATCGGGATTGACTTTTTCGGTATCGAGCAGGGAAAGTTTTTCTATCAAGTCTTCGCGGGAAATATTTTTCATGGGAGCAATTTATAATGAGGAACAACGCGAAAAAAGAAAAAACTATTTTCCGGAGGTGACATTGATCGAATCGCGCGGGCTGATGACGACCACGCCGTAAGACCCGACCATGTCCTTTCTTATCAGATTATTGGTCAATCCTGCCGGGAATGTGGTCGGCAAATAAGAGTCATCGGCGGGCACCCCGGTGCAAGCGTAAGCATACACGTAATACCAGCCCAGGACCGGGTCGAGAATATCACCGGGGCGGAAAGCGTCGAGGGGGATGGTCGCCTGCGTACCGTTGCTGGGCGAGAAATCGGCATAGCCGTCGGTTTCATAAAGCGAATCGATATGATTGACGGCGAAAACGTAGTTGTTGGAATTCAAAGACTGGCTCCACTGGAACTGGACAGCGCTGCCCCCGGCGTTCACCCGGTTTTCCGGCAGGGCGATACTGGTTATACTCAAGTTTTGCGGGACGGTTAATGTCACGGAGTCGCGAAACAGGGTCCCGTCGGTTATAACGCAGCGGGATGTTCCCGTCGGGACGGCATCGAGGCCGACGAAAGTTCTTTTATAGGCGCTGTCATTGGGGGAGTAGTTGATTGCAAAGCCCCTGAAAGTGACCGACGCCGTTGTCAAAAGCGAATCGTTGCGCGTCAAATATACAGAGACGGCGGCGCGATTGACATCGAGGTCTTTAACCACGGTAATTTCGGCATAATAAGTGGCATCCGGATTCTGGGTTGTGACGGGGGCGTCACAACCGACCAGATATACCAAACTAGCCGTCGCCAGAAGCGAATATAGAAGGATCGACTTCATGTTATTAATATTGTCGGACGATGGGAGCAGTTTCTGTATATCAAAAAAATATTTTG
>CALAMC010000073.1 GCA_937925655.1 uncultured candidate division Zixibacteria bacterium | reverse complement strand
TCTCCCCCGGAAAAGACCGACAGCCGGTTATGAAAACGGTTCTCGGGGAACCCCAGTCCGACCAGAATCATTTTGACTTCGGCCTCGAAATCATACCCGCCGTCAATTTCAAAGCGGTTCTGCAACTGTCCCATCCGATCCAGTAATTTTTCATTTTCCGGGGCCAGCTCCAGTTCGTGACCAAGGCGGTCGATTTCGTCGCGGGCGGCCAGCAGGTCCGGGCGGGCGCCGAGGGCATATTCCATCAGCGTTTGCCCCAATTCTTCGTCCAGTTCCTGGCGAATATAGGCAATAGCGCAGTTTTTGGCTTTCAACACCTGGCCGGATTCCGGTAAGATATGCCCGGCCATAATTTCAAACAGGGTGGTTTTGCCGATCCCATTGGGGCCAACCAGCCCGACCCGGTCATCGGCGTTCAATGAAAACGACAATTCCCGGAATAAATAACGGTCCTCGATTTTAAGAGTAATATTTTCGCCGGATATGAGGGTCATGATTCGTCAATTTCAATGTTTTTATCGCGCGCCAGAAGCATTTCAACGGCCAGCAGGACGACCACCGCCCAGAGCACGACTTTCCATAACTCGCGGCCGTAACGTGATTCGGTAATAACCGGCCCGGCCGGTTTGTCATACGGCAGAACCTTGAGATTTTCCAGTCCCAGTATACTCTCCAAACGGTCAGCATCCACTGCCGCCAGGTCGCTTTCATCGGCAGAGACGTTGACGGCGAATATATCCAGAACCCGGTCGTTCGCTTTTAATTGATATATGCCGGGCCGGTCGATGGGTTGACAGTCGAACAACACCTGCCCTGATTGTTCCACTCCGGTCAGGACATAGCTGCGTTCATCCGGGGTGAACATGATGACTTGATTATCGGCCAGGGTGCGGCCGGACAGAGTCCGCTGGACTGAAGAGCCAACCGTGAAACTTCGGCCCGACTGTGAGGGGTCGCCGGCCAGGTACTCCATGGTTCTTATGACCATCGGGACGAAAAAGGAATGGCTGGCCAGGTCGGTGTAGGCGGGGAAAAGCGGGGCGGCCATGACGATATATCTTCCCAGCCCCGACGGTGCTTCCACCAAGG
>CALAMC010000072.1 GCA_937925655.1 uncultured candidate division Zixibacteria bacterium | reverse complement strand
CTTGCGCCATTGGGCTTGACCCGATTAAGATGGGTCAAATGATTGAGAAAGTTAATAATATGCACGAGGCTATTTGTGGCGACGCTGGAGTTTTGGCGCAATTAGAAAAACAAAATGGCCGGATACGCAAACTTGAAGTCAAGCACGCCTATATATTGGGCGTGGCTGTTGGTGTATCGACTATCATTGGATTTGTTATAAAGATATTTTTTTAAAGGTAGAGATAGCGCAATGAAGAAAGATGACAAGGCGGGTCTTAAAATCTGGGGCTGGTTTCTGGCGGCGGCGGTATTCCTGATAATCGTCTGGGGTATGGCCTGCCATGCATGGAAAGTGATATGAGGAGCTGAAATGAAAAAAATTATTATATCAATAATACTGGTGTTGTTGGGCCTCGATGCCTTTGCCGCCGTAAGTGCCTCCCGTATTGGATATTCTCCGGCGGATGGAACGGTGTTCCCCAAATATTACCGGCCCCTGCGGGTTGACAGTCTGGTTATGAAAATGGACGGCACATTCGATACAATCACAGGATTCTCCGATGATTTTGGTCTGGATATAAATAATTATCTGACCGTTGTCGGTATGGGGGGAAATGTTTATGACATTGACAGTGGGATTCAGGTATATGCCAGCGACACCATCCTTGAGGTGCGGGCCGATGACGATACGACGTTTCTGACACCGGGGCAGAACTCGGTGTTGGTGATTGGCGCACCCGGCCTGCTTCGTACGGATTCCATGCAGATATTTCAATTTCTTCGTATGGGGTCGGGAACGGACACGGCGCACCTTGATGCACCATTTGTGGATTCGGTTCGGAATAATTTATTCGGCCCAACGCCGGACTTATCGGCTTATTTTGATACGGCGCAGGTATATGACACGATGCTGGCCGTCCTTGCCTCATACCTGACGAGCGCAACGGCGGCCTCGACGTATGCCACAATCGACAACGTTGCTAAAATTGGTGACGATACGGCAAGTTTCAAGGCGGCAGTGGATTCGGTGGCGGCATGGGACAACAGGGCTTATCCTAACGCTACTACTGCACTCAAGGGCATAGCATCGTTCAGCTCGACGTATTTCAGTGTTTCGAGCGGGGCGGTATCAATAGCGAGCGGTGGAGTAACATCGGCGTCAATATCCAACCAGACTATTACGAAGGCCGATATTGATACGACATCGAGCAATTTCCCCTTCGATGCCGCTTACAAGGTTACGACGGCAGTTGCCGATAGTGCATACGCAACCATTCGGTATGCCCGGAAGGTTGCCGGCGACAGCGCGGCGGCATACGCCCCGACTACTGGTTCAATTACTACTAACGAGATACTCAATGGCACGATATTAAGCGAAGATTTGAGTGACGACATCGCGCTAACGAGTGTGGCTAATGTAACCATACAAAACGATGCTATGGTTTATGGTAATCTGCACGAATTGAACAAGGTTAAACGGATTCCTAAAAGAGGTACTATATACACAGAACCGCCAGCCAATGCGTTGTATTTCAAGGAATTTTTTACTAATTATCCTAATGATTCGTGTGTCGTGCATCCCTCATGGATATATGACAATATGAATAAATTTGGCGCGATTGCGGGAGACACGTTTAGATTTCATGGGCACGCCGATTCGCTGGACACCGTTGCGGTCACTGTTCAATGGCCGTATTTTGCATGTTATACACCGTTGCACGGCGGGGACTCAACCGAAAATCCGTGCATAGCGGTCAGCAACGATAAAATAAAATGGCGTCCGCCTTTTTATATTTGCACTGATGGTTCGGCTCATGGTAATAAGAATGGAATAATTGATGATACCGTCTGGTCGCGCAATCCGCTGATGCGGGCTTCACAGCATCAACTCGCGGCTGGGACGCCGCTGTACTGTTCGGACGCATTTGCGACAAAGACGCAAGAAGGGTATACGGCAGTATATTGGAGATTGAATACCTCCGGGGCGGGCAATATTATTTATAATATGACCTCGCCTAACGGAGTGTTTTGGCGGCCTGATTCATCTGGAACATATCCTAATGTACATGATAGCGAAACCGTAACCAATACAGTATCACTTGGGGCAACCTTTTTATTAAGTCCGTCTGTATTATTGAATAATGGCACATATGAAATGTATTATTGCGACCCAGTTGGCGGTTATTCGGAAAATCCTGCTGAAACTACTTATGTTATCAGGGCCACCGCAACAAGTTATGCCGGGCCATTCACGAATCCTGATACGTGCCATGTTAATTATCGTTCGGGTTATTGGCCTTGGCATGCACAAGTAAACAATTACTACGGTCAGCTTGTTATGATAACGACCGACATCGTTGATGGCGCGGAAGCGTCAGGGGCATATCATACGCTTAATTTATATTGTGCCGATAGTTCTGTCTGGAAAAGCGAGCAAGACTGGGCCTCGGTTTTGAGATTTCCCACCTATTCGGATACGGTTACTGTAATAAATGGTGCGGAAGGAACTGTTGACAGTGTTAAACTTATCTTACATCCGGCCCTTGAGCTGGGAGCGAATGACACTATTGGTATTGCGGCATTAACTTGCAAGAGGGCCATTACGCAGGCGGCGACATGGGTGAAATATGATGGGAGTAATAATTGGGGCACACAAGGGGGGCGTAATTCTACGAGCGATATTTATGCTATGAGCAATTACGCTTATATTAAGAGCCTGAATTCAGGGAATACCGGGGCGACGGCTCGTTGCACATTACGCCTGGACGCAAACTTTTCAGCTACCTATGAAAATATTTTATTGGCTTATACTTGTTACAACGCGCAAGACTGCGACGATTCTCGACCGACGGGAACAATGCCCGTCGTGGCTACATTTTTTTCAGCCAACGATACAACGAGCGGGAAAGACGGCCCTAAATTGTTGTTATATTGTAAAGATGCTTTATCACAACCATTTACCCGTACAATATCGGGCACGAGCGATACGGCTATATGTAAAGATGGTATGCTCAACAAAGCATATCCGACGGTGGCTTACGCGCACGATACCGTATTGCGGGTGGGCCGCACGAATGAAGGCTCATGGGTTCCGGTGTTTGATTATTATGGTGAGATAATGGCCCCGGATTCATTGAATAGCGGTTCATTTTATAATTATACAATATACAAATCATCGCCGTTGTTTATTGAGGGGGCTGACGGTAATGTGTATATTGATTTGTTGGGTAGCTGTAAATCATCGGGGGATTACTGGTACATATTTAATACCCAGGTTCATTTTCTGACAGAACGAAGCTATATCGACCTTGACCAAGTATATGGACGATTTGGCGGGACGGATAGCTTTGTTGTCTGGCCTAATGTTTTCGAGGGTGCGACTAAATACTTGTCGATTGATTCCTGTATAACGGCGGCGGTCGATACCGTATGGTATATCGGCGCGACTGGAGATATGTGTGTCGTTGATACAATGGAAATTGTTTATAAGATGACAAGTGGTTCAAAGATAATAAACAAATATCTCTATGGCCCGGATTATTCGGATGGTTATAAGTTGTCTGATTCTTTGTATGTCACAGACACGGTCGACTTGGCTTCGACATCTATCGCACAGCATAAATTTGGAACGAATAACTTGAAACGAAAATATGGGGTATTCTATCCGGCGGGCGGGCAGATAGGATTGAAATTGGAAAAAAATCTTGAGGCAAACGATAAGGCATGGATAAGAACAAACAGGGCGTGGATATGGCGAAAACCGTAATATTTCTACTCTTATTTGCGCTCCCGGCTCTGGCGACCGAGGAGCCGTGGGTATTGACGATCGCGGGCAACACGACTGCACTTGACGACACCGAACTTCGGGCGAGTGCACCTACAACGAATTATGGGACAGCCAATGAATCGTGGTTTGGATATAGTGGTTCACATCAATCAACATTGATATTCCGTTGGAATACGCTATCCGATAGTCTTGCGCTTGGGAGTGGCGAGACATATCCTGCGGCGGAAATTGACAGTATCTTACTGATATTGACTGCATCATCCCCCTGTGCATTATCCGAATCTCTGGCGGTCGTAACCTATACTTGCCGTCGCAACACATGGGTTGAATTTGATGGCGACAGCGGGGCGACGTGGAACGCATATAATAGTCTTGGGACAGCGTGGGGAACGGCGGGCGCGAAAAATACTACATCCGATAGATACAGTGACGCAACTACGAGCCGCAAGCTCCGGTCGGCCAATACGCAGCCCGGCGCAGTTGATACCTTTTATATCAACCCTACTAATTTTGGTTCAAGTTACGAATCGACCATACTGGAATATACTGACCAATGGGGCGCTTCCCCGCTTGTCGGCTTCTATCTGTCTGAAATCACGAGTGTCTATGCTCCCTATCAACCCGTTCTGAAGGTCTATGGCAGTCCGGCGGCAGAAGAGGGGGGTATAGTCAGTTACTCGCATGGCCCCGGCGGTAACGCTCCCGCACACGGCCCAGACGGAAACAGGCAGGCACATAAATGAAAAAGATATATTTGATATTGATGTTGTTAATGGCGGGTGGCGTGCAGGCCGAATCTTTTGGGGCATCGCCGAACGATACGGGGGCCATTGCCACAGGAGTATCTTTTCAGGATGATATTATCGCTGGATGGTACACGCCAACCCTGACCGGAACGCTTGATTCCATGCGGGCCTATATCTGGTGTCAGACTCCGGGGCACAGCACAGATACGCCGACGAGGGGAATTGTACGTAGGGCCAACAATACAATAGTTGATACAACGTACGTGACTAACATACCAAGTCATACAGGATACAACTGGCGCACGCTTATATTTATCAACGGCGTAACCGTGAAGGCGGATACGGCTTATTGGATAGGAATATGGTCGGATTCTCTTGGGGAATCGGGCGACGGTTATTATTCGCGCATAAAAAGGTCGGCGGCGGGAGAATACCCCGGTGATTCTGTCGCTTACAGGCTTTATGATTTTGCCAACGAATGGGCTACGACCGAGAGTTGGACGGGTTACCTAAACGATTATTTTTTATGTGTCATCGCCTATTATACGGTCGAGGGTGAACCCGAACCGAGCGAGGCGAGCGTTTATCTACGGGGCGCATATTTGCGGGGCGCGCGTCTGGGCGCAGAGGAAATAATAGATTGAAGAAGCTGATACTCATATTGTTGTTACTGCCGGTCTGCGCAAACGGGACGATAAGGACGCTGACGGGCGGTTCTACCTATACAACGCAGGCGGCGGGGGACACGCTCGTAATTGATGGGACATCAATTACATATACGGGGACGGCCATTATCATAAGTCATGCGAATATTTTAATCGACGGACAAAGTGATACAATATACTATGGGTCTGCGGGAGCGGATGACATTCCCGGTATTTCCGTTAATGCCGCTAATTTGCAAATACAAAACCTATTTCTTATTCAGGCCGACGATGGTAGTAATTGTGATAACATGGTAATAAGCAATACCGGTTACGGTCTTAGGGTTAGGCAATCCACGATTATTAATAATAGTTATCGTAATGGGAATTGCGCCTCCGTTTCTCAACAACAATCCTACAATATACATTTTGACACTTGTATTATTATTAATAACTGTAAGGGCGGTGATTCGCGGGGAAACTATGACTGGTCAGCCCTGAAGCTCGAATTGCGCAATACTGGGATGTCCCTGCCTACTGATACAAGCCTTGAGGTAACGGGTTGCACTATACAATCACATAACTGCGGCGTAGTAGCTTATGGAAACTGGGGAACACCATCAGTGCAGGGCTGGCCCATCAACGGTGTCTATATCCATTATAATGAAATAACTATTGACCACGTGAACGAACAATATCCGACATATGATGGAAATTCACAGCATACGTCGGCCAACTCATATGGTGTTTTTGTCAGGGATGGCAGGTTTGTTCAGGTTACTCATAATAATTTCTATTCTGGCACAAGCTATGGCGGGGCGGAAGCGTTTAACATGGAAGATTGTATCGGGTCATCCGAGTATCCGATTGAGGTGGCTTACAATACCGCCGATTCCCTGCACTCCGGGGCTGATATATCCCTAACGTTCCCGCGCTGGGGATTTCGTGTCAGAAATATTGAAAATAAGGCAAGTGAATATATAAGCATACACGACAATTATATTGTCATGGTCTTTGATACTACACAGGCGGCCAACGGTCAATATACGTGGCGGGGGGCGGCGGCCCATTTTTCTTGGCAATATGACGGTTGGAACTCTGATAGCACGGGGGCGAATTACAGTATATACAATAATCACTTTGAGGCGATTACTAAAAATGTGGCCTCATGGCTGGACGTTTCGGCGGTGCGGTGGTCGTCAACGTCCGAAGATACAACTGTAAAATCATGGAATAATTATATTGCAGGCGCAAGTTATTCAATATTTTTTGAGGGAAACTCTGTGGCCGATGGAATTATAATGACTGCCGATTCTATCTGGAAACCGACGGACACCACCGATTTTTGGTCGCCATATAAACTTGGCTCCGGGAGCAATGTCTGGAACTCTGAAAACAGTATTGTCCGTGATGCTATCTATGGGCCAGACATATCTTCGACGGACATAAGTTTTTATAATGTAAGCGGCGGGGTTCAGGATTTAACCATTCAAGAAAAACTCTTACTCTACGTCATGGGCAATAACGATTCCCTTGTTTCCAACGCAAACGTATGGGGAATCAATAACTATGGCGATTCGGTTTTAATTGGAAATACGGGCGATACGGGTTATGTTTGGGATTATATTTCTTATTGGTATGAGAGCCGGACAGAAAGCGATTCAACGAGCTTTAATGATTTTACTGTTAAAGCGCGTAACGCTGGTGCGACCGACAGCACATCACAGGCCTTGACAATGGCTCAGAACTTCCATAGTGACACAATCTATTTAGCGAATACATCGGGTGACATTGGCGGGGAAGAACCGCCGGAAGAACCTGCAAAATATCTTTTGAGAGGAATAAAGCGATGAAAAAAATATTGATTGCGCTATTGATTGCACTTTCGGGGGCGACCGCGCATGGAGCAAAAACGTGGAACATCGAAGAGCGATACGGCGACCTTGCTGATTCCACTTGGTTGATTCGCTTTGTTGACGGTGCGCGAACGGACTCCGCCTGTTTCAAGGGTACGGTTCACCAGAGCTATGATACCTCTCTGTCTATCGCCGAGGGGCGGCGGCATGAGGCTATTCTTAAAATATGGTTTCTGGGTGAAGATTCGTCGGTATCGTCCGGCCCATACGTCTATGACCTATCCATGTTCAGCATGGCCATCAATGCATATGCCTCAACGGATTCCGCGAACAAGGCGGGGCATTATCTGGCTCTGGCGGGGGATACGTCATTATGGGCTGACGCTAACAATTTACTGGTAACACCAACGGATACAAACGAAAGCGGAGAGATTTTGGCTGTGATGCCGGATAATTGGACGGCGGCGGATACAGCCGCTTTTCAGGGTGTGGCTTCTGGTCTGGATTCAAACAAAGTGGCACAAGCTCTGACCGATGTCCTTTCGGACACGGTTGCGGTGAACGTCGCCAAAATATCCGGAAGCGTGGCGGCGGCCAACAATACGAAATCATTTTTCACGGGGACTGGCCACACTGACGGCGTTGTCGTGTCGGCACAAAGGATGTCAATTCAAAACAATACGAGTAGTCCCGCGTTCTACGTCTATAACTCCGGCGGGACGGCGGCGAGCTTTTACACTGACCATGCCGC
>CALAMC010000071.1 GCA_937925655.1 uncultured candidate division Zixibacteria bacterium | reverse complement strand
ATAATTTAATATAATAAACAATCATTCCCACGGCAAGCCGTGGGCGACCCCGGCCAACAGAATTACCATCGGGTTGATGGGGAAAATGGGATGGTTGAACGGACGGGGAAGGTGATGGAGATCATTGCCTGAATGAATCGCGTTTAAGATGCCCGACATAGTTCCGCATAAGAATTCGAGATCTTCGGATGTCGGGCCACCCCGGCCACTACGCCCATATATTATTTTTTAATCTTTTTGGGGCAGGGCACATTATTATTCATCAAAATGGCCCCGGTTTCGGCATCAATTACTCGCCTGCTGCAATCTGTTTCATATTCATAATCCTCTGGTATGGGAAATCCAAAAATGTCTCCCACCCCCTTCATCCATAAAACCCATACGGGGCGTATTCCGTTAATAAGATTAGTTCTGCTGGAACAATTCACATAATTGACAAATATTGCAGGAGCATATAGCGTGTTAAGTTTACATTTAACCAATGCTTGGTATAAATTGATCTTTGGCATTTTGGCAGGAAAGCCATGGTAGGTTTCACGGATTTGTCTTTCTGCCTCTTTGCTTTCCGTTTCATAATAAACCTCATTCTTGCTGATAATACTGCGTATTATGCCTTTCAGAAATCTGCCTTCTTTATCAATATAAATGTCTATCTTCTTGGCGAATTCTTTTTCCTTCTCATAATTGGCTTCTTCATAATCCATAATAACGCTGTCAAAAACTATCTTCCATGCCTGTTTGCCGTTGATCTGCTGGGCAAGATAAGGCGTTGTAGAATCCACCATAGTAACCAGAGTAACCATTTTTTCGGCTTTTTCTTCCGTCAATAATGAATCTAACCCGGGTACGCCCAGATATTCAATTGCTAATTTCAACGCAGCATATTTGCCTGCTATTAATGTTTCCGCAGGGGCATTATTTTCGCCATTTTGAACGGCTTGAATAAACGAAACCCCGAAAATAATGGTTATAAAAAATATGCATTTGATTATTTTCATAATTGTCTCCGATCCTTATACATGTATTTGCGCCTATTTGTTCGTCTGTTGGGGATTAATATCGTATATTTCTAAATTATTATCATCATGATCTATATGCCACTCATCAGGTTGGCCATATATATATGGCGTGACTCCCACAATATCCGTGCTATGACTACCAAAAACAGTATTGTATTCGTTACCGTTTACATAATAACTGCAACCGTTAATTTCGCACGGATAAAGTTCGGTTCCAAACATATCGTTTTCATAATGTACTACTTCGCATTGATACATTGCAATTGGAAATTCGTGATTCTGGAATTCAGCATTTAAATCGTAAACAAATATCGGTTTGAGATTGCTTTCATAATAGAATTTTACAAGGGGAGTCTCGGGATCAAAATCGATTTTAAAATACACTTCTTGCCCATCAACCGGATCCAATGTATCAAAGATTTCTGTATGTCTTAATACGCCTCCAGACCATATCTCAGCATATACTACGGTATCTGTTATAAAATCCCAGCTAAATGGCTCGTGCCTTCTTATCTTTATCCCCATTTGTATTGCGTAAATACCACTGCCCATAGTTATATCATCTTGTATGCCGATCCATGCAAAGGAGGCGGTCTTCTTTGTCGGGTCGTTTTCATGGCATAATTTGCCATAGCGGGGTTTGATATAGGCTGAAACGCCTGTTAAATTATACATCTCCCGAATGCCAAAAGCCCTGTATCTGTTCACCCCTTGACGTTGGGTGCAGCAATTAATTGCGCAGGAGTCGGAGTTTATTAGAAAATTCACACTCGCGTTAATTGGACCGTAGAAATACGAAGCTAACTCCGGAAATCCGGCCATATAGGGCTTCTCGCAGGCAAAAATGTAGAACTGGTAGTCCTGTTGTATATTTGGTGCTAATTTGAAAGTGTAATCTATCACAATACCCAATTGTGCATCATCGCACGGCACTAACTTTGTTTCTGGATCTCCATAGCCAAGAAGAGCACCATTATTTTTTGAGGTATCTGCTATTCCGATCCAAAAATAATAGTAATCCTGCAAAAATCCTCCACTTTTTTCGGCTGTAATATAAAACTTATGTTTCTGTTCGCAGTAATTTGTATAGATACTTCCTCCATACCAGCCGCTCGTTATTGTTACCGGGCCTTCGGAGACATCAAAATCAGTGTCACAGCCAGCAAACATACTCATAATAAACATTAAGATCAGTGGTAGTATTGATGTATGCTTCATATTTACCTCAAATAAATAAAACAGAATATATCATTTTACAAATATCATGGACATTGCGGTGCCGTCCCGGGCGGCGTATCATATAAGAATGATAATAGGAGCAGCACATCTAATAAATTGACTGAACAATCGGTATTGACATCACATCGTTGCCGTGGATCAGGTTTGGGCGCTCCATTATATACTATTTCTATTAGCTGCAAAAGATCTGACAAATTCAGGGTACCATCGACATATACATCGCCGCATAGAAATTCGATTTGATCCGGCTGGGGACCAATTTTGATGACAAAGGCGTCATGCGTGCCAATGGGGGGAACATTAGTATCCGCAAGAGATTCTATACTTTTAAGTGACGATAATGCACATTCTGTCTCGCCCGCCAATATGAAACTGCCGTCACTGGTTTGAATGACATCATAGAGATATGAATCTCCGGAAAAATCATCAAATATCATAGTCCACAATGAATCCGCACACTTATTGGTTCTGACCAGATATGGGACTTTTTCACTGAAGACTCCGGGTGGCCAAAGTTTAAATCCAGCCACGGCCAACCCATGATTTTCATCTGCGGTTTCCAACCCTGCGGATAAGCCCGCATAACCAGTTTGGTCAATGAATACAGTATCTCTCCATGCTATGGCACCATTTGCCGTCAACTTTGTACAGATTATTGTTTCCCCTCCGGAATGCTTGGCCATTAAATAGCCGCCATCACACGTGTTTGTTAATGTCCCATAATCACCTATTACTACCGTACTCCAGATTGAATCGCCCTGGCTATCTGTCTTGAACACTCTCCCCGGATATGTTTCCGAGTATATTGCATATCCGCCATCGTTTGTTTGAATGACCTTTTTCCCGACTCCCAGGCTATCACCATAGACACGGGACCAAAGGCTGTCACCAAATTTATTTAGTTTAATAATTAACATATTTTCATCAATTTCGCCGGTCATAATAAATCCGCTATCGGTCGTCTGCTCAATACACCATGAATTCTGGTCTTGAGACCCTCCCATATATTTATTCCAAAGAATCGTTCCTTCGGAATTCAATTTGGTTGCAAAAATATCCGACGGAGCATAATAATTTGTCGCACTGTCCCCAACATAAACAAGGCCGCCATCATATGTCGGCGTCATTGAATTAGAATAATGGTAACCATTACCACCGCGATAATGTGTCCACATTGGATAGCCGCAAGTATTCAGCCTCTTGATATATATGTTTGGATCACTATAAAAATCATATTTGCCCCCTCCGCATGCCAGCATTATATAGTCGCCATAAATAGTGGTATCAATATCGAGGGCTTTTTCTTTCTCGTATTCATTATAATTTCTTGTCCAATAAGAAGTAAATCCGCAATCGTCGGCCTCGATGTATATTGAATCTCGAAACGTAGTATCACGAGTGCCAAATATAGATGAGACATATATTTCAATTGTATAGTAACCTTCATTTAATGGATCGGAGATTGTAAATAGTTGATATTTTTCACCAACCGGATTTATACCCGAAGATTCTTCATATAAAAGATTATTCTGGTAAAATAGCCTTCTGATTGAAGTGGATGGACCATTTTGGAGCCAATCCATCGAAAATACGTCTACACCCATCGGTACGGGACGAGCAGAAAACGACATTTTGTGTGATAATATGTCTATCCCATGAACATATCTTCTTACACCGGTTAAATCAGTAAATGCCTCCGTAACATAGGCATTACCGCAGTCTATTGATTCATAAGGAGATTGCAAATCCGGCCATCGCCAACCCTCCAAGAGTTTGAAATTCTGCGGAAAATATAATTGACCATCGCCGGTCCCTTTTGAACCAAATTGGCAAATCATTGTCTGCAGATTTGCGCTGAACTGATAAATAACGGCATTATTTTTATCAAGGACATATACCGCGCCCCATTTGTCCGTATCAATTGAAGACAAATTTGCATTTTCCGGAAATATATAATCTGTTTCGAAATAATCATAGGGTGGGCATGTTCTAGTGCATACTATTCTTTTATTACCATTATCGGCGACATAAAGATAGGGGAAATGATAACCGTTGCCGAGGCTTTTTTCATAGCATATTGAAGTAGGATTCATTAGCTGCATCTTGCCCGACCCAGGACCGAAAAGGGTTTCCCTTAAATCAAAATCATATCCCTGATATGCATCGTATATGTCGACTATGCTTTTGCCATAATCTAAAACCGCAATTTCGCCAAACCCTTCCCCTGTGCATCCCGTACAGCCAGCAACGTCAATGACAAAATTATAATTATTTGTCAGATAGTCCTTAAATGCCAGGTGTTTATGCTCGAGCGAATAAACCACGGCCCTTCTATTGAAGGCATCTCCCACTATAATGGAATTCCCGCCCAATAAGTAAGTAATAGACTTGGGCTGATTAAAATTATGCGTTCCTGTTCCATATCCTCCGATATTGGCGAGCCATTTAATAGCATTATCTTCAATAACGAGCCAATGTTGACCAATATCTGAAACCATTAAAATATCATGGTCAAATTCCGGAACCGGATCATCTAAAATTAACGGCAAAATGTCGCAGGGGATGGAAAGAATGGGATAGCCATCAAATAGCATGGAACTATGAACAAATGTGAACCTTGAAGTCGAACCCTTGTCCGAATAAGAAATAGGGCTTGGAGCCCACATATTGGGGCCGAAAAATGAACTCTTATCATTTTTTTCTTGAAAGCGAATGCTAGATTCCGGCACATAATCAATAATATCATTTCGTGATGATAAAATGAAATCATTAATGGTTTGCAGTACTTCGTCAAGATTTGCAAACTTAATATCGCCATTCATATTCTCAAAAATTATATCGATTGAATCAACAACAAACACCCCATTTGTTTCAAAAGTAACCACGGAATGTGAAATCAATCCAGCACTTGTATTGTCTATATTCTTCGCTACAATTAGTATTTCTTGAAATATATCAAATCCGCACTTTTCTTCATATTCGGCTAATGAATTTGCAAAATAGCCGAGATCCGTTGTTATTTCATGCTCTTTTAACGATTCAGTGCATTTAAGAATGTTGTAAATATAAAAGGGGCTGGGATCGTTGATCGCTTTATTAAGTAAATCGAGGTAAAGCCCCAACCTTTCTTCATCTGATATTTTCGCTTCAGTTGCCGACCACTTAAATGCGTCAGCCCTTATTGTCACGGGTCGGATTAAACTGTACCAGCAGGGGTCGGGTTAAAACCGGCCA
>CALAMC010000070.1 GCA_937925655.1 uncultured candidate division Zixibacteria bacterium | reverse complement strand
AGCTTTCGAGGGATCTGCCGCCCATTTGAATGTGGAGATCAGGTGAAATCGAGCATTTTGCGGGAAATTGGCTTTTCACCCGTGGGTGGGTTACAAGTTTCCCGCGAGCAAGCCTTCCGCGACGGCTATAGCCCCTGCCGCAACTGCCGCCCATAAATGGAAAATATAAATCGACTTTAAACGCGATTATTTGTAATTTCGTTTCAGATATAAATCTATACTTTCGGCCCTGATCTGTTTTTATAAATTTCGTGCTTTTGCCGTCAGATGCTGAAGGGCGGTGGTAAATGCTAATTGACCGTATGTGATAATTGGCTATATTTGAATTTGTGGATCATGAGGACGATTTGAATAATGCAAAGACATATTATCTATCCCTGCTTTTAATAATAGCTGTTGCTTTGTTATGTCTGTTGGCGGCCTGCGATGATGACAAGATCATCAACGATGACCCCGGCCCGGCCATCCCGCCTTCGGCGGCGATTGCGGCCTGGTCGCCGACCGGGGAATGGATCGCCGTCTCCCGCTTTCCCTCTTTGGGCCGGATCCCGCGCGGGGTGTATCTTATCCGCCCCGATGGCTCCGAATTCCGGCAATTCCCGGGTCTTGAAGGTTCGCCTTATGTAATCGATCTCTGTTGGTCGCCGGACGGACAATGGCTGGCTTTTATTACCGGGACTGATGTTTATAAGATCAAGATTGACGGCGATAGCCTGACACGGCTGACTTTCAACGGCGAGAACTACGCCTGCACCTGGTCAAATTCCGATACATTGATTGCCTTCAGGCATTCCCCCGGCGATACAAGCTCGGGCGCCTGGATTATGGATCAAAACGGGGAAAATGCGCGCCAGTTCATCCGCTATGGAGGCCATCTGGATTTCGGTCCGGGTGATAGTTTACTTTACGAAATCGCCCTTGGCGATAATAAGGGCAAACTGGCTTTCATGAACTTGGTTGACTCTACCGAAAGGATAATCCTGGAGGTTGAGTATGGCAAACCATATCATGCCTACTATAAACCAGACATATCGCCGGACGGTCTGCAAATAGTCTTTTGCCTTGACCGATACATTAGGATTCTTGATATAGCTGGCGGAAATATTTCCACTCTGACCGAAAACGGCGGCGATTACCCATCTTGGTCACCTGATGGCTCGGAAATAGTATATTGTGATCCCCAGCGGGAACCGGGCAATGACGACATCATCATCATGAATGCCGACGGCTCCGATCCGCATGTCCTCCTCGACTGGGACACGGCTATATTGACGGAATAGTATAAAGCGTCATAGCGTTCTCATAAATCGGCGACGAAATCAAATATACGCTTGTAACAATCTAAAATCAAAACTCATGTGAATTGGGGGAAACAATGAGAAAATTAGATGAAAACAGGCTATCGGGATATTTAATGATCCTGTGCATTCTCTTTTGCGCCGTTCCTGTCGGCGCTCAAGATGAACACCGAAATGAACTTGTTGTGAAGTTTACCGATTCGGTTATAGTCATGGCACCGGGAGAGAAGACGGCGGGCAAAGAAGTCATCGAGATGCGGGAAGACCCCCGAGGGGCATTGCTGTATAATTCGAATCTGCTCGAAATCAGGGCCATGTTCAAGGACCGCGACCCCGCCGACAGTTTCGCGATAAATCAATTCGGCGATACAATCATGAAACCGAGATTTGATAATTATTTCAAAATCGTTTATCCTGACACGGCCTCTTGCGTTTCAATTTATGACAGCCTTTCGCAATTGGAGGGTATATTCGATGTTCATAGGAATGGAGGCTTTTTCAGCGAGGGATTGTTAACTCCAAACGATCCGTGGTATATTGCGCAATGGAACCTCCATTTTGATTCAAGCGAAACAACAAAAGGTATTAGTATTGAAGGCGCCTGGGAATATACCATGGGCGATTCTAACATCATCGTCGCTGTAATTGATTTTGACGGCGTCAGGCCTGATCACTATGAACTGAATGGGCGAGTTGTTGGTGACACGGAATATGATTCATTTCACGGGACTGCTATGGCCGGGATTATTATGGCCAGGACCAATAACGACACTTTGATTGCCGGGATATGTCAAAATGGACTAATATACTCCGGCAAGATTAACCATGATGATGAAGATATATTTTACACAACAACGGACGCCATTGACTACGGGGCACATGTTATTAATAATAGCTGGGGCGGGTATGATTACAATTCGACTATTCGGCAGGTATTGGCGTACGCTTATAAGATGAATAAAGTCGTCGTCTGTTCTAAAGGTAATGACGGCTCCGGCTCATATCACTATCCCTCGGATTATGGATGGGGAATTATCAGCGTTGGTTCGTATAATAAACCGGGCCGTTATTCAAGTTTTTCAAATGTCGGGCATGGAATTGATGTCGTGGCGCCGGGTGAATCGCAAATACCGGTTTTGGGATCTTCCGATCCCTGGTCCATAACTGATTTTTTCTACGGTACCTCTATATCAGCCGCACACGTTTCTGGATTGGCGGCGCTTCTGCTAAGTTATGATAATTCGCTTTGCAACGATGACATTGAGAATATTATTAAATATTCAGCCAAGGATATTATAGCAGACCCTGCTCTGCCGGGTTACGATGATCATACTGGCTATGGTCGCATAAACGCTTTATCGGCTTTTGAATTGCTCCAGCCGCCGAATTATCTGGAGTATTTCGAAGAGGGGAATGGTTACGTTCATAGTATTTCCGATGTGGTTAGCATGACTTTTGTTGATATCCCGGGACTGACGGATGGCATATATTATGCCAAGATATATCAAATCCGGAAAAACGTCCATTTTCCTCAACCCTATTCGGAGATTCCTTATGTTTGGGGAAGGGGAACGTCATCTATCGGATATAACGACGAATCATTCAACTGTGGCATGGGCTTTACGGGAGTATTGACCGGCTCGGAAACGGAAACGGGCTGCACTGTTGGCACCTATGTTTACGAAGTTTGGACAATAAGCGGCGCCTATAAAGGCTGGTTTCCCACGACACCTTCCGGCGTCCGGTTTGCTTATACCGTACTTGGGAAATACAATATACTCGCCTCAGAGTATATTTCCTGCTCCCGGGACTACAATGACCAATGCATCAAGGTCAGCATTGAAGACCCCAATCATGTGGAAGACGGTTGGATAATCGAAAGAAAAGATGCCACCAATAACACTTGGGAAGTGATTGATTCATTACCCGAAAATGAAAGCGATTTTATCTTGTATAGAGATTTTTACCCGGTCGGCAGCGAAACCTATACTTACAGGGCCAAGCCTTATAAACTGGGCTATCCCGATATTGCCTACACCGATGAATTCACCATTACCGCCCGGCCCAACCGTCCGGAAAACGTCGATGCTTTCACGACCGATTATGGCGGGATTGTCCCCCTCGGTG
>CALAMC010000069.1 GCA_937925655.1 uncultured candidate division Zixibacteria bacterium | reverse complement strand
CGATCTGAATATGGCATTTGGTTATATCGAGAAAATGTGGCGCATTGTATGCATATTCTACGATTCCCGACCCCTGAACGCCTTCACAATGTGCATACCAACCGTCCGCCAATGCACTTGCTTCTCTTTCCCTAATATTGCCATCATTCATTATCATGGAATCAGCTACTGAAGTATCGGAAATTGAGTAAGCTTCTGTTAAGGCCGATACCATTGCCGAATATTTAAGCACATCAAAACAATTCTCTCTAGCCGGTTGCCACCCAAAACCAAAACCAAGTTCATCGTTTAATCTAAGGGCCAGCATAGCGGCCAGTGTAGTATCTGTATCTCGGATATCTTGCTCTTCCCACCAGTCACCAACCGGCGTTTGAAACAAAGTACAGAAAAATGTTTCCGTTCGCTGAATAGTTGGACCTAAGGAATTATGGTGGATTGAAATAAATGACCATGCATCCACGGAATCGGCTAACAATGCTCTTTGTTGTCTATACAAAAACGTGTCAATATAACGGGTATAAAATACGTCATAAGTATCTGTCAAAAGATATTCACAATAGAGTGTGTCTCTAAGTGTTAGCAAAATCGACAAATTTAGTTCCTTTTCACAATAAGTAGTATCCAGCGATGTCGCGGCACATGTGCCCCCATCTGAGCCTCCATGCCCGGCATCTACACATAAAAGCACTTGCGCCTGATTTTTAGACAGCAATACAAACAGCACGCAAATAAGACATATAAGCATGTCCAGCAAACGCTTTGTCATCATTACTCCTCCCTGATAATTATATACCCCTTCCCGGTGCAGCACATGGCTATCTTTTGCCCATCTGGTGAGAATCGAGCCACTTGGCAGTAATCTTCATTTACTTCTTGCGCAAGCTCGATGAACTTATTCAAATCTAAGTCCATTAAATACAGATAACCGGTCGTATTATGCTGGTCGATATCACATGTATAATAAAAGATCACTTCGTTGCGTTTTGGATTAATTTCCTCATTCATAAATCCACAACCCAGATAGCTTTGTTTTGCATTCCTTAATACCGGAAAAGTATCTAATAGAATGGACGACGAATCTTTCAGATTAGTTACAAAGCCTCCACTAACGTAATATTTCTGTTTTAGCGATTGCACCGTATCCACATAGCCTTTATCATAAGCATAAATCGAATCCTTCAAATCGGCGCGTATCAAATACAGCCCGCCTGGCGTCAGCCTATAGATATAATTGCTTTCGTACGGTGATTTTTCTTGATATTTACTTTCGGGAAAAGTCGGGACCTTTACTCCGGCCGCATATATATAATAATACAAATTCCCCTGAACCGTCAAGTATGGTCCCTCGAAATACCCTTCGTTCAGGCCTCGCGGAAGCGGCCAATTCTTTTGAAATTCCTCTATTACGGCCGATTCGCCGGTTGTAATATCATACCTAACAAGTCTTATATGCTCGATTTGTCTGGACCGTAATTGCTCAAAAGCGACTATTTCCTTTTCGGATAACCATTCGAACCGATGGAGGGATAGCTCTGAACCGATGGACAGGATTTTATGCCCCAGTGTGTCTACCGCTACTAGTTTTGATTGGTAGGCGTATGCTATTTTATCGCCAGAAGGTGCCCACTTCATCGGCCCGCTGATGGGAACACCATCAATTTCGCCTATTTCGACGACCCTAAAATCCTTGTCGTCTCCACACAACGATACCGAATAAATGGCAATAACTACCATCGCACAAATAATGATCCCGATATACAAGCTTTTCTTTTTCATTTCACTCTCCTTCATAAAGGCGCCAAATAGCATTTCCAAAAGTTATTTTAGAATAAACGAACTGCAAATCCGCTCCTGATCAAAACGGGCCTTGAATTCCTTGAATCATCCCGCTATTTATTTATACACATTAATAGATAATATTGTCAATATTGAAAGCTAAGACAGGTAACACACCCTTTTAGGGTGTGAAAGATGGTTTAGGCCGGCCCGGCGGGCATCTGCACCACCACTCCGCTGTTAATTCTGCCCGTCGCCCTTTATTATGATGGCTAGACTTATATCCAAAATTTTGCATCGGGGAAGGAGCGAAAAATGAAAAAAATTCAAG
>CALAMC010000068.1 GCA_937925655.1 uncultured candidate division Zixibacteria bacterium | reverse complement strand
TTGTACTCTTGGTATTTATCATAAGGCAGAAGATTATGGAACGCCGAGTGACACTTCCATATGATCCGATCACTTTAACGCTTGTGGCTTTTCTGGCGGTTATGTGCCTGACCATATTCACGTCCTATGACAAGGGGTGGACAATTGATACCTGCACAGATTTTGTTAAGCTTCTTGTGTTTTATTATCTGATAGTCTCCATTATTAACGAGAAGAAGAAATTTATTGCCTTCATGTCGGTCTTTCTCTTATTGATTGCCTATATTGCCTTTGATGCTTTCAAGTCATATATGGCGGGGGGATTCATAACGCGAATGGGCGTGGATCGAATGTACGGCAGTACGTCGGCGGGGGGAGATCCCAATACACTGGCCGCAACGCTCGGGGCAACAATACCGATGGTCGTGGCTTCCGCCTTCTATTTCCGGAATTGGTTCGTTAAAGGCGGGTTGTGGTTTCTCGCTCTGGGGATGGCTTATTTAATCACAATTACCGCTTCCCGAAGCGGGATGCTTGCCTTTATGGGTGTCCTGGTTGGCGGTTTCATGTATTCAAGGCATAAAATCGTTATTGCCATCGCCGGAATATTGATGGTTCTGGGAATATGGTCGGTGCTTCCCGATCAATATCAGCAACGATATTTGACTTTGAAGGACATGGAGGATATCAACGAGACGTCATCGGGCCGTGTGGAAATCTGGGAAGCCGGGGGAAGAATGATTATCGACCGCCCCTTTCTGGGCGTCGGGGCCGGAGCTTTCGCCTTCGCTTACGGTTCGGGGGATTTTGGCCCGCCACAATATATGCAACCGCATAGTCTGTATATTCAATTATTGGCCGAATCGGGAATCATCGGCTTCGGCGTTTGGTTCTTTTTCATCTATCTTCTGTTCAGGAATCTTCGTAATTTGAGCCGGACCGTTGGCAGTCGAACCGATGAACTATGGGCGTCGATTTACTGCAAGAGCTTTATCGTATCTATGACAGCCCTTTTCGTCTCAGGCCTGTTCGGCCATAACCTGTACCGCTACACCTGGTATATGATGGCCGGACTGACAGTCGTGATGAATAAACTTATACTAATAGGCATTAATAATAGACAGATTCAAACAAACAAAACGATACTAGTTAAGGAGGCGGTCGATAACCCGCAAGTGTTTTGAGGTCAGATTTATTAATGTGGGTTCTTGCACATTGAGACGAAATCTCTTTTTATATTGCATTGCAGGATGTAATTTGAATACTCTGAGTTATTATTTATAGCTTGAATGAGCGCTGCTGGACAATGCCGGATGTTTGTGTCCGGCTTTCCCAATCGCTGGGTAATTTATTTTGGATGATTTTGGGGGAAGCTGGTGCCAATTATTTCCAATTGGATACCCTGTAACATTGGGAATTGTTAGATCACGGAAGTGACTTTGGCGATTCAGGAGAAATTGATGGTTTCCGTTATAAGCCAGTTTTTTAAAAATATTTTCTCATCGACCGCAGGAATGGTTATCGGAATAATTATATCCTTTTTCTTTACCCCGTATTTAATTGCGAGTCTGGGTAAGGATCAATACGGGCTTTGGACCCTGGTCTTTTCATTGCTGGCCTACGTAAGGCTGGCAGATATGGGGATTCAACAATCACTTGTCAGGTATGTTTCCAAATATTACGCCGAACATGATTGGATACAACTTAATCAGATAATCAATTCCTCGGCTCGTCTGTACTTGTTTATCTCGGGGGCGACCTTAATCATTGCGTTGTTTATAGACCTATTTATCCTTCAACTTTTTAATATTCCGCCGGAATATTTCTTCACCACCCAAGTTATAGTTTTTATCCTGGGCGTTAATCTCGCTTTGTATTTCGCAACCATACCCTTTTGTTCCTTGGGGCCGTTCCACCGCTTCGACATTGTCAATTATTTCTTAATAGGTACAAAGATTTTTGAAACGCTGGGCATTATAATTCTTCTTGAAATTGGTTACGGGCTAATCGAGATGGCGGTTTTAATTCTGGGTTTGGAAATCGTATCAGCTATCTGGCGCTATAATATCAGAAGCCGGATGTTTCCCCAGGTCAAATTCTCCAAGAAATATATCAGTATGGATAAAACCCGAAAGATGATAAATTACGGAATTTATTCTTTTCTAATCGTGATTGCCTGGACAGTGATTTTTCAGACAGACAATCTTGTCATCGGAGCCTTTTTATCGACTGCGGATATTGCCGTGTTCTCTGTCCCCGCACTGATAATTACGCAAATGAGGAATTCCATAATGGTTATCGCGACCCCTCTGGTTCCCGCCATCAGCCATTTTGAGGCCCTAAAGGATTTTGAAAAAATTATGGATGTTTATTCCAAATCGACTCGGTATTTATACTATCTTTCGGCATACCTGTGCATAATCCTACTTTTTTTCGGCGGACCATTTATCCTGTTATGGGTCAAGAAGGATTTTGTCGATGCCATTATTGTACTTCATATCCTTATAGTAGGCGCATCAATAACATTTCCTCAGATAATTGCTAATTCGGTTCTGATGGGCATATCAAAGCATCGTATTACTTTTTATATTCTCGGATCGGAGGCTCTTTCTAATATAGTATTATCGGTCGTTCTGGTTAAGTCCTATGGCATTTTCGGGGTGGCCTTGGGGACAACCATTCCGCAACTTATAATTTATACTCTAATTTACCCCGTAGTCTTCTACAGGGTAATGAAAGCGCCTGTCGCAAAATTTTATGCCATGGCTTCCATGTCCGCCCTGAAATCAATAGCGTTTGTCCTGCCCACTTCGTATATAGTAAGCAAATTAATTTTGCCCGACACTTGGTTGAAATTGATTTTCGATTGTGCTGTAGTGTCGTTAGTGATGCTGGCTGGCTTATTTGCGATTGTTCTTGAGAACGATGATCGAAAAAGACTGATGGGAAAGTCCGTCTCTTTAATCAGGTTTATCCAAAAGTGAATAAAGGGGATGACATTGACAAATGAAGATTGAAGGAATGAAAACCGCGGTCCCCAAGTGGCCCCTTCGGGTGCCTGCGGTAGCTGAACATACTCCGACCGGCCAAAGACGCCTATTTATAGATGCTCGTATTATTACCAGAAGCCCCGGCATTATGTATAGGTCTGTAAGTTTACATTCGGGTTGTCATCATGTGTATCTCAATCCTATGAGAGGATTAGTATAATGGACTTATGTGGTATATTATCAAGAAATATTTTTGTGCCATTTTATAACCGTCGTCACGGTCTGAACTACATGCCTTTGGCAAAAAAACTACTGGAATCGCAATACTTAACTGAAACCCATATCTTGGAAAATCAATGGGATGCAATCGGGAACCTGCTTCGATTTGTCCAAGAAAACAACGAATTTTATAGAGAAAGATTTAAACGTATTGGCCTGAATCCTGGCGATATTAAGGACTTCAAGGATTTCAAGAAATGCCCCGTCCTAACCAAAGATGATATCCGTAGAAACGAAGGAAAGCTTATTTCAAGAGGATATCGGACGGAACAGATGAATTACAAAAGAACCGGCGGCTCGACCGGGGTCCCCCTCAAATTATATTGGGATAAAAAGGCTACTTTACTTAAACATGCCTTGATTTACCGCCATAATGGCTGGGCAAATTATTACCCCGGTATAAAGCAAGCGGCGCTGTGGGGCGACACTGATAAGAAATATAGTCTTAAACAACGGATTTACATGTCGCTCTATGCCCGGTCGATATTTTTAGACACGCTTAACATGAATGAGGAGCGGATGCTGGATTTTATCAAGCGGATGCGGCACTTCGAACCGGAAGTCCTCTTTGGTCACGGCCATTCTTTATATCTCCTGGCCAGGTTTATGATTGACCGGGGTATCGGTGGCATTAAACTGAAAAGCATCATTTCGACGGCCGAAACTCTATTCCCCCACGAACGAAGGGTTATTGAGGATGTTTTTGGGAAGATTGTTTTCGACCGTTATGGGTGTGAGGAAGTTTCGATTATAGCCTCAGAATGTGAGGCTCATGACGGGCTTCATATCGCCGCCGAGGGTGTATATGTGGAAATTGAGGACGGCGATGAGCAAAATCCGGGGCGGCTGATTATAACGGATTTGTATAATTTCGGAATGCCGTTTATACGCTATGAAATTGGCGACTTGGCTACCGCTCGAGTAGGGAAATGCGATTGTGGGAGAGGTTTGCCCAGGATCGGAAGAGTTGTTGGCCGGACCACCGATTGTCTTTATACCCCTGAAGGGAAAAAAATTTCGGGTATTTCCATTCTGGATACTTTCACCATTCATATACCAGGCTTTAAACAGACTCAAATTGTTCAGGACAGGATTGACCATCTTCGGTTCAATGTTGTGAAGTCGGATGATTTTGGTGAAAACAGCTTAAGGATTTTGGCCGAAGCAGTGCCCCGGTTTTTTGGTCCCAAAATGCACTATGATATCGTATTTGTTGACCAGATACCGCTAACCGGTCGGGGTAAATTCCAGTTTTCAGTCTGCAAAATTGACAGAGAGGCATAAAATGCAATTGATGGCTTTTCTTAATAGAATGGCTTCTTATTTGATGGATGGACGGTTGGATTTATGTTTGCTTTCAATAACCAGGAAACTTCCGAAACAACTGGCAGTATTTAATAAGGCGGTAATGGTAAGAACTAAGAAAATAAATATTACCGATGAATTGAATAATTCAATATCTGTTAAACAGGCCGATCCGGATGATATCAATCATGTCATCAGTATTACTGGCTGGAGTGAAGAATACACTATCGGTCTGCAGAATTCCAAAGTAATCTTTTTTTTGGCAAGTCTCCCCGAAGCGGAGCCTTCGGGATTTTTGGCCCTCTGCTCGGGGTGCTGTTATGTAAGAGGCATGGGTTTCGAATACAATTTCGATGCGGATGAGACTTATTGGTTTGCCATTTTGGTACTGCCTGAAGATAGGAGGAAGGGATTATATCTTAAAATGTGCGAGGCGGTTGACCGATATATAGAAAGTAATCATATCAGGCAGCATTATGCAATAATTGAAATTACGAACGAACGAAGCCTTGCACTTCATTATAAGATGGGTTTCAGGGATTATCTTAAGATGACTTTCGTCAAAATAGGACCCGTGAAAATTAGCCTAACTAAAGAAATAGAGACCGGGAAAAAAACATGTCGAATTTTCATCAAAGAACCGGAAGTGACGATTATATGATATTTCCTTGGGCAAAATCGAAATGGGGCAAACGAATATGGCCTTGCGATAGAAAAAGCAGACTTTTGCTAATGGGGACCAGCATTATTACGCCAGTCAGAATTTATTTGTTATTTGCCATAAATTTGAACATTATGCCAATAAATGATCGCCAATACATACAGTTTTTGGACCTGCAATCAAAGGGGGGGTTGCCCTAAGAACCCATGTATTAAAAAGATACGGGAAACATCATCGCTCGGCCTATAATATACAATTGTTATTAAGATTAGCTAAATAAAATGCCGAAAACTTAATTGTTGACACTTGGAAGCGGAGGATTAATAACTGTGCCAAGTTGGTGTTTGTTAGGAGCTTGAAACAGACCGGGTAAAAATCTATTTTAGCAAAAAGATAAGCTCTTGGAGGCATAATATGAAAAGCGTGGATTCTGGCCATATTTCAAAGGTGTTTTTGCCGCCAATATTTTTTCTGCTGGTTTTGGCGGCTTCACATGTGTTTGCGGGGCAGATAGTCCTTACTTCTTCCGACCTTCCGTATATTGTTGGAACGGGTGATACTGTAACTTTTTCCGGGACCAAGATTACCAGCGATACCGGTGGGCTTTATATTAATGATGGAGCGACCAATGTTCTGATAAATCTCGGCACGGATACTCTTGTTTTTGGAGCCAATAATAGCAACAACAATTACGGGATTCGTGTGGCAAGGTCTATGAGTGCGACCCAAAATGTTGTTATAAAGGGAGGATGGGTAATTCATGGAGGGAATGATAACTCCAACGGGAACGCTTGTATTGAGCTTGCTGGTTGTAACGGCGTTCTTATTGATAGCGTCAGCACGATTATTAATGGCACTAATGGCAAGTGCATAACATCGGTTCCGCAAGATGGCAGGGTAATAAACGCCACTAATGGTTCAACCACGAGCTGGCGAAACATCAACAGGAACATCGAGATTCGGGGTGGGACACATAAAAGCTATGTAACCGGATATACCAGCCGTTGCAGTTACGACGGAGCTGTTATTCATCTGGCGGCCAAAGATGTTGGCATTACTGGTACGGAATATAATTATAAAGTACATGGACTTAAGGTGGAAAATGCTCCATGTCAGGGAATAGTCGCATATGGTTTGGTTGAGATTTATGATTGTACGGTTACTGTTGATTGCCGTAATTTTATGTACACCTACCCCTCCAGCAATTTCTGTTATGGTGCGGCCAATGCTTATGGTATTCTTGCACGACTGGTTGATGCTGGGAGTAAATTTTATAACAACGTTCTATTGGCCGGTGAAACATATTATGGGGCCGATGGTGGTTTTGAGGTCGAGGGATGTTTGGGAACGCCGTCAAAACCCATAGAATTTTATAATAATTACATAAATACTCATCGTGGATGGGATGTACATTATGGCTTTAATGTGCAATCCAAAGGATTCAAAATGCGTCGGGCTGACGAATATAATTACACCAATTCAGAATATTATAGTGCCAATCGTCATATAAAGATTTACAATAATGAAATCTATCTTTATTCTCATACGGACACGACTAATTTTAAGGCATACGGGCCGGGGGTTGCTGGATTCTATATAATAGCACACGTTGACCGTAACGACAGCAATATTGTTATTGAAAATAATTATATTCGATCTATTGTTTTGGACACCATTTATCACGTCGGTTCAGTCCCGATTCTTGCCGCTGGTTTTCAGTTTATAGCGAATGATGCTATCCACCAATACACCATCAGGAACAATCACTTGGAATCAAACGATGCCTTTTATCGTTATGGGGGGTATGACCCCGGTGGTAGCTATTATAGCTGTTACGGCGATACTTTGATAGCCATTGATACCGCCTCCGGGCCGGTTACTCAATACAACGGCAAATTTTGGCCGGGCGATATTAGTAATTCGCTTACGAATAATTATATTAGAGATGTTTATTATGCACCGGACACATTATATAAAATGTTTGCTTATAGAAGCGGCGTTTCAAGTGCTGATGTAACGTTGCAAAGAACGCTAAAGATTTATGTTCGAGGTAATAATGATTTGCCTGTGGTCAATGCCGCATGTTCTGTTTGGAACAACTATAATAATCTGGTGCTAAGCGGCTTAACCGATTCGGGCGGATGTGTATCCGGTATCGTCAGTTATATGTATGAAAGAGCGGGAAGCGGTGATTCCCTCGACTACAATGATTTCAGAATTAGAGCGGTCAAGGGGACTGATTCTAACCTCAATACCGCTTTTACCGTAGGTCCCGGTTCGGCAGGCTTCACCGATACGTTGACATTGAATTACACGGAGGGAACTGGTACATGGGGAGCTGGCGGCGATATATCCGAAGACACGGTTTCTCCAGGAAGAATCGATGATTTGAGCGCCGTGACCGGGACAAACGACGGCGAAGTCAGGTTGAGCT
>CALAMC010000067.1 GCA_937925655.1 uncultured candidate division Zixibacteria bacterium | reverse complement strand
CGGGTCGGGCATTTCAACCAGCGTTATAGCCGGGTTGGAGCGATAGACGATGGGCGCGATTATGTCGGCAAAATTGCGGATTTCGTTGCCGGCGGCATTACCGTCATTTATCACCACTCGGAAAGTGAAAGAAATTTCCTGACCCGCGGCGAGGGAGGCTATATTCCAGATTAATACCGGTCCGGCAGGATCAAAGGTCGCGTCGCCGTCGGCCGTTCCCAACACATATTCGGTGTAAACCGGAATCGTGTCATGGATAATTATATTTTCAAAATCGGTCAATCCCGAATTCAATATTTTTATCGTGTATAGTAAAGTGTCCCCTACGTCGGCCAGTCTTCTATCAACCGTTTTGGCTACGGTCAGAAGCGACGGCAATTCATCCGGGATAATAATCGTTTCAACCGGATTGCTGGTGCTTTCGTGTGGTGAAGTCTGATTTGCAATATTGACTACCAACGAGCCGATGGGGGCATCGTCTTCGACCCGGACCTGAAACCGCAATAAATGCATTTGATAAGCATCAAGCGGAGGAAGATTCCAGGTCAGCCAGTCACCGGTACCATCATAGACGGCCTGAAAATTGGCCGAACCATTCACATAATCGGCGAATTCCGGGATATAATCGTGAACGATAATATTCCCGCTCGTCAGAGAAGAGCCGTTATAAACACGAATGAAATACGTCAGGACATCGCCGCGATGAGCTTCGGTCAAATCAACGTATTTGATTAATTGAATGGCGACCGTGTCCGGGGGGCAGGCCATCAGCGGGATATCCTGTGCCGCGGCCGCCGGACCGATCATCAGCACCCCGAAAATTATCAGGAGCGCCGACATGACTGCTTTCTTCATGATATTGATATTAATCATCGTCATATCCCTCGCTCCTAAAATTTCCCGACCAATCGAATGAAACCGCCCTGACCGCGATAATAGCGGTCGGGGTAATCATCCGGGTCGCTTTCTATTCGCTCATACCCACCGGAAATTCTGAACCACTGCGCGTTTTCGTAACCCAGCTCCAGAATCGTGTGGGTCTTTTCGTCCTCGATGGTTTCGCCCAGCATGATACTTTTAACCGAGCCGCGCGTGAAAAAGCCCTTGCCCAATCCCACGGCTCCGCTGAAAAGTAATATGTATGACTCCGAAGTGATTTTCTCCAGAGGTGGGTCGCGGTCAATCTGCCATCTTCGTATCATACCGGCCGTAAGCTCGGTAAACCGGTCGCGATTCCAGTTAACTTTGAGGCCCAGGTCCCAGATCTTGTCATAGTGCTTTACACTGTCTTTTTGCGTTCGATGGCGAAACTCGCTTTCGGCGTTAAATGACAGGTGATGAGTATGAAAATACGTCAGCTGGGCCAGGGCAAAATCATCGTATGTCTCCAAGCATGGCCGGTTCGAGTAAACATGGTCCTCATACCGCCCGAATTTACCCAGGGCCTTGATTTTATTCACGGGAATATATTCAATCGCAAAATTGCCCGCCCGTTCGATCCGGGTCGGATCGTCCGGCCAGAGATTGAAATTACTTCCGGGAATGGAATATCTTTTGTATTCTCCGGTCAGCAGAGCGCTTAGATTACGGTGAGGCTGAACACGAATCTGGGCCAGGGTGACATCTTTGCGGTCATCATAAATATTTTGGTCCCGGTCCTTGCGCAAATCCATTTTTTGTGACAAACTGAAGCGGTAACCGCCGCGCGGCGTGGCGGCAAGGCTCAACGCCACCTGTTCGGTATTGGTGTTGGCCCCTCCCGAATCATTGTTGTTCCTGAATGCGATATGCTCCAGATGCAATCCATAATCCAGCCGTCCGATAAAATTCAGCGAGTCCTGATAGCCGCCAAGGTTCACGATGGCCCGGTTCTGATAGGTATCCTCGGTTGAGGGATTGCTCATATTTTCAATATCGCGGCGCTCGAAACCCAGATCAAATCCGAATTGCTTGATGACTTTATTTGAATATCCGGCAGAAATTATTTTCTCGTCACGCTCGCCCTCATAATAATTGTAATCACCGGCCGAATCGATAGTCCGGATTTGTGCAAAACCCGCCCGTAACTGCTGTCTGGAGGTTAAATCATATTGACCTCCCAGACCCAGACGCCGTTGATTTTTCACGGGGTCCAGATCGCTGTTGGTAAACGACCGGAATTGATCGTCGATACTCTGGAAGTTCCCAGTCAGCTTCAGGTTTTCAAGCGGCGTGGCCGTCACTCCCGCCCGCAAAGCCGGATAGCTGTCGCTGTCGTTTTCCTTTTGCGACCCGGCTACTTCCACATAGGCTTCACCCCATTTTTCATCGGTGATTTTGAAATCGCCGGCGAACAGCTCTTCGGGCTCATCGATACCTGCTCCGACCGCTTTATCGTCGACAAATCGGTGCAGGTATGCCCCGCCGATTTCGATATTCTCATCCGGGGTCAGCCGCACCCGCGCCCCGGCTAAATCATCGTTGGCATCGCGGGTATAATCATAGGTGATGACTATATATATGGGATTGGATTCGATCGTCTCGCTGGCCACCGGGGTGAACAGCATCACGCGGCCCCGGTCATAATCGATATCGTAATCGATATCTCTGACCAGGGTTTGCGATGATAACACCGTCGTTTCATTGAATCGGTCACGAACTTCGATTTTAACTTCTTCACTGCCACTGACCAGCGGCGCGAAAGTCAGGTCGTATGGCCCCGTAGTGCCGTTGGCCCTGATGCCGGCCACAGTTCCCTCGCGGAATTCCTTGCCTTCGAGCTTGCCGCCGACTGCCTCAATACCCACCGCGCGATCATACAGGTTGGCAAATGCACCGAACATCGACCGGTTATTCAGAGTAAACTGATTATCGCCAAAACTCGGATGAATCGTCCCGCCTTCGACATAACCGTGCTTGTCCGATTCCAGGCGAGCCGTCATTTCCAGCCGTGATGGCACCTGCGGCTGATATAACAGGCGCTTGTCAAGATTGCCGTATTCCCATAGCCGCTGGGGATCGTAGTAACCCTGACCGGTGAAACGCCAGCCGTCCCAGAACGGTTCGGTCGACCTCATCGACAGGCGCAAACGATATAAGCGTGGGTCGTTCGTGCGATATTCATTTTCGAGTCTTGAATCGTATACGATTGTGCCGTCGATAAAAAACTTGCGGTTGATATTACCGTTAGCCAGAAGTGATGCCCGGTAATTGGCGGCAAAATCCTCGTCATAATCGGGATTGCCGGCCTCGAACGCTGCAGTATTGCCACTGACATTGAAGGCATTCATGGTCAGTTCCCCGAACCCAAGCAGAAGCAGATCCTGCTTGTTCTCCTCGGGATTGAATCGTTTGACAATACCGGCCATTGCGCTCTGTGTTATCAGGCCGAATGCCAACGCCAATATCGCGAAATGTAATAATAATTTTTTGTTATTCATATTTCTATCTGCCAACCTTTAAATTTGTTTCACTGTTACTCCGCACGACATACGGTTAATAGCATAATACCCATTTTCCCACCGACCGTTTGCGCAAACGATATGCCGCCACGAAGATAGTCGCATATTATGCCCATGTTCAGATATTCAAGAATTCACTTAAAAAGAAATTTTGTCAAGGGCGTCTCTTTTTTTATATTTTGAATTAAATATACTTTAAGTGCAATATGATATAACGCCCGTAATTACTTGACCCATTAGAAGATGGCATAAGTCATAATCATTTGTCACCACCTGCGATTTTATCCTTCGGTCAGAGTCTGATTGTCCATTTTTTGAACATTCGGACAATTCAATGATGATTATAAAAAAATGCTCGGAATTAGCTCCGGCCTTGAGTTGCAAAACATTGCATATTCTAAGAAGAATTGTAAACAAATGACAATGCCCCTGAACTTGATTCAGGGGCACTGCTCTTTCATTGGGGGCTGGGAAATTTGTTATGATTTGCGACTGCGAAATAGTCCCAGACCGGTCAGGCCAAGCCCGAATAGCGCCAGGCTGACTGGTTCTGGTACGGCCGTCACAGAGAATGTCACCGAAGCATTACTTTGCAATCCATGATAGTAGCTCTGGGGAAGACACTGCCACCAGCCGGGATCGACATTACCGACCATCGATAAGTACGCGTAGCCGGTGTTGGGACCAGTAAACGTGCAATCGAAAATATAATCGCCGTCGAAATGGAATAATTCACTCATAAAGCCGCTGACCCAGTTGGCCCCGGACTTGAAGTCGGCGTAAGAATTGATGCCCGACGCCTGTATGGGGGGCAAAGTCGCGCCGGTCAGCGGGTTTTCGAGATTCTCGATTTTCAACTGCCACTGCCAGTTTTGGAAAGGATTACTGATAATGTCGTGGAAACTTGGATAGGAATCATCGATTGTAAACCCGAAACCCAGAAATCCGGCCGCATTGTAGTACACACCGGTGAATTCGCTGTTCCACCGCTGGTCGGTCTCGCCGAATTGCCCGATAACATCGCCGCCACCATCCCAGGCGACATATCCCGACGGGTCACCGCCGGTCAAAGTCAAAGCCATCGGGGTATCGGGGAAAAGCCAGATGCCGGCCACGGCCAGGAGCAAAAACCGCCCGATTGTTTTCCTGTACATACTTACTCCTTATATAATTGCCTACTTTTCTCTTTCCTTATTGAGGGTCCCGCAAAAAAAAGGCCAAAAACGGCCACGCCTATTAATTTGACAAACTCGGACGAATCGATTTATTTATCGTATAATGTATTGAATACAATTTATGTGATTGAATTTTCATAAAATGAATAAGCTTTTTCTTGTCCGCCGTTATCTTTTACCTCTACTGATAGTGATTCTTTCGGGGACCCCGGCCTTGACGTCAGATGTGTCCGATTTCACCGCCGCAAAAAGGGCCGCCGCCCAATCCGGCCAAAAAATCCTTCTGGAATTTTATCGTGAATCTTGCGAGTTTTGTCATAAAGCCGATGAAGAATTCTCGAAAAATCCTCAAGTCAGAGCCGCTCTGGATAATGTCGTCCATCTGAAATTGAACGCCCGCGAAGGAGAAGGCTACGAACTGGCCCCTAAATATAAAATCGGCTACTCCTTCCCGGTCTTCATCTTATGCGATTCCGCCGGAGATGTTTTTTTTCGCTGGGTAGGTTTCACCCATACCGAAAATTTCCTTCAGCAGTTGAAAATCGGCCATTCTCAAAATCTCACCATAAGTCAAAGGGTGACCGTGCAACAAAATAAACCCACTTATGAAAACGCTCTTTTTCTGGCCCGGTATTTCGAGGAATCTTTAGAATATCTTAAAGCAACCGAATACTACCGCCAAGCCGAAAAATTATCCGATAGAATCGCGAGAAATTATTCTTATCAGATTTTTGAGAATCTGGCCAATGCATCATGGAACGATCAGATTGAATTTGAGCGGGTTCTTCCCGCCGCCGATACCCTCGTGAAACTGGCGCGTCCCTTTGATATGGTGAGAATGGCCACCAGCATTACCAATTTGGCTCGTAAAGTTGGTAAATTAGATCAAATCAAAGGCTACCTGGAAGCCGGTATTCATACCGCCAAAACCAATCGGGATTCGGAACAAATCGCCCGATATTATCCGAGTCTGCTGGCCGATTATGCTCTTCATTTCAGTCATGATACGGCCGCCGCCATGAAAATTAAATTGTCATCCTATGGTGACAATTGGCAAAATGACCCAATCAGTTGTTATCAATTCGCCCGGTGGTGTCTGGACCGTCGCATTAATCTCGAACAGGCCGAACAATTGGCCCGCTTTTCGGTAAGTGGCATTAAGGAAGGGTATTATCGCGGCCAGGTGTATAGCATGATCGCTGAAATCTGCTATAATCGTGGCAAGATAGGCGAAGCCAGGGAGATGCTTCAGGCCGCCATTCAGCAGGACCCGGAAAATGATTATTACTGGGATATGTTGGAACAATATCAGACTGAACGCCAATGACGACGGCTATTTCAAATCGCTTTCAACTTCTTTAATTCTATCAACTATTTTTCGATAACCATCGGCGTCCCAATCCGGCATTCCGGCGTGTTTCAAACATTTTTGGGCTTTTAAAAAACATTCCAGAGCCGTCTTTTTATCTCCCGCCTTCAAGCTGATCTCGCCCAGATCCCTGTATGCATATCCCGCAAATTCCTTATTATCAACCCGTTCCGCCCAGGCCAGAACCGGCCGAAGCCATTGCCCGGCCATATCATAATTGCCGTTAAGCAAATATGCATGCCCGACCGCCCAGTCGGCGATTAACTTATTTTGCTCGGTCCCGTGCCGCCAGTGATATTCGCGGGCCTGCAGATATGCTTCCAGCGCTTCCGGGTATCTTTTTTGATCTTCATAGGTTGCCGCCAGATTATTCCAAAGCGGGCCCAGCCAGGACGTTATATTATTTGTAGCCGCCTCCTCTATCCCCTTTTTTCCCCATTCAATCTGTTGCTCGGCAGTTCCGGTGATGGCCACCATGTGGGCGGCATCTATTGCCCGTTCAGACAGCCTGTTTTCCCGGCAGTATTCATACATTTCCATAAACGTTTCGGTTGCTTTGATCAGGTCGTTTTGTTTCCATTCGAAGCGCCCCTTTACCCCTAGATACCGTGACCAACCCGACGGCATCTCTATTCGAACTTCGTCTTGCGCCGCTTTAAGATACGCCAGTCCTGTTTCCGGATCACCGGCAATAAGGTAACACCGAGCAATCATGGCATTGGCCTCGACTGCGTTGGAAATACTACCTTCTTTTTGGGCGGTTTCTAAAGCCAGAATAAATAATTCGCGGGACTTTTCATAATTTCCCGATGAAAAAACGCTATCGGCAGTTTTAATCAGCCCATTGGAAGTCATATCATATTCTCCTGCTTCTGAAAATGCCGTATTTAATACTGATAATACGATGAAATAGGCGATTATTCGGAATTTTGGAAAGAAATTGTTCACCTTGTCTTCTCCTCATTCAGGTGTATCTTATTCAAAGGTATATAAAAAGTTACGCTGGAAGCAATCTTTGTCAAAGCCAAAAAATAATTAATTGCCGGATTATTTATCTACCCGAATATCATTCGCAGGAGGTTTCAAAATGTATTTTTATTTGATTTTTGTTGACCGGATAAAGAGTTAGTGATATTTAAAAAACATGACATTAATGGTTGCTAAGATTGAGCCGGATAGCGGCTTAAAATGCGGCTTGGCCGCGAAAAATACTTGACATATGTTTAAAAATTATGTTTATTTTATACAGTTACGGAGTTACCTGTCCAATTGTCAAATTGGATGCTTTTATAATTATACTTCCTTGTCCCGCTATGGGCATGGCGTGTAAATAAGACTACAACAATTTGTTTCTAAAAGTACAACTGATTGAAATATTGAAATTAACACCAATTAATTGTGATTCAAGGAGGTGGTGCTACTGGTTAAGGACTTGCCGGTCAATAATTAGACCGGATCACGGGATTATGTTAATTGTAACTAACCATCAATATCATTAACCAAGAGGTATGTGCATGGTTAAAAGTAAAGTTTTTTACGCAATTATCCTCGCAACCATTTTTGTCCTCGGTTCATTTGCTCTGGCCTCGGCTCAGGATAAAGCCGTGGTTTTTGGACCTTCAACAATGAAGGCTGAACCGGCGGAACCGGCTCATGTCGAAACTTTTGTCCCGACCGAAAATGAAGGTCAAATCGATGACCCGGTAATGCTTCCCGAAGAAATCGAAAAGATAAATTCGGAAGTCGATAAAATCAATCTTCCGTGTGAAACCAGGGAGGGTATCTCCCTAATGGGCAAAATGCTGACCGTTAAGAAGTATAGCCCTGACAAAAGTATCCTGTTCGAGGATGATTTCCAATCTTATTCGCCAACGACAGGGACCGATCCGTTTCCGGCTCCCTGGACCCGTGTTAACACGCACGCCAGCCTGACCTGGCGTATCGGCACGGCTGCGCTCGGCGGCACACAATGTGCCTTGGTAAACTATGGCTATGAATATGATATTCAGGATGAATGGCTGATTTCCCCGCTCATCGACGTTTCCGCCATTTCCGGCGCGATGATGGTGGATTTCATTTATCTGCATAACAATTCCACCTGGCCGTTTGACCTCGACCTTTATGTGTCAACGACCACTATGGACCTCGGGGAATTCACCATGGTCTGGAGCGCTATGGCGGAACCGCATCCGAATATGACCTGGACGGCAACCACGGTTGACCTGTCCGCTTATACCGGCGGCAATTTGTATCTCGCCTGGCGGTATTCGGGTGCCGATACCGACTTGGGCGGCATTGATAATGTGGTCCTCTATGACGTGACGGTCGCTCCCGGCCGTTGCTGTTACGGTGACCCCCTGGATCCCGATTGTAATGATGAATTACAGTCGGAATGTCTGGCACGTGCCGACTACATTTCTTTCGACCAGGATCTCGCCTGCGCCACCGACCCCTGCCCGATTCCGAATCTGGGTCGCTGCTGCTATGGAGATCCTTATGGTCCGTCCTGTGCTGATGAATATCAATTCCAGTGCGAAGCCCGGACCGATATGATTGCCTGGACGGAAGGCATCGACTGCACCACGCCGTGCCCGGTTTCTTCCGCTCCGGACAACGACGAGTGCGCCAACGCCGAAGACGTCTCCGGAACCTTCCCGATTGTCGTCGACGGCACCACCATTGATGCCACCGAAGACTGTCCCGATGTGTTCGGCGGCTGGTATGGTGTCTGGTATAAATTCGACGTCCCGTACGCCAACTTCAATGTCAACATCGACTTCTGCAATACGCCCGTCGAAATTTATTCCATCGGCGCCGTCCTGCATCACAGCTGCGTCTGCGACGATTACACTCTGTATTCGACCGGCCAGTTCCGTGATTGCGGCGATGGTTATACCACTCCGACCATTTTCTGGAATAATATGACCGGCCCGACCACCCTGTATTATCTGGTGGCCATGACCGACGAGTCGGATTTGCCGGCTCCTATGGATTTCCACTTCACGATTTACGTGGATGAAATCATTCCTCCGGAAAACGACAATTGTGCCGATGCCACGCCTATTACCGAAGGCACCTATTATGGCAACACCACAATGGCGACTACGGACGAAGCCGGTTATTATGCCGGGCATAACATCTGGTATGTTTATTCCCCGAGTGCCTCGGGTATTGCCAGCTTCAGTCTGTGCGGTTCCGATTTCGATACCAAACTGGCTGTTTATGACGGCTATTCCTGTTCGCCTCTCCCGACTTTGATCGATTCTGATGACGACGGCTGTCCCGGCAAGACCGTCCGTTCGCTCATCGAGGGCGTCGAAGTCGTTTATGGCAACGAATACCTCGTCGAAGTGGGCGGTTACAGCAGCTATGTCGGCAACACCGAACTGGTTGTCAACCTGGTTGTCGGCGGTGCCTGCTGTGATCATACCACCGGCGCATGCACTAACGTTCCCGATGAGCCCACCTGTTTGGCCATGTACGGCGGAACCGGTACCTATCACGCCGGTCAGGATTGCGCCACGTATACGTGTTTAATCTTTACCCCCGGTGACAACTGCTCCGATCCGTATGTCCTGACGTTGGGACTCTCCGACCTGCCTTACACCGATTACAACCAGTACACCTGCGGTCGTGTCAATGACTATGTCGGTACTGCTATGTGCTACGGTAACTATTACGGTAACGGCGAAGACATGGTCTATCAGGTAACCTTCACCCAAGACATGACCCTTAAATTCACCATGGATCCGCAAGGCTCAACTTGGACCTACATGGAACTGCGCGAAGATTGTCCGCCGACCGGCGGTGCCAGTGGTGCCTGCGTATTCTACATGAGAAATACCGGCAGCGGCGTTTATTCGTCAAGCGCCATTTCGGTCTTTGCCGGAACATATTATATCATTGTTGACACCTGGCCGTCACCGGATTGTATTCCCGCTTTCAATCTGACGATTGAAGCCGTCACGCCTCCGGATGGCCGTTGCTGTTACGGTTATCCGCAAGGAACCCTGTGCGATGACGTCCCCGAGTTCGACTGTATTGCTCTCGGCGGAGCCTGGGATGGCACCAAAAACTGCACCGACAATCCGTGCGTTATTGCCAGTCCCGGCGATGACTGTACCGATCCCTACATCGTCAAACTGCCCGACGACATGACCGGTGGCACCAACAATGATGAATTTATCAACACCAACTACACCTGCGGCCGCGGCAACAATTATTCCGCCACCTGTCTGGGTTCTTATGACGGCGGCGAAGAAATAATTTATGCCCTCGACGTGGATGTCCCGATGGTCGTTGATATCTATCTGACAACTACTTCCACCTGGACCGGTATGGCCGTCAGCGAAATGTGCCCGGGTGCAACCTGTATCGCTTATATTACCGGATCTTCGAGCAACAAGACTCTCTCCAACGTTTCGCTTCCGGCCGGTATCAGCTACCTTATGATCGATACCTACCCGGCGCCTAACTGCATTCCGGAATTCACGCTCCGAATTAAGTCGCCCTGCAACGTTACCTGTCCTCCGGGAAGCACACCTGAAGGTGAAGCCTGCATCGCCAATAACGGCGAAGACGTCACCAACGGCGGTTGCAATGACGATCCGGCTCTCTTCAGCAGTGTCTCCTGCGGCGAAACCATTTGCGGTTTGACCAACACCTACGTCTATGGCACCAGCAATTATCGTGACACCGACTGGTACCTGTTCCATGTGGATGAATGGTCGGTCGTAACCCTGACCGGTCAGGCCGAAGGTCCGTTCATCTGCGGCTTTATTGAGCAGGTCGTTCCCGGTGTGGCTGGTTGCGATAACATCACCGGATACCTTGGCACCTATGCCTCCGTGGCGGCTTGCACGCCGTTCAATGTCAGCGTGACATTGGGCCCCGGTGATTATTATATCTTCGCCTCCTTGAGCGTCTACACCGGCTTTGCCTGCCCCGGCGTTGAATACTACTTCAACGTCAACTGCGTGCCGACGACACCGGTTTATTGCGATGCCTCCGGCGGTTGCGATGAATACATTGAGCAGGTCACCATCGGTACGATTGACAATGTTACCACCTGTACCGAATATGGTGATTACACGGCACTGTCGACTACCGTCCAGCCCGGCGAAAGCTATGGCATAACGGTTGTCAACGGTAATCCGTATTCATCCGACTACTGCATTGCCTGGGTTGATTGGAACCGCAATTATATCTTTGAACCGGCTGAAGCGGTCACCATGTCCGGCAGTCCGGGTTATGGCCCGTACACCGGCACCGTCACCGTTCCCGGCGACGCCACTCCCGGCGCCTGTCGGATGCGCGTCCGTATTAATTACTCCAGTCTGCCCGGTCCGTGCGGCAGTACCACCTATGGTGAAGTCGAAGACTATACTCTGAACGTTGTTCCGGCTTTCGTGCCGATAACAATCGATGTCACTCCGGATCCGTTGAAAGCTGTAATGGCTTTTGCGGCCCCGAATCCTGATCCGGCCAAAGCCTTTGTCTATCTCGGTAGCAACTTTGAGCCCGGATACGATGTCAATGATATCGATCTCGGCACCGTGACCGTGAACGGTCTGACTCCGATGGCAACCGATATTATTCCGAGTTATCCGGGATTCCTCGGCGAAGCCCTCAAGATTACCGTATCCTTGAATGATTTTGCCGCTTCTTATGGAGTTCTGTATAATACGACGACTCAGAATTACACCGTTGCCGGATCCTTTACTGATGCCGTGGCCTTCACCGAAGTTGGCGAATTGACCTTTATTGGCCATACTCTCGGCGATGTCAACGGCGATCAGACTCTGAATCTGCTGGATATCTTGTTCCTGTTGGGTCACATCTATAACGGCGGCGATGCACCTATTGCGGGCATTGCTACCGGTGATACCGACTGCAACGGCGACATGAACCTGCTCGACGTGCTTATCCTGATTTCTACCGTGTATCAGGGTGGCGACCAGCCGAGCTGCATTCCGCCGATTCAGCAATAATGGCAGATTTTCTGTCAGATTTTTTCGAGGGGACAGCCAATTTGGCTGTCCCCTTTATTTTATAAACGAGTAGTTTTTTGTTGACCGAGAATTCAATATTGACAAACATGGTATATTATATATATTAATGAAGGAATTATACTTGCACGCCTTGTGGAGAATTTAAAAGTGGCTTTTGGTCGGTGTCGTTCAGACACCATAACTGTATTCCAGCCTTTACTTTACGGCACCCGAAACCATGCCTTTACAACGTCGAAAATTATACTGCTTTTTTTATAAAATTGGCCATGAACACGGCCGTTTTTTCTGTCTTACTGAAAAAACTAACTTTATGTGAGTAACTATATAGGAGGTTGGTTTGAAATCGACAAGAGGTATGTTGCTGCTGGGATTACTGATTATCCTGGCAACCGGCTTGGGCCTGCCCGCCTTAGCCGGCGAAACGGTGGTTCTAAGCAATGAACCATCAGGACTCACCGTCTTAAATCAAAGTCCCACCTCGGTAACCATTAAGGTTAACGTAGGTAGCGTGGAATTCATCCCTGTGGTAACTAAGAAAGGCGAATTTGTCCTGCCGCGGGTCGACCGTTTTGCCCGCTCCCAGGATTTCGGCAATCCGGATTTGCCCGTCTTGAGCAAACTTCTGGCTATTCCTGTAAACAGCCAGGTCGTCGCAACCATCATTGATCGCCAGACGGAAGAAATCCACTTGCAGGATATCGGCATCACCAACCACATTATGCCGGCCCAGCCCTCCCTGTCCAAATCGGAACGTCCTGAAGACGTGGAATTTTTATACAACGTTGCCGCCTACGAACAGCCCGGCTATTACAGCCTCGATGAAGCCCAGACCCAGATAATGGGTACATTGCGCGGCCTTCATCTGGGTATGGTTACGGTGGCGCCCTTTGCCTATGACCCCGTCGAAAACAAATTACAGATAACCCGCGAAATCACCTTGCAGGTCGATTTCGTCGGCGGCGATTTGGCGGCCACCGAGGACCTCTATAAAAGGCATTATTCTCCGTTTTATGAACCTATCTATGACATGATCTGCAATTATGAAGGGGCGTCGACTTATAGCAAAACCAACGACTCCTTCGATCTGGTCAAGTATCCGGTTAAATACTTGATAATCTCCGACCGCATGTTCGAATCCCAGCTTGAGCCTTTTATTGAATGGAAAACCAAAAAAGGCTTTAATGTCGTAACCGCCTATACCGATGTTATTGGGACTTCTCGCACCGCCATCAAGAGCTACATTCAGGGTCTTTATAACGCTGGGACGACTGAAGATCCGGCTCCCTCATTCGTTTTATTCGTCGGCGATGCCGAACAGATTGACCCTTGGTCGGGGACCGCTGGTAGCCATGTCACCGACCTTTATTATTGTGAATTTACCGGTGACAACCTGCCGGAAATATACTATGGCCGCTTTTCAGCGACCCAAACCTCACATTTACAGCCGCAACTTGATAAGACTCTCGAATATGAACAATATTTGATGCCCGACCCCAGCTATCTTGAAGAAGTGACGCTGGTTTCGGGTGTTGATGGCACCTATGCCATTACCCATGGTAACGGCCAGATCAACTATGGAACGACATATTATTTTAATGCCGCCCATGGTATAACCCCCAACGTTTGGCTTTACCCGGCGTCTGACGCCAGTGGCGCCGCCGCCGCTATTATTGCCACTATCAACGATGGTGTCGGGCTGTATAACTATACTGCCCATTGCAGCCATGAGGGGCACGCTGACCCCTCCTTTACGACTTCCGATATTCCCGGCTTGACCAATTATCATAAATATCTGCTTGGCATTGGTAACTGCTGTCTTTCGAATACCTTTGATGAAAGTACTCCCTGTTTCGGCGAAGCCTTTCTCCGTGTCGCCGATAAAGGCGGCATCGGGTATATCGGCGGAAGCAACTCGACCTATTGGTACGAGGATTATTACTGGGGCGTCGGTTATGGCCCCGTTGTCGGCTCCGGTCCCACCTATGAGCAAACCACACAGGGCGCCTATGACGGTCTCTTCCACGATCACGGCGAACCCGTCGAGCGGCATTATGTGACCAATGCCGCCATAATGTTCGCCGGCAACCTGGCCGTTTGCGAAGGTGGCTCTCGCGTAACCTATTACTGGGAAATCTATCACCTCATGGGTGATCCCTCGGTCATGAGCTACATGGGTGTACCTACCGAAAATAACATCAGTCATGCTTCAACCCTTCTGCTTTCGGCCAGTACCTTTACCGTGGAAGCCGATCCGGGATCGTATGTGGCTCTTTCCCGCGATGGCGTTTTATACGGCGCCGCTTATGTCGATGCTTCCGGTACCGTTGACGTTACCCTCGAACCGTTTGGCGTTCCCGGTGAGGCCGATATCGTCATCACCGCCCAGAACCGTCAGCCGTACATCTCGACCGTAACCGTCATCGCCCCCGACGGGCCGTTTCTGGTTTATGACGGCAGTGTTGTCAATGATATCGCCGGCAACAACAACGGCCTGATCGATTACAGTGAAACGATTTTGCTGGGCGTAACCTTGAAAAACGTCGGCCCCGATGTCTGCAATAACATTACGGCCACGCTGACCTCGACCGATGAATATGTGACCATCTATGATAACAGCGAATTGTATGAATCCATCGATGGCGATTTCGGGACCAAGTATATCGCCGACGCCTTTAGTTTCAAGGTTGCCTCGACCGTTCCGGATAAGCACAAGCTCGTCTTTTCTCTGGAGCTTTACGGAACCGATAAGTGGGATACTACCTGGGTGACCAATTTCAACCTGACGGCCCACGCCCCGAATATTGAATTCGTGTCGGTGCAGGTCGCCGATATCGGCGGCAACGGCAACGGAATCCTTGACCCCGGTGAATCCGGCGAGCTGGTCGTGACCCTTCGAAATATCGGTTCCGGTCAGGCGACCGAGGTTGCCGTCAGCCTTTCCGAAACCGATCCCTATGGCACCGTTAACGATGACTATGGTTATATCGGCCTGGTGGATTCGGCGGGCGGCACCGGCAATAATGCCGCCGATGTTTTCAGTGTCTCCGCCGGCTCTACCTGCCCTATGGGCTATGAAATGACCTTTGATCTGACCATCACGGGCGCAGGTAATTATTTTAAAGAAACGCAATTCATGATTATTGTCGGTGACCGTGAAGCCCTCTTTACCGAAGATTTTTCATCTGACCAGGGCTGGACCGGTTATGGCGGCACCGCCGAATGGACACGCGGCCCCGCCGGTGGCGGTCCCGGTACCGATTCCTACGGCGGCCCCGACCCGGCTGTCGACCACAGCCCGACCGAAGACAATATGGTCCTCGGCAATGACCTGACTCCCACCGACGGCGATTACAGCGCCAGCATCAGCGGAACCCAGTGGATTACTTCCCCGATTATCGATTGCTCTGACTATTCCAGCGTTCAGTTGACTTACTGGCGTTGGTTGGGCGTGGAAAGTTCCAGTTATGATCACGCCTATTTTCAGGTTTACAACGGAACCTCGTGGGTTACCCTTTTTGAAAATTCGGCGACCACGAATGAACAGACATGGAGCGAACATTTCCATGATTTGACCGCTTATGCCGACGATAATTCCGAATTCCGGATTCGTTTCGGCCTCGGTGGAACCGACGGTTCCATGCAGTATTGCGGCTGGAATATCGACGATATCGTCATCAAAGGCTATAATCAGGCCACCGGAACGCCGGCTTTATCGATGGGCTCGAGCGGCTTTGATGAAAGCATGGATATCGACGCCTCCATCCAGCGGACGATTCATATTGATAATAACGGCGACGGACGTCTCAAAATTAAGTTTCTCTCCGCCGAATCTCCCTGGCTGACCCATTATACCGGCTTCACTTATATTCAGGCCGGCGGTTCTGCCGATTTCACATTTACGATTAATACTACCGGCATGAGCGCCGGTGATTATGATGGTGCCTTGAATTATGAAACGAATGACCCGGCTCACTTGACCGGCTCCATTCCCGTTGACCTTCATATCTATGCCCCGCAAAGCGCCTTCAGTCACGAAATGGTGGCCGACAGCCTCGATCCTGATCAAACTTCCGCCACCAGCCTGCATATCGATAATTCCGGTCAGGGTACCCTGAAGATTCAATTCAGTACCGATGTCAACTGGCTGAATATTAGTACCGCTCTCAACACCATCATGCCGGGAGGTAATCTCGACTTCGGCATAACCTTCAATTCAGCCGGCTTGAATCCGGGCGTTTATTACGGCAATCTCTCGTATACGACTAACGATCCGGCCGATCCCAGCGGCAGTATTCCACTCATGCTGAATATCTACGCCCCGATAATGGCGGTGGATATGCTCGCGCTGAATGAAGACGTCGCGATCGGCGAATTCGAAACATTCCCGATTAATATCGACAACAGCGGCCCCGGTCGGCTGAACTTTACGGTTGGGTGCGTCATGTACAGCAAGGGCCGTGTTGTTCCTGTAACGGTGGCCACTGAAAATGTTCGCGAACCTATTGGCCATATGCTGATGGATGCCGACAAAGACGGTGGCACGATGGAACCGATATATGCCCCACAGGATAAATCCAGCGGCGGCCCCGATGCTTTCGGTCATAACTGGGTTGATTCCGACGATCCCCAGGCGACGCCATATTCATGGGTTGATATTTCTGCGGTTGGCACCGATGTTCAGGCTTCCGCGGATCCGCTGACCGACGATGATTTCGCCGGACCGTTTGATATCGGCTTTGCCTTCCCGTTCTATGACAATGTCTATAACCAACTGTATATTGGATCGAATGGTTTAATTTCATTTGGCGCCGGGGTAAGCTCGCGCAATAACGATTACATCGATGCGGCGGTGGCCCCATTCAATTTGATCGCTCTATGGTGGGATGACCTCGACCCGCGCAAAGGCGGCAACGTATACTACCATTACGATGCCCCCGGCGGCAGGTTTATTGTAACTTTCTCCGATATCAGACGTTATGCCTTCCCCGATGGCACCGGCAGTCTGAACTTCCAGGTTATCCTGGATCCCAGCGGCAAAATTACTTTACAGTATGCCACTATGGATCCGGGGACCAGCAATCTTCTGGGAGCCTCTATTGGCCTGAAAAATCAGGATGGTTCCGATTACCTGGTTATCGTCAAAAACGCCGCCTACATGCATAATGATCTCGCCATCCACATTACGGCTGGCGGCTGGCTTGACGTTCAGCCGCGCGGCGGTTCAGTTGCGCCATTTACCAACACCTTACTGGAAGTGAAACTCGACGCCTCTGAACTCGGCTATGGCACCTACAACGGTCAAATTGAAATTTCCTCGAATGACCCGCTTTATCCGGTTCATACCATTCCGGTTGTGATGACGGTCGGCGATCCCTGGTTCTGCGGCGACGTGGATAACAGCGGTTCGCCTGTCCCCAATTTGATCGATATTCTGTATTTGATTGATCACCTGTATGGCGATCCGGTCGGACCGGCCCCGCCATTCCCCGATGCGGCCGACGTTGACGCCTCGGGCAAAATCGATCTGATTGACATTCTGACGATTATCGGATTTGTATACAACGAAACGGGTGAGCTTACTTGCCCGTAATTTGAGACGGTTATACGGGGGATGGAACTTGTCCGTCCCCCGTTTTTCCGCCGCCGCCGGAGGCGGCCAATAGAACAAGAGGAGGGCGATAAACTAACGGAAGCTTTGACCGACTTATGATTTAACAGCAGGCAGGATTGATAATATGAAAAGCAAAACACTGTTATTACTTTCTACTTTGTTTCTGGTCGCTCTGACCGCGGCGGCTTCAGCCGGCGAAACATATTTTAAATTCAATATTTCTTCACTTGACGAACTGGAGCTATTGACCCGCGTCATATCCATCGATAATGTCATTGACGGAACCGTCTATGCCTACGCCAATGACGAAGAATTGAAAAGATTTGAAAGCCTGGGCTATACCTATACTATCCTGCCGCGCCCCAGCACGCTTATCACGCCCAAAATGTCCTCGGACAAAGCCGACATTGCGGCCTGGGACTCGTATCCGACATATGACGCCTATGAGGCGATGATGTCTCAATTTGCCTCAAACTATCCTGACCTCTGTCGCCTGGTTTATGCCGGGTATTCAGTCCAGGGACGGCAAATCATTTTTGCCGTCATTTCCGATAACGTCAATATCGACGAAGACGAGCCGGAGGTCATGTACACCAGTTCTATGCACGGGGATGAAATCACGGCTTATGTCCTGATGCTCCGATTAATAGACTCTTTGCTTACGAGTTATGGGTCCGATTCCCTCATCACGCGTCTTGTCGATAGCTGTGAAATTTGGATCAACCCGCTTGCCAATCCTGACGGAACTTATGCTTCCGGCAACCATACCGTCAGCGGGGCTACCCGTTATAATGCTAATAGCATCGATATCAATCGCAATTTCCCCGATCCCGATGACGGCCAGCATCCCGATGGCAACAGCTGGCAACCGGAAACGGTCGTTATGATGAATCTGGCCAACAGCCATAATTTCGTCATTTCGTCGAACTTTCACGGCGGCGCCGAAGTCCTGAATTATCCCTGGGATACCTGGTCAAAGCTTCACGCCGACAACCAGTGGTTTATCGATATTTGCCGGATGTACGCTGACACCGCCCAACATTACAGCCCCAGCGGGTATATGGACGATCTAAACAACGGTATCACCAATGGCTACGCCTGGTACACCATTACCGGCGGCCGTCAGGATTATATGAATTATTGGCATCATTGTCGCGAAGTTACTCTGGAAATCTCATCAACGAAACTCCCTTCCGGTTCACAGTTGCCCAACTTTTGGAATTACAATCGCATCGCTTTGCTTGATTATCTGGAAAACGCCTTATATGGAATCCGGGGCATTATTACTGATGCTTATACCGGTCAGCCCGTACGTGCCAAGGTGCGGGTGCTGGCACATGATTTTGATTCCAGTGAAGTCTACAGTGACGCTGTCATTGGAAATTATCACCGCATGATTGACGCCGGCACATATATTCTGGAATTCTCCGCGCCCGGATATTATTCCGATACAATTACATCTGTCGTCGTTACTGATTTTAATACCGTTCGCCATGACGTTGCTCTGGTTCCTCTGCCGGTTTTGCCCGACCTCGCCTACTCATCCTACCTTGGGCCCGATATCGATCCCGGTGATAATGATGTTGCGCTGTACATTACACTAACCAACAGCGGCCCCGGCAATGCCAATAATGCATCGGCGACGCTTTCCACGACCGACCCGTACATTACCATCGATCAAAATAACACTACCTTCCCGACGATTACCGCCCTGGGCGGAACGGGCACCTCGCAGACCCCCTTTGTCTTCGATGTTTCTCCGTCCTGCCCATTGTACCATGAAGTCAATTTCCGGCTCGACGTCTCTGCCGACCTCGGCTATAACGAGACTATCTACTTCAGTTTGTTTGTCGGCCAATCTATAGAAAATTTCGAAACCGGCGATTTTTCGTCTTTCGCCTGGCAATCGGCGGGTAATCAGCCCTGGCAGGTTGTCAGTTTCAGTCCATACGAGGGAACATACTGCGCCAGATCCGGAGCCATCGGAAACAGCCAGACTTCTGAAATGCGGCTCCAGATGACTGTGACCGGATCGGGCACCATATCTTTCTATTACAAAGTGTCATCCGAATCCGGCTGGGATTATCTTAAGTTTTACATGAACAGCAGTCTTAAAGGCCAGTGGTCGGGTGAAGTCGGTTGGACCAAGGCATCATACAATGTATCGGCCGGAACCTACACGTTTAAATGGATTTATACCAAAGACAGCTATGGGGCATCGGGAAGCGACTGTGCCTGGGTCGATAAAATTATATTTCCGCCCAGCCAAAAATCGATAACGATTACCACGGCTTCACTGCCTGACTGGACGGTGAATATCCCTTACTCACAGCAACTGCAGGCCGAAGGTGGAACCGGCACCCTCACCTGGTCCGACAAGAATGGCAATTTGTCCGGAACCGGTTTAAGTATTAGTACAAATGGTCTGGTATCCGGAACTCCGGTTTCGTCGGGTGCTATATCCTTCACGGCCAGAGTCGTCGATTCCGAAAGTTCTTCAGGCGAAAAACCATTCAGTTTCACCATTAATCCGACCCCAACTATCACGACTGCTTCTGAACTGCCACAGGCAACACGATTGGCGGCATATTCCGTTCAACTGGCCGCCACCGGAGGCACCGGCACAAAAGCATGGGGCGATAAATTCAATCAGCTTACCGGAACCGGTTTGACCCTAAGTGCAACCGGACTGGTATCCGGAACACCAACGACAACTGGAACTGTTAATTTTACCGCGGTTGTCACCGACACTCCGGGCGCCTCGACCGAAAAGGCCATGTCTATTTATGTAAATCCGGCCATTGATATTGTTACCACAACCATCTCCGATTGGACGCAAGGCGTAGCCTTTTCGACACAGCTTGAAGCCGCTGGGGGGACGGCACCATTGACTTGGGATGATAAAAACGGCAGTCTGGCGGCATTTGGACTTTCAATGTCGGCGGCCGGACTAATTACTGGGACCCCCGGGAACTCCGGGCCGGTTTCATTCACCGCCCGTGTCACCGATGTCAACCAGAGCAGTGATGAACAACTGTATAATTTCACACTGAATGCCGCGGTCGAAGTTACTTCGTTATCTATTCCATCCGGCGTGGCCGGAGAGGAATATTCTTTCCAGTTAACCGCTTCCGGCGGAACGGGGACATTGTCATGGCTTGATCAGGATAACGACTTGGCCGGCAGCGGCGTGATGCTGGCGTCTTCAGGCCTGTTATCCGGCACCCCCCTTGTATCCGGAACCATTGCTTTCACGGCTTTTGTCGAAGATCAGGTCGGGAGTTCCGATACTCGCGCTCTTGACCTTATTGTCGGAGATGCCTTTATTTGCGGAGATGTTACCGGTGATGGAAATATCAACCTGCTGGATATTTTGTTTCTTATTGACCATATTTATGGCGTTCCTCCCGGCCCGGCACCCGATCCGCTCGCAAGCGCTGATATCAACTCCGACAGCAATATCAACCTGTTGGATATTCTGGGCCTGATCGATTACATTTACTCGGTTCCACCCGGTCCGGCGCCGAATTGCCCGTGATTATCCGGAAATATATACAAAAAAGAACGACGACTTGTCCGGTCGTCGTTCTTTTTATTTTTTATGTTGGATTTGACCATGTAAATGGCGATTTTGAGTTATATTTAGGGTTGACATGACGGGCTATTTTATTATATTTTATTAAGTTATAAGGCCTGCATAAATTGTTGAAGTACTCGCCAATCCCGTTTTCGGAGGGAATTTTAAAGTTCGGGACGCCCGTGGTCCGACTATTTTATTTGGCCAGATATTTAACTAACCCATTAATAAACAACTGGAGCGACGTATGCATTTAACAAGAGGTAATGCGTTTCTCAAGTCCCTTGGTTTGCTCTTGATTGTGGCGGCATGGGTGGCTGCTGGAGCCATGGCCGACACATCCGGCAAAACCTTCGACACATCCAATTATCAGAAAACCCGGGCGCTCAACGAGCTCAAACAAATTAGCCCGGGCGTGAAAGCCTATATGTCCGGTCCGCAGGTAACCCGCCTGTATGGCGAGGCCTTTGCCTATGGTTCGACCCCGGACGCGACAGCCGGCGAATTTGTCCGCAATCATGCCGGAGTTTTCGGCGTGACCCCCGACGAATTGGTGCCGGGCAACCGATCGGGCGAAAAAAGAACCATGCAACCGGTCATGTTCGATAATAATACCGGTGAATTCAAATTCAATTTGTATTATTATTCGCACGAAATTGACGGTATTCCCGTCTTTGGCTCGGAACTGCGGTTGTTGGTACGAAATGAAACCAACTATCCTCTGGTCCTTGCTTCCTCGAGTATACACGAATTGGGCAATTTCAAGCCCGACCCCGGTCTGATCGGCATCCAAAGTGGCGTTGCCATCGACGCCGTCAGGGCAAGATACTCGACTTTAACCGATTTCACCGAACAGGAGACTGTTATCTGGGCCGGGATCGAAGACAAACAAGACGAGCCGCGGATGGCCGTAAAGTTTCAGGGTTTTTCCGACTTCCCCGAACGCTATCAATTCGTCGTTGACGGCGTGACCGGCGAAATCCTCTACGAAGAAAATCTGATCATTTTCGAAGACGTCCAGGCCCAGGTTAATGGCTTGATTACCGAAAGACCCGGTTCCGAACAATGCCAAAATGAAGTCTCCAAAGCTCTGCCTTTCTTGCGCGTCAATATCGGTTCCACCAATGCATATACCAATCAGTATGGCGTCGCCACGATCCCCAACGCGGGTTCGAGCGATGTCATTGTCCAGGCTCAACTGCGGGGTCAGTGGTTCCGCGTCTATCATTACACTGGAACCGATATGGTTTTGACCGATACTGTGACTCCGCCCGGACCGGCGTCATTTCTGTTTAATTCGGCCAATAATACAGAAACCGAACGGGCGCAGGCGAACGCCTACTTTGAGACCAACGCCATCCGCAGTACCGTCGTCCATTTCAACCCGTCATACCCCGGCATGAGTGCCACCGAATTTCCTGTCTACGTGAATCGCACCGACGGTTATTGCCCGGGCAATGCCTGGTATGACCCCGGCGATCTGTCCGTGAATTTCTGTAAAGCTGGAAGCAGTTATCCGAACACGGCCTGGTCTTCGGTCATCCACCATGAGTATGGCCACCATCTGGTCAACATGGCCGGAAGCGGTCAGGGCCAATACGGCGAGGGCATCGGCGATTGTATGTCCGTCTTGTTGTCCGATGACCCCCGGTTGGGCCTTGGTTTTTACGGAAGCTGTTCGCAATCCCTGCGTACGGCCGATAATACTTTCCAATACCCTTGCGAAAGTGATATTCACACCTGTGCTCAATTACTTTCCGGATGCGTCTGGGATACCAGAAATGCGCTGGTCGCCAGTAATGTTCGTGATTATCTCGATGTTTTGAAAAATCTAACCATCAACAGCATCCTGCTTCATACGGGAACGATGATTACTCCGCAAATTACCATTGACTTTCTGACCCTCGATGACAACGACGGAAACATATCCAACGGCACCCCCCATTACTATGAAATAGCCGCCGGTTTCGGCGCTCATAATATGGACGCCCCCGAACTCGACCTGCTTGATTTTGCCTTCCCCAACGGTTTGCCCGATATTCTTTACCCCAACCGCCCCGATACGATTCAGGTGGTCGTGACAGGCATCGCCGGTGAAGTTCCTGCAAGTGGCTCGGGAATGCTCTATTATTCGGTCAATGGCGGCGGCTACACAAGTGTTCCGATGATTGTAACGGGTACCAACCAATACGACGCTATCATCCCCGGTCAGGAATGCTACACCACCGTCAATTTCTATTTCAGCGCCGAAACGCAAAGCGCCCAGGTCGATTATGATCCCGATGTCGGCAGCAGCTATAAGGCGGTGGTGGCAACCGATGTCATGGTCGCCTTTTATGACGATTTTGAAACCAATCAGGGCTGGACAATTTCAGGTGGATTATGGGCCCGGGGTGCGCCCACCGGACAGGGTGGCGCTTATGGCGGTCCCGATCCGGCCAGTGCCTACGGAGGCACTAATATCATGGGATATAACCTGAACGGCGATTATACCAACTATATGCCCGAACGTCATGTGACGACTCCCGTCATCGATTGCTCTGGAATGGTCGGAACCACTCTCAAATTCCAGCGCTGGCTGGGTGTCGAGCAATCGCAGTACGATCATGCGTATGTTAGAATCAGTACTAATGGTTCCAGTTGGACGACACTCTGGCAGAACAGCGCCACGCTTTATGACGGAGCCTGGATACCGATTGAAATCGATATCTCATCTTACGCCGACGGCCAGTCGACCGTATACCTGCGCTGGACGATGGGGACTACCGATGGTGCCTGGACTTACTGCGGATGGAATATCGACAATGTCGAAGTATCCGCTTATACCTGCTCGGCCACCCCGCAATTGGAAGTGGCTACGGAATCGCTGCCCAACTGGACTCAAGGCATATCATATTCCCAGCAACTGACCGCCAATAATGGCGTTGGAACCTTAACCTGGTCTGATAAAAACGGCAATCTTACCGGTACCGGACTTTCCCTGTCGACCTCGGGATTGCTCTCTGGCACGCCGATCGCGGCCGGACCCATCAGCTTCATTGCTCAAGTCGAAGATGAAAGCAAAGCGACCGCCGAAAAGCCGTTTAGCTTCACGATTAACGCCTCCGTCCAGATAACGACTTCGACCCTGGCCGACTGGACAGCCGGCCATCAGCTGTCGGTGCAGTTGCAGTCAACCGGCGGCACAGGGACAATCGCCTGGAATGATAAAAATGACGACCTCGACGGCACCGGTTTGACTTTATCTACGGGCGGTTTACTGTCGGGAACACCCACTGCCGATGGTCCTATCAGCTTTACGGCCGAGGCAATCGACCCGCTCGGTTCCGGTGATGAGGCCGAACTCGGATTTACGGTTAATCCGGCAATAGTTATTACGACTACCGGGTTCCCGAACTGGACTGCCGGTCTGGCCTTCTCCGCCCAGCTTGTCTCCACCGGAGGCACCGGGAATATTGTCTGGTCGGATAAGAATTCTAATTTATCGGGCACGGGATTAACCTTATCTGCGACCGGTCTGCTTTCGGGCACACCCATCACTACAGGCACCATTAATTTTATCGCTAAAGCCACCGACCAGATTGGCGCCAATACTGAAAAAGGTTTGAGCATATTCATCAATCCCGCAATCAGTATTACCACTGTCGATCTGCCCGACTGGACAGTCGATATTGCTTATTCGCAGGCCGTGCTGGCCACCGGCGGCACCGGAGAACTGACTTATGCCGATAAAAACGGCGACCTTGCTACTACCGGATTGGTTTTGAATGCCGATGGTACCGTCATAGGGACTCCGATTCAAGTCGGTCCGATCAGTTTCATCATCGAAGTTGGTGATGAAATCGGAGCCCTATCCCAAAAAACCTTGAACTTCGAAATTAATCCCACGCCTGAAGTAACGACCATTGACCTGCCCGATTGGACAGCCGGCGTCGCTTATTCGCAGGCAATTGCGGCAACCGGTGGTACAGGCCAATTGGCCTTCTCCGATAAAAACGGTGACTTGGCCGCAACCGGGCTGACCCTGACCGCCGCCGGAACCGTCTCCGGGACTCCGACGCAGGCGGGCCCGATCAGTTTCACGGTGGTTGTTGCCGATGAAGTCGGCGCATCCGGTGAAAAAGCCCTTGGTTTTGATATCAATCCTGCCGTTGCCATTACGACCGAGGCTCTGCCAAGCGGCAAGCAGGATGAGTCCTATTCACAGCAGTTGATGGCCACCGGTGGCACCGGCGACATTGTCTGGAGCGACCTTTATGATGAGCTCAATGGCACCGGTTTGACCTTGAATTCAGACGGCTTGTTATCCGGCACACCCGACATATATGGAACCTTCGAATTCACCGCCGAAGCTACCGATCAGGTCGGTAGTATCGACACCCGCGTTTTGACCATTGTTATTAACCCGGCCTTTATCTGCGGTGACGCCGACGATGACGGCTCGGTCAATCTGGTCGACATATTACTGGTTATCGCGTACGTCTATAACGCCGGCGACCCGCCTGTCTATTTGAACGCCGCCGACGTCGATGCCTCCGGGCTAATAGACCTGATTGATATTCTTACTCTCATCGGAGTCGTTTATAACGACACCGGTGAACTGGTTTGTCCATAATAGACCGGCTTTTTTAATCAAAAAGGAGGCATTGGCGACAATGCCTCCTTTTTCTTTTCCATTATGCGCCCAGGGAACATTCCCTTCAATCAACCGTTCTTTAAATAACGGATTCCTTTTGAATTTATTATAATATGAAGCTTTGATTAATGTCAGGAGGACGATTTGGGCTATTTCGATGTCAGAGAATTTGTCAGCCAAATAAAACAACCTGCTAAAGGTGAACCCGATTTATCCGGTTATGGCGGTTTAAGCAGGTCTGCTTTAATCGGCATGTATAAATCCATGCTTCTGGCCCGCCGAATCGAACACGAGGAAAAACTTCTCCTCCGCAAAGGCCTCTGCAAATTCTTCATCGGATGCGGCGGCAAAGAATTAATCGACGTTGTCAGCGCTCATATATCCGCCCCGGACGATCCCTTTGCCGGCTACTATCGTAACAAGGCCTTTGACATGCACCGGGGCGTTTCCATAAAACAGAAAATTATGGAAGCGGTCGGCGATGTTCGTTCCGAATCGACGGGCGGTATGCTTCAACCGGCCCATTCCTCTTATCCCGACAAAGCTATTTTGCCGCAGGCTTCTCCAACCGGGTCGCACGCCCTTGAGGCGGCCGGGCTGGGCGACGCACTCAAAAACCCAACGCCGATAAACGGTCCGGTCGGTTTTGACGGCGGTCGTTTCCGGCCCGATGCGGTCGTGTTGTCCGCCATCGGCGAGGGCTCAACTTCATCTCCCGAATTTCACCGGGCCGTTTTTTATTCGGTATTTAACAAAACCAAAAATATTTTTAACATTTACAATTGCGGCTGGGCCATTGCCACGAGCGTTGAAGAGCAGTTTCCCGAAGGCAACCCGACCACGTCGTTCGAGGGCCTACAAAGATTCGGACTTAAAATTATCGATTTCGACGGCACCGATATCAAGGATTCGATCAAGTCATTCCGCGAAACTTATGATTATGTCAAATCGGGACAGGGCCCGGCTCTTGCCAATATTGCCGTCGTTCGCCTTGAATCACATTCCGGCTCGGATGATCAGGCCCATTATATGGAACACGATAAACAGCAATGGCATGTCGAAAACGATCCCCTGCGAAAAACCGCAACGACTTATATCTGTGATAATATAATGACAGTCAATGAATTGCTGGCATTATATGATGAAGTGGATGAAGAGGTGAAAAAGGCTTCGACCGAAGTTTGCGCCGATATTAAATATAAAGAAATCGCGGACATAACGGGAAAAGTTTACGCCTATAATCACGAATCCGCAAAGGACAAGTGGGCTAAATTAATTGCGGAAAACGGTCATAAACGCGAAAAATTATTTAAAGAATTCTATGCCGCCGGTTTCTTTGACAACCCCGAACTGCCGGAAAACCTTCCGCCCATGACCCTGCGCAAGGCCATTAATTACACTCTGTTTGATATTTTCATCTTATCCGAAAGTGCCGTTTTGTTCGGCGAGGATGTGGCCGATTTCCCCAAGGAGACGTTTGCCAAAGGCGACGAAATTATGAATCAACTGCGGGGCAAGGGAGGTGTCTTTCTGGTTACACAACATTTGCAACGCGCCTTCGGAACTGATCGAGTCTTCAATACCCCCTTGGACGAGGCCGGTATTCTTGGCCGGGCCATCGGGCATGCCTATCAAGGACGGGTTCCTCTTCCTGAAATCCAGTTTATCGATTATGTCAGCCCCGGCTATCAGCAGCTGAAAGACCGCATCGCCACCTGCTATCAGCGTTCCAATACCCGCTATCCAATGCCTATGGTGATTAGAACATCATACGGCGGCTACAAACAGGGCGCCGGTGCCATGTGGCATTCGGAAGCCAACCTGGGCACCTTTGCCAACATTCCTGGCCTTCACGTAGTTATCCCAACCAACGCCGGCGACGCCGCCGGACTGCTTCGCACCGCCTTTGTCAGTGGCGACCCCGTCCTCTTCTGCGAGGCTGTGGCGCTGTATAACCGCCGCGACTGGGATGGTCATAACATTTTGACAAAATACCCGCCAATCGAACAATTGATTCCATTTGGAAGAGCAACCGTGTATAATGGCGCCGCCACCGATCTGGCCATAATCAGTTATGGCATCACCTTACCCATATCACTCAAAGCGGCCGATATTCTCTCGAATCAGGGCATAAACGCGCGCGTTGTCGATCTTAAAACTGTCAAACCAATTGACTGGGCAACGATCGAAAAGACTGTTGATGATTGCGGGCGAATCCTTATCGTTTCCGAAGACCGCTTCCACGGTGGAATCGGGCCAACCATTTCGGCCCATATTGCACGCAATATGTTTGACTATCTCGATGCCCCGTTACAGCTTTTGACGGCTCTCGACAGCCGCGTGGCCTATGGCATCGACGGTGATGAGGCCTGCCTGCCGTCGGTGACGAAAATCGTTAATCAGGCCGAAACTCTCGTCGAATACTGATTTTTTTCGGAACCGTTCAACCCCTTCACGGTATAAAACAAATTACGGATTGACAAAACCGGTTTTAAATATATTTTAAAAGGCTGATGTATCGATTTTGATAATGTGCAAGCGCCATGATTAATGTCAGAAATTTAATTAAGCAGTATGGCGATACTATAGCCGTCAATAATATTTCTTTTGAAATCGAAAAAGGGACCGTCCTCGGGTTTCTGGGGCCCAACGGCGCCGGCAAAACGACCACCGTCCGCATAATCACCTGCTATCTTTCCCCGACGTCGGGAATCGTCACCGTCGACGGCCATGACGTCTTAACCGATTCGCTGGAAGTGCGGCGCCGCATAGGCTATTTGCCTGAAAATACTCCGCTTTACATGGACATGAACGTCGTCGATTTCATCAAGTTCATGCATAAAATGCGCGGTCAGGATGGCGCGACAAACAAACGAATCTCCGAGGTGGTGGAAATCTGCGGCCTGGAAAAAGTCGTCGCCAAAAATGTCAGCGAATTATCCAAAGGTTTTCGCCAGAGAGTCGGCCTGGCCCAGGCTCTGGTGCATGACCCTGATATACTTATTCTGGACGAACCGACTGTGGGTCTTGACCCCAATCAAATCATCGAAATCCGAAATCTGATAAAAACACTGGGCGAGGAAAAAACCGTCGTTCTATGTTCTCATATTTTGCCCGAAGTCGAAGCCACGTGCAATCGGGTTTTGATTATCAGCGACGGTAATATCGTGGCCGACGGCACCCCGGGCCAATTGCGCGGATCTTTTGAAGGCAAAGGGCGGCTATCGGTACTGATTAAAAATAATTACGATTCCTTTCTCGAAAACGTCAGTCGCCTCGAGTCCGTTGAAAAAGTTACTCTTAAAGGCAAACCCACCGAAGAATCTTACGAACTTGATTTCGAAATAGTCAAAGGGGCCGATCCCCGCGAAGAAATATTCAACATTTGTAAAAATAATGACACTGTCCTGCTGGGCATGAAACTCGAAGAAACATCGCTTGAAGACATTTTCCGCCGGCTCACCGGCAAGGAGCTGGAACAGTGAAACAGCTTCTGGTCCTGACAGCGCGTGAATTCCGTTCCTATTTCGATTCGGCCGTGGCCTATGTGGTCATCACGCTGTTTCTGCTGATCGCCGGCTGGCAGTTTTCAACGGCGCTGTTCTTGAACAATACGCCCGATTTACGGACACTGTTCGGCATCATGCGCTTCATCCTGCTGTTTTTCATCCCGGCCATTTCGATGCGCCTGTTTTCGGAAGAAAAACGAGTCGGCACGATTGAACTGCTCATGACCCTGCCAATAAAAGACTGGCAGCTGGTTCTGGGTAAATTCCTTGCGGCCTACCTGTTGATTATTATCACCATATTTTTGACATTCGTGCATTATATCACGATTGCCTTGCTGGGCAATCCCGATTTCGGAGCATCCATATCCGGTTACCTCGGCCTGATTTTCCTGGTCGGGGCCTACCTGTCGATCGGCATATTTACTTCATCTCTGACCCAGAATCAGATTGTCGCCTTTATCCTCGGATTTGTTATTATTTTCGTATTCTTCATCTTGGATAAAGTGGTCTTTCTCTTCCCCGGATTTATCGCCAATATCATAGAGTTTATTTCGATGGATTATCATCTGAACAATATCTCACGCGGTGTCGTGGACAGCCGCGATGTGTTGTACTTTATATCCATGATGTTCTTCTTTTTGTTTTTGACCGTTCAATCTCTTGAAAGCAGGAAGTGGAAGTAATGGCCAGAGAGATTAAAACCAAATCATCGGCGATAATGCTTATCATTATCATCGCGGCCATTTTGATTGTGCTGAACCTTATCTCCATCAACCTGTTTGGCCGGTTTGATTTGACCGATGACGGCATTTACTCATTATCGGACAGCTCCCGGAACATCGTCGGCAACTTGACCGACCGCTTGACCATTAAAGCCTATATAACCGAAGACCTCCCCCCGCCTCACAACGGCGACGCCCGCTATTTGCGGGATTTGCTCGATGATTATAAAGCCTATTCCGGCGGCTACCTTCAGTATGAATTTATCGACCCCGGGAAAAGCGACAAGGAAGACGAAGCCCAGGGCTATCGGATACCGCCGCTGCAGTTCAACGTCTTTCGCAATGACAAAACGGAATTCATCAAGGGCTATAAAGGCGTTGTCCTTTTGTACGGCGACAAAATGGAAGTGATTCCGTTTATTGAAAACACCAATAACCTCGAATATGACCTTACCCGGGCGATTAATAAACTGACCAAGAAAGAGATTCCCACCATCGCCTTTGTCATGGGCAATGGCGCGCCCGATCTGACGGACGGATTGAATTTTGCCTACCAAATACTTTCCGATGAATACCGGGTGCAATTTCTTGACCTTGATAATATCAGAAATATCCCGGAGCATGTCAAAGCCCTCTTCGTGGTGCAACCCAAAGACATGTTGAGCGCCTGGGAATTGTACCTTATCGACCAGTATATTATGCACGGTGGCCACGTGGCTTTTCTTTTCAACGAGATCAATGTCGATATCCGCACCAGCGTGGTTGCCCCCATCACGACCGGGCTGCAGAACCTCCTCAATAACTACGGCGTGGGTATCGAGGAAAAGCTGCTTATCGATCTGCAGTGCAATATGATACCGGTTACCCGCAATATGGGGACGTTCCAGATGCAAAGCATGGTCCGCTACCCGTTCTACCCGGCCATTTCCAATTTCAACCGCGATATCGCCATTGTCAAAGACATCAAGAAACTGGATTTCCTGTTTATCAGTCCCATCGATTTTTCTCACGAGGCCTTCCCGGGAACAACCCGCCAGCCGCTTTTGTCAAGTTCCGAAAAAGCCGGGGCGCGTTCCCTGCCGGTCGATATCGCCCCCGAAAAGCGTTATATCGAGGAAGATTTCGCCAGAAGCAATATCCCCCTTGGCGCCGTCCTGACCGGCAAATTCAAGAGTTATTACGCCGGACTTCCTGCTCCTGAATACAAGGGGCCGGATACTATCGGGACGACGCCTTTCCCGGATAAACTCGATATCGGCAGCGATGACGCCCGTATCGTGGTCGTGGGCAACGGTTCTTTTGTTACCGATGAATTTCAACGCGCCACCGCCGGTTTTGTTTTCCTGTTCAACATTGCCGATTGGATGACCCAGGACCAGGGTTTAATCGCGATTCGCTCCAAGCAGGTCACCGGGCGAACCCTCCAGATTGTCTCCGATGGCACCAAAAACATGGTTAAATACGCCAACATGCTTGGAATGCCGATTCTGGTGATTATCTTTGGCCTTGCCCGTTGGCAAGTGAGACGCGCGGCCCGTAAAAGGAGTGCCCTATGAAACGGCTGGGTGTTGCCCTGGCCGCTTTAATAGTGATTGCGGCCGTCTGGTTTTTCCAGAGCAAACACGAGGAAAAACGTATTTCGGGAAAGAATATTCACAACTTCCTGGGATTATCCCGCGATGATATAACCGCCCTCAAAATCACCAATGCCTTTGATACCTTCAACCTCTTTCTCAATAACGGCTTGTGGTATCTGATTGAGAATACGCCGCTTTTGGCTGACAGTACAATCATTGAAAACATCTTGAACGCCTCCTGTTCTCTGACCGTAGGCAATGTCGTTTCGGAAAATCCCGACCGACAGCTCGACTTCAACGTCGATGATTCCAGCGGTATACACGTCTATTTTTACGATGGCGACCGCCTGCTGTCCGAAATTATCGTCGGCAAACCGGCTCCGGACTTCAAGCATACCTATGTGCGAAGACCCGGCGAAAATTTGGTGTATATGTCCAATAAGCAAATCACTTACACTTTTGGTCGCCAGCGCAACCAGTGGCTTTCAAAGCACATTATTGCCCTCGACACCGCCCGCATTGTCGAGATGACCTTTGAATACCCCAAAGAAACGTTCCGGGTAGTCCGGCAGGATACGTTATGGATGCTGTCGAAGATACCTTCCGGAGATTCGTATATAGCTAATTCCGCCGAGATAAAGGTCATATTGGACCTCTTAAAAAATCTCACGGCCTCGGGGTTTCCCGCGGCCGAAGACAGCGCCCAATATGATTTTGCCGAAACGGACTACACTCTAAAAATTGCCCTTGACGACGGTTCCGGGCATTCTCTGAAGTTTTTTAAACCCAACACGGATAAGCCGATTCGCCATTTTTGTCAGAGGGATGATTATCCCCTGGCGTTTTCGATTATATCCGGATTTTACAACATGCTGCGGCCGGATTTCGATGAATTGAAGTTATAGCGCTTCTTTTCCTTGCCCAAATCAACTCCACCCATTATTTTTAACATATATCTAATATATGGAGGTTTTTATGGCTCTTTATATTATGGCCATGACCATCAATCCCAGCGCTAAAAAGGACCGCGGCAACCTGTCAACACAGATCAATAGATCATTCGATGTATTCAAAAAACACGGTGTCAAGGTTCGAGAGATTTTTGCAACGCTCGGAAGATTCGATTATCTGGCCCTGTTCGACGCTACCGAACAAACGTTGGCCTTCAGCGTCGCCTCCGAAATCAATTCCCGAGGCGTTTTGGAAACGGAAACCTGGCCGGTAATTCCATACGACGACTTCACACGCCTGCTGTAAATCAATTGTTCGGCTCTATCACGCGGGCGGCCTGCATCTTGGCATCAGCCACGGTTTCCTCTGCCAGAGGATTCAGTTCTATGGCGCGTTCGAACAGACTGTCGGCTTTGGACAATATTTCCGGTCGGCCGGTCAGCAAATATACTTTGTAATATTTAAAACCGCTTTCGATGCAAAACGAATAATCATCGGGGTGCAAAGCATTTATTTCATCCATTACCGACAGGCCCCTGGTGATCTGCCCCGTTACCAGGTAGTAATCCGACAATAGCGTCAATCCCGAAGTATTATCGGGATACCGTTCAAGAAATCGATATGCGTAATAGGCCGTGCTTTCCGGATAGGTCGAGTATAAGAAGCCGCGTCCGGTTTCAAAATCGGTCGCGTGATATGTATGATGCCGGGCCTTTTCGGGAAGGCGATAAATATCAATCGAAAACTCCCTGACCCAGTACCGCGTTTCCGATTCCAGTTTGTTCAGGTCCGGAAACAACCGGACTGCCCTCTCCCAATTGGCCATATCCGTCGCGACATGCGTAAAAGGAAAACCGGCGAATAAATCACGTTCGACCTTGGTCAGACCGAACATATAAGTGAAAGATTTCAGCCTATTGTCGATCGTTAATGCCTGCGAATACGGACCCATCACCACCGACTCCGGGGCGAGAATCTGCGCGATATCAATGTTTGCGCGTTTCAACGAGTAAACACGATGCGAAAACCAATCGTATAACCAGATTCCCTGGTAAAACACGGCCAAAATAATCAGCATCATCGGCACGATGCATTTGTAATTTACGATCAAAAATACATGACGATAAAATAGGTATATGATAAATGCCAGAATCGAGCCGGGAATCAATCCCATCATGCTGATATTAAGGTGCTGTTCTGTCGTCACGGTGGATGAATAGGCCAGGAAAATCAGTTGCACCGCCAGATGCCAGCACAGCAATAATATACCGATCAGGCGAGGGACATTGGGTCGTCGTATTTCGCCCGGATATTCCCCGGCAAAAACAAGGGCGATCAAGCCGCACAGTGGCGGCATCAGAAACATGCGGTATCGCAAAGGTCGGTGATTGAACACCATCAAAAATAAAAAGGCGCCTAAAAACCATAAAAGACAAAAGGCCAGTGCTCGGTTGTTTTTTAACAAATCGAATAGGTTGACGTCACGCAACAGCAGGGTTAGCATGGCAACGAACAGCAACAATAGCAAAAATGGTGACAGGTAATAAAACCGGGATTGCCCGCCGAAACTGACCAGTTGTTCAAAAAAGACGATAACCGATGTCAATGCTTCGGGGAAGCCATAGAGCCCGGTGGATTGTTCGGACATATAAAAATATACTGCATCATAATGCGATCCATAGTAAAGCCATGCCAGGATAATGCCCGATAATATTCCGGAGAAAATATATAATCCCATATCGATAAACCATCGCGATCGGCGTTCGATGATTATTACCGCCATGACGGGTACCGCCATGACAATACCATAGGCTTTGCCCGACAGCACGCACAGTGATGTCAGGACGGCCGCGGCGACAACAGACCATTTATGAGGGTAGTAAAGGATGAATACCGCAGACAACAAAACACTTAAAAAAAGCAGGCCGTTTTCAAGAAACGGATAACGCCCGTATATTATCAAAAAGGCATTCATCAAAAGCAGGGCAGCCGCAATCACCGCGGCCCGCCTCGAACTTCTATACAAAACCGCAACGAACATTAAAAGCGATAAAGTGCTTAATAAAACCGCCGAAAGATTGGCTGACGTCCGTGAAACTCCGCCGAGTTTGAAGAATACATAGGCCCAGGCCGATGAAAGCGAATATTTAAAGGCTTCCCAGCGATGATAATCGAATATATCCCAGCTGTCGAACAGGGCTTTATGCCGGGCACAAGCGGTAACGTTGTATGGGTCGGTTAAAAGATCCTGAGAAGTATTCTGAAAATACAACGGCGGGTCCGCATCAAGAAAAAGAAAACGAACAATCAGGAATACGACAATCACCAGCAATAATGCCGAAACGACAATATTTTCCGGGATTTTTTTCATGATTTTTCAACCGGCGGTTCATTTCCTTCTGATGACAAGCAGGGTTATATCATCGGATTGCGCCGCCCCCGAGCGAAACGATGATAGTTCGTTCAGTAGATTATCGCGCAGAGCGGCTGCATCAGTATGGCGGGCATGGGCCAAAAAACTGCACAAACGCTCCTGACCATATTGTTCGCCATCGGGATTCTCCGCTTCAGTGATGCCGTCGGTATAAATAAACGCCGTTTCACCGGATTTAAGCTGAATTTCATTTGGCATATACAAGACATCCGGCAAAACTCCGAACACGAGATCGGCCCTCTCATAAAACCGGCATGACCCGTCGCCGGCAATAATTATCGGCGGCAAATGCCCGGCATTGATATAGTGCAACACGCCGCTGCGATTGTCGAAGAATCCGAATATTCCGGTGATATATTCGGCCGGGGTTGTGAATTGATAAATCAGGTGATTCAAGCTTCCGGCTATATCTGGAAGTGTCTGGGGATCCATTCGCGATAATTGTGAGCGCAAAACCGCCTGGGCATTGGCCATAAGCAGCGCCGCTGGAACTCCCTTACCGGAAACGTCTCCCAGCGAAATAAAAATCCGATCATTGCCCAAATCAACAATGTCAAAATAATCTCCGCCCATTTCCTTGGCCGGGCGGTTGATACCGCAAACCTCTGCCGCGATCCCGATATAATCGTTTTTGGGAAGAAATCCGCGCTGGATTTTTTGCGCGATATTCAACTCTTCTTCAATCGTGATCAGCTTTTTCTCGCGCTCGAAAAGCCGCGCATTTTCAATCACACTCGCCGTCTGTGTAGCCACGATTCCGGCGAATCTTTTATCCTCTTCGGTAAATCCACCATCACCGTTTTTATTGAAAATCGCCAGAACTCCAACCAGGCCTTTACGGGTCAAAAGCGGTGCCGCCAGAATGGATTTAACGCCGATTTCATTGAAGTCCATATCGATAAAACGATTATCGGTTTGAGGCTGATTGCTTAGCAGGATTTTTTTGTTTTTTATTATCCAACCGGTCAGATTAAGATTCAGCCGAAGCGGTATCTGCTCTATCCCCGAATCCATTTTACGGACGAATGTCTTCAATTGGTCCGCTTTCTCTTCTTCGTCGAGTAGAAAAATCGTTCCCTGCGCCGCCGCCAGTTTTTTCAAACAATGGTCGATAATAATTTGTGATATTTTATCGACCGACATGGCAACGTTTATCGCCCCGGCAATCTGATTGAGTGCCGACAATTCGGAAATGGCACTTTTTAGCCTGTTAAGCTCCTGTTCCGAAATATCCGGCATAATGATAAATATGTTTGTTTAAGGCGATTTATATTATATTTACTTAATCGATTAATAATAAAAATTTGAAGGCCGACAATCAACGCCTAAATGCTTGATTATCGGAGAAATATATTCGATATGCTGGCCAGCGGCTCATATTTTGGCAAATACGAAATCCGCGAAGTCTTGGGGCGGGGCGGAATGGGGACGGTTTACAAAGCCTATGACCCGGTCCTCAACCGCGAAGTGGCCCTGAAATTGATTCATAAAAAACTGGCCGAAGCGCCGGAATATCGAACCAAACTCGCACGAGAGGCACAAATCGCGGCCAGCATAAATTCGCCGAATATAGTAGCCGTCCTGGAGCAGTCTGAAATCAACAATACCCCCTTTATCGCACTCGAACTCATTACTGGTCATACTCTTACAGAATTTGCCAAAAATCTGGATTTCGAACAGAAAATAGACCTTGCCCTTCAAATCGCCCGAGGAATTCAGGCCGCTCATGAAGCCGGTCTCATTCATCGCGATTTAAAACCGGAAAATATCGGCGTTAATGCTGACGGTCAGGTTAAAATTCTTGATTTCGGTTTGGCCAAATCCATTCAAACCGACAGCGTCGATGCCCGGGGCAACGTCGAGGGCACCCTACTCTATCTGTCGCCGGAACAGCTGTCCGGGGAAGCGCTGACCCCGAAATCTGATTTATTCAGCTTCGGAATTATTCTCTACGAGTTATTCACGGGACAGCGACCGTTTGAGGGCGAGTATTCCGCCAGTATCATGTATTCGATTTTGCACGAGGACCCGCCTGCTCCTTGCGAATTGAATTCTTCCCTTCCGGCGTGGGTCGGTTTTCTGATACAAAAATTGATATCTAAATCACCGGCCGACCGCTATGATAACATGGCCGAGGTTATTGAATTTATTAATTCCAGCCGGGTTTCCGCCCCCACAGCCGCAGAAATACCCTGCCTCCGCCCCAGACAGAGCATCACCATTATTCATCTTAAAAATCTATCGGGGGATCACAGCTGGGATTATTTTGTCGAAGGTTTTACCGATGATATCCGCAATGAACTGGCCAAAAGAACAGATATAATTGTCACGGCAGAACCCGCCACCTCGGTGCCACGCGATATACCCGAAATTTTTAAAAAATGCCGCACTGATTTCGTCATGACTGGCTCTCTTATGAAGCTGGGCAATATTATTAAATTAAGCCTTAGTATTTTCGGTCAGGGTGGGGACAAGCTTATTTTTGTGCAAAAATACGACGGCAAAGTTGAAGATTTATTCGAAATCTTGTCGAAAGCGGCCGAAGACGCTTCGATTCGGCTCGCCGATGTCACCGGATTCTCGGCCATCGAAGTTAATGATATACTGAAAACCAACGTTTCTGCCTATGATTATTATCTTAAAGGCAAAAGTTATTATCAGACCAATAAACCGGAGGACCTTGAGTTCGCTGTCGATATGTTCAAAAAGGCCATTAATATCGATCCTTACATGGCTGTGGCTTATGCCGGGATATCTGATGTTTATGCCTTCCAATACCATGCTTATTATGACCATACTCCGGAGAAAATCATGTCCGCCATTGAAGCCGCCAAGCATGCCGTCACCATTAACCCGCGACTGGCCGAGGGACACCGTTCGCTGGGACGATGTCAGATGTTTATGGGAAACTTTAATCAGGCGGAAAAATCGCTTTTACGGGCCATTGAACTTAATCCCAAATATGCAGTTGGCTTCCGAACTCTGGCCTGGCTGAAGCAAATACAGGGGGATTACGACAAAGCCATTGAATGGGCAACCAAGACTCTGCAACTTGCCCCGACCGACCTGGAAACACTTTTGCTTTTAAGCCTTATGAACATGGATTTACGGAAATATACTCTGGCCATGGCCACCTTGCGTCGAGCCATTGAACTCGGACCCGATTACGGGCGCGCTTATTATAATCTCGGAACCATTTATCTTAAACTGGGGTTGCCCGATTTAGCCCTTGAAAATTTCAATCTGGCGTCCAAATACAAAGGCGACCCGAATTGCTTTATATCGTCCGGATACGTTTACATGTTCATGGGTGAGTATGATAAGGCTCGTAAGTGCTTTGCCGAGTCGGTCGCAAATAGACATGTGGTCTTCATTGCCCATTATTACAGCGGTCTGCTGGAAAATATCGCCGGCAATAAATTGGAGGCGGAAAAGGCCTTTAAGCTTTCTATTGAATCGGGCGGAGAGTACGAAAAGAATGACCCCGGTAATATTTATGTCACAGTCTATAAGGCCCTCGCCCTCGCTGGATTGGGCGATTTTGATAAGGCCCGGGGACTGGTCGAAAATATCAACTGCAGCAGCGAAACAGATGGCGAAGTTTTGTATAATATCGCTCGCGTCTACGCCTTATTGAATAATCCGCAAAGGGCTAAAGAAATTATTGAGTTATCAATGCAAACGTATGCCGGCCCGACCGAAAAAGAACTGCTTTTAGACCCGCATTTTTCGATTTCGAAAGAATAAAGTCATGCAACCAGTGAACACAACCAGGCCGTGACTAAAGCACAGTAATTGCCTATGGCATAACCGATCAGCGCCATCAATATGCTGATCGGCACCAGACTCTCATTATGACAGGCGGCCACGATAGGTGCGCTGGCCGCTCCCCCGATATTCGCCGCCGACGCAATCGCCGTCGAATGTACATCGACCCTGAAAATCTTTGCCCCCAACACACAGAAAAATCCATGTATAAATATCCAGATATAGGCCCCCAATAAAAACCAGGGCGCCTGCCCGGCCAGCTCCTGCACATTGGCACGGGCGCCCATGTTCGCCACGAACAGGTATATTAACGCCATGGCCACGGCATGACTGCCCGGAATGTTGCGAGCAGGCGAAACAGAAAGCAAAAGCCCCAGCGTCGTGATAACCAGAATTTTCCATGAACTGGCGCCGAGAATAGGCCGATATTCGGGCAGATGCCGAGATATAATGTCGGCTATCCAGGCGCAAACCAGTCCCAGAAAAATCAAATACAATAAATGACGCATTTCCATTTTGCCCTTGTCCGTCACCAACTCACCCGAGGCGTTTTTAAGCATTTCTATTCGATTGGGATTCACTTTTGTAAACTTATGAAACCACGTCGCCATATTTTTCGAAGCCAGCAGAATCGGCAGCCAGACGATATAGACCAGATTATCCGATATGGCCGCCAGCCCGAAATCCGCAGGCGACGTACCAATGGCTTCACTGATTGCGGCCATATTTCCCGTCCCACCAATCCAGCTTCCCGCCAGCGCCCCGAAACCCTTCCAAGCTTCCGCATTTAATCCGTCCTTGACCAGAAAATAAGCAATCGGGGCCCCGATAATGACCCCCGCAGTACCCATCAGCATGACGAATATCCCGCGCCCCATAACCCGTATAGCCGGTATCACCTTTACGTCAAGCAGCATGATAATCAAAAACATCGGCAGGATGGTCGCGCTCATAAAAGAGTAAACGGATGACTCATTGGCGATCACTCCGGTATTCGACAACACCAGAGGAATCATATATATGAATATGAGCGGCGGAATATAATTGAATAACTTCCACCCCGTTTTCTTTTCAACGAAGAAAAAAAACGCGGTAATCCCGGCTAACACCGCCAGGATACCGACCGGGTCGGCAACAAGAGCCGTCTTCATGATTTTATCCTTAATTTTTACTCGAATGTATATTATCTTAAATCATTAAGCAAGCGCTGAATAAAATGGGGAGTTATAAATGAAAATTTATCTTTACACGGCTTTATCCTTTATCCTGATTTTCTGCCCGGCGGCGACGCAGGATAGACCCATGTCGATCGGGGAGAAATTTCATCATGAAACCGGTTTCGATGAACATGGCGCCGTTTCTGATAATCTGAAATTCGGCGATTCACTTCCGCTTTATAAAACCTACCGGGATAGTCCCAAGGCAAAATTACCGCCAATAGAATTCAGCGGCCTTTCTTTTGAGGATGCCCTGCGACTGCGGCAATCGGTCAGAAACTTCAAAGATTCTTCTATATCGCCGGATTATATGAGCATACTGCTTCAGGCCGCCTATGGTATTACCCGGCACTCCCCCGGCGAATTGAACTCGCGTCGTACGGTGCCGTCGGGAGGCGCCCTCTATCCTATGGAAATCTACGTGGTAATCAATAACGTAGAAGGGTTCGACGCTGGTTTATATCATTTTCAGGTTTCCGATCATTCCCTTGAATTAATCCGGGAAGGCACTTATGCGGGAGAACTTAATGTCGCGGCCAATCGCCAGGCCTGCGTGGGCCGCTCCCCCATTACCGTCATTTTAGCGGCCCGCTTTGATCGGTCCACACGAAAATACGCCGATCGCGGCTATCGCTATACATACATCGAGGCCGGGGCGATTTGCCAGAACATATATTTGCAGGCTACATCGCTGGGGCTGGGGACGGTCGCCGTGGGAGCCTTTAACGATGCCGCCTTGAATGAACTGCTTCAAATTGACGGACAAAATGAAGCCGCCATTCTGATTATGCCGGTGGGATGGCCCCACTAAAGAATTATATGAATCTCAAGCAAGAATATACTCTGGCCAATTGCTGCAAGCCGACGAGAAGAGATAAAATAATCGGTTATTACAGCTTTAACAATGTCTTAAAAGTTCATAAAACCGACTGTCCGAGTCTCTTGAAAGCCGATCCCGCGCGTCTGGTTCGCTTGGATTGGAATGACATCCTGGCTCCGGAAAATTTCCGACCGGAATCCGATTTCGCCGAATTGACCGAACTTGATTTTAAAATATTAAAGCATCACATGGACTGGGGCGTGGATTACTCACTTAAAGTTGCCGCCATGCACCATCTTGAGAAACAAACCGTATTCGACATCCATCTGAAACTGCGCGAAATGGGGCTGTTGAATCGCGTGCGGCCCGTCATGATGCAGTACCGCAAAGGCATCGCCAAAAACAAATGGATAAAACACCGCAACCACACGTACTATAAACTGACCGAAAAGGGTCGCGACTACCTGAACTATTATATGAAGACCGGGTATTGAAAGCCCGACCTTAAATTCTACGGCTATCAGCTGCCGAACATTTTAATAATCTCGCTTTTCGACTTGCCGAGAATTTTATACTTGTCGCCGACTTTGGTGAAGGCATCGATGGCTTTTTGGAGATGATGTCTTTCGTGGGCCGCCGATATTTGAACCCGTATTCGCGCTTCACCTCGGGGCACGACCGGGAAGAAAAAGCCGATGACGTATATGCCCTCATAGTACAAATCCCGGGCGATGTCCTGCGCCAGTTTTGCATTATACAGCATAATCGGAACGATAGGATGAAAACCCGGGACAATGTCGAACCCCCGTGCCGTCATCTCCGACCGAAAATACTTTGTCAACTCTTCCAGTTTGTCGCGCCGCTCGGTGGTCGAGGAAATCAGGTCCATGACTTTGTTGGCGGCGGCCACAATCACCGGTGCCAGTGAATTCGAGAACAGATAGGTTCTTGCCTTCTGCCGCAGAACATCAATCATCTCCTGATGAGCGCTGATACATCCACCCGAGGCTCCGCCCAACGCCTTGCCCAGCGTGGTTGTGATAATATCGATTTTATCCATGACCCCGTAAAACTCGTGGGTGCCTCTTCCCGTCTTACCGATAAAGCCGGTGGCATGGCTGTCATCGACAAACGTCAGAGCATCATATTTTTCGGCCAATTCGCAAATCTGGTCGAGCTTGGCCAGGTCACCATCCATCGAAAACACGCCATCGGTCACAATCACCCGAAATCGCGCCGTCTGCGTTTCCTTCAACTTTTTTTCCAGCGCGGCCATATCGGCGTGCCCATAAATGTGCCTTTGTGCCTTGCATAAACGGCAACCGTCGATTATCGATGCGTGTATCAACTGATCGCAAATAAGAGCGTCTTCGGGACCGAACAGGGCCTCGAAAACGGCCATGTTGGCATCCATGCATGATGAAAACAGAATGGTATCGTCGGTACCCAGAAATCTGCTTAACTTGGCCTCCAACTCCATGTGGATGTCCTGCGTTCCACAGATGAAACGGACCGAAGACATACCGTAACCCCGCCGGTCAAGACCCTCATGGACCGCCTTGGTAACTTCGGGGTGACTGGAAAGCCCAAGATAGTTATTGGCACATAGATTTATTACTTCGGTAGGAGCGGCCCCTTTCGGATATTCGATTCGGACCCTCGCCGCTTGCGGCGAATAAATATACCTTTCTTCTTTAAATAGACCTTCATCCTTCAATGATTTTAATATTTCTCCGTAATAAGTCCCGGCTCTATTGTAAGGCATCAATTTCCTCCGCCAATTCACAAATAGCGTTTTTTGTTCTGGAGTATTTACGCGAAAGAAGACAAAAAAGAAAGCGATTTTTTCTCAAAAAAAACGTGAAATCGGGGCGGCCGAATGCCGCCCCGATCGGTCTTTAACCTACAGGCCGTATTTATCGACTATTTCCTGTTTGGTTTTATGCAAAATATCGAATTTCCGGCCGGCCTTTATAAAGGCGTCAAGCGCCTTTTCCAGATGGTGTTGCTCATGCGACGCCGAAAGCTGGGTCCTGATACGCGCCTGTCCCTTGGGGACGACCGGGAAAAAGAAACCTACGGCATAAATACCCTCTTCATAAAGGGCCTTGGCCATATCCTGTGACAGCTTGGCATTGAAAAGCATAACCGGGACAATCGGCGTTTCACCTTCCTTGATGATAAAACCGGCATCGGTCAACCCTTTTCTCCAAAACGCGGTGTTACGCTCCAGCTTGTCCCTTCTTTCAGTTGTCCGGCTGATTATGTCAAGCACCCGATTGGCTCCGGAAACGACCACCGGCGGAATAGTATTGGAAAACAGGTATGGCCGCGCTTTCTGACGGCACATTTCAACCAGTTCCTTCCTGCCGGAAACACAGCCGCCCGAAGCACCGCCGAGGGCTTTGCCGAGAGTGGTCGTGATTATGTCAATTTTCCCCATGACGCCGCAATGCTCATGCGTTCCCCGACCGGTTTTACCAATGAAACCGGTGGCGTGGGAATCATCCAGAAACACCATGGCATTGTATTTTTCAGCCAGCTCCACAATCTTATCGAGTTTGGCCAGGTCGCCATCCATCGAAAAGGAACCATCGGTGATTATCATACGGAACCGGGCTTTCTGATGGAACTGCAGTTTCTCTTCGAGATGACCCATATCCGAGTGTTTATAATTATCCGTCTGGGCCTTGCACAGCCTCATCCCGTCAACAATCGAGGCATGCACCAGTCGATCGGCAATCATCACGTCCTGTTCCCCCAAAACCGCCTCGAAAACGCCGGCGTTGGCATCCATGCACGATGGGAACAGGATGGTATCCTCGGTCCCCAGAAACCGGGTAAGTTTCGCCTCCAGTTCCTTATGTATATCCTGCGTCCCGCAAATGAACCTAACCGAGGACATGCCATAGCCGCGGTGATCCAGTCCCTGCCGCGCCGCTTCAATGACATCGGGATGTGACGACAGACCGAGGTAATTGTTGGCGCACATATTAATGACTTTCTTCCGGCCGGAACCAACCGGAAATTCAACCTCAATCTCGGAGCTTTGCGGGGCACAAATTATCCTCTCCTCTTTGAAAATACCGCCCTCTCGGATACTCTCGAGATCCTGCTGATATGCTTCCCTTACCTTCTCGCTAAAGGCCATATGTCACCACCTATTGGATATTAAATTCCTTCTGGAGCAAGTTAGCGATGTTATCGACCGAGTCAAAAGCCTTGGGTGTGGCTTTCGCGTCCGGGATGGAAATATTATACTTGGCTTCCAGAAACAGCTTCAACGATACCATCGAAAAGGAATCGACTATGCCCCCCGAAATAAGGGGCGTCGTGTTCGTGATTTCCGTGTCGTCTCCCTCTTCCAGATATTCCTTTTTGACATAATCCAGAATAATTTTCTTCAATTCAGACATAAACATCTCCCTGTATTAAATTTCAATCATTTTCCAGCGTTGACAAATCGCCCACTTCTTCGCCCCACTCCTGCGCGCGAAGAACACGGCGCATGATCTTGCCGCTCCTTGTCTTCGGAAGAGAAGGCACGAATTCTATCTCTTGAGGCATGGCCAGGGGCGAAAGTTTTTTCCGAATGAAGTTTATAATTTCCAGATTGAGCTCTTTCGAGACCTGATATCCCGGCTTGAGGGCGATAAATGCTTTAACCACTTCCATATTTACCGGGTCCGGCTTGCCCACCACGGCTGATTCGGCCACGGCCGGGTGCTCCAGCAGAGCCGATTCGATTTCAAACGGCCCGACCAAATGCCCGCCCGTATTGATAACATCGTCATCTCGCCCGACAAACCAGTAATAGCCATCTTCATCGATACTGGCCCGGTCACCGCAAATGTACCAGCCGTTTTTGAATTTGCTCCGATAAGTGGCCTCATTATTCCAATAAGTGCGAAACATCGACGGCCAGCCCGGTTTTAAAGCAATCAGCCCGACCGTTCCGGTTTTAACCGGCTCATATTTTTGCGTATCCAATACGGTGGCCGTAATCCCCGGGAATGGCTTGCCCATAGACCCCGGTTTAATTTTCATCTTGGGATAATTCGATATGACTATTGAACCCGTTTCGGTTTGCCAGAAAGTATCGTGAAAAGGCTTTCCGAATACTCGTTCCGACCAAATTACCGCTTCGGCATTCAACGGCTCGCCCACACAACACAAATGGCGCAGTGATGACAGATCGAATCGCTTGACTATTTCATCTCCCTCTTTCATGAGAGCGCGCACGGCCGTCGGCGCCGAATACCATACCGTTACCCGGTACTTTTCGATAAACTTATACCAGTTTTCGGCATTGAACCCGATATCCAGAACGCATTGCGTGACACCGTTCACCCACGGCCCGATTATACCGTACGACGTTCCGGTTACCCAGCCCGGGTCGGCCGTGCACCAGTAGATATCGTCGTCCCGCAAGTCGAGAACGTATTTGGTCGTAATATACTGGGATATTATTGAATAGTGGACATGCTGCGCCCCTTTGGGCTTGCCGGTCGTACCAGATGTGTAATGCAGCACCGATGGTGTTTCGGCCTTGGAGCGAAAGATATCAAAATGATCGACCCTTTCTTCCTTATCCATATGAAATGCATGTTCTTTGGCGCGCAGAGGCTTGGAACCGTCGTCATCCACGACGATTATGAATTCCAGAGCAGGAAGAACATCTACGATGTTACGAACCTTGGGGAGATGCTTTTTCTGCGTAATGATGGCCCGCGTCCGGGCATCTTCAAGCCGGGTGATAAGCGATTCCGGACCGAAGGCGGAGAATAACGGCTGGGCGATACCGCCCATTTTCAGGATACCGAGAAACCCGAAATATAATTCCGGAACACGATCCAGGAAAATGCAGATGCGGTCACCGTCCCGAAGCCCCAGCTTCCGGAGATAGTGCCCGATGGAATTGGTCAGGATTCGCATTTCGTCGAAAGTGTATTGTTTGGGTTCGCTTCCAAACCCTTCCCAGTAAAGGGCTATTTTATCTTTCTTGCCCATCCGGCAGATACGGTCGGTGCAATATTCGCCGATGTTGATATCATCGCCGGCCCTGTAACCGAGCTCTTCTTCAGCCTTCTTCCAGGAGAAACTTTTTAATTGATCTTCATACGATCCCAGATTGGCCATTACTTCAATCCTTCCATCTTATCAGTGCCGTGCCATGGCCAGCACCAGGTGTTATTTTTCGTTCAATGTGAGTCCGGCATCAGCAGGACAACTTTGCCCGCTTTTGCACCGGGCGATATCGCCGTATCGGCCGCCTTTTTAAAATCCGCAAAAGGAAACCGGTGTGTTATTACGGGGCTGATATCGACCTTCTTGTAATCGAGCAAGTTCTTGAGTTGGTACCAGGTCTCGAACATTTTCCGCCCGTTGATGCCGATAATTTTGGCGCCCTTGAAAACGACGTTGTTGGCCATGTCGAATTCAAACGGCGCCGAGGCAATACCGAAGGCGGTGTAGGTTCCGGTGCGGCGCAAAATTGCAAAACCATCCTCGACCGCGGCTTTATTGCCGGCCATGTCAAGGACAGCATCGACGCCGCCATTGGTTTCGTCTATAATGCGCTTCCGATAATTCTTTTCCGTGGTTACGTTTATAATCACATCGGCCCCCATACGCCGGTTCAGGCCTAAATTAAAATCGACCATGCCCAGGCTGTATATTACCGCCGCGCCCGAGGCGCGGGCCACTCCGCAGGCGAAATTGGCGGTCGGCCCGTCGCCTATAATGGCAATTCGCTTGGAGGCCACTTCACTTTCCATTACGGTGTAAACGGCGTTGCCGAACGGCTCCTGAACCGATGCAATTTCGATCGGAAGGTCGGGGTCGTTTTTCCAGCAACAGACTTCCGGAATGGTGGCGTATTCAGCAAAAATCCCGTCTCGGTCAACCCCCAGAATAACCAGGTTCCGGCATAAATGCATATTGCCCGTGCGGCATTGAAAACAGTGCTGGCAAGGAATGTGAGTTTCGGCCGAGATGTAATCACCCGTCTTTACTCTGGATACATTTTTGCCGACCTCCACGACTATCCCACAACATTCGTGACCGAAAATCATCGGCGGTTTGATTCTTGATTGAGCCCATTTATCCCATTGCAAAATGTGTTTATCGGTACCGCAAATCGAGGCCGCCTTAACCTGGATCAAAACTTCATCAGGTCCCGGTTTGGGAATATCGACTTCCCTCATCTCGGCGCCGGCTTCCGGTTTGATCTTCATGGCCGCCAGCATTTTTTCAGACATGGCTGAACCTTTCTGGATGAATTATTCACTTCATTAAGGTCGAAAATATACATTCTTATGCATGAAATGTCAATCGGTTGCAGAGGCGAAAAAAAAGGAGCCCCGATGGCTCCTTGAATTTGAATTATTAGCTTAAATTCTATGCGACTTGCGGCGCTTCGACCGTTTCCACCTTTTCCACGCCCAAATTGGTCCCCAGCGAAATTGCCGTTTTCAGCAGGTTCGAATCCAGCGGTACTTTGCGAATCTTGCCCGCCACGTCTTCAATCGGGACACTGTCGATATTGGCCCCATTCAGGGCAACCATGCGGCCGAATTTGCCTTCGTAGGCAAGGTGCACCGCTTCGGCGCCGAACCGGCTGGCCAGAATGCGATCAAAGGCGGTTGGAGTGCCACCTCGTAACAAATGGCCCAGGATGGTCACACGGGTTTCGATATTGGTTATGCCTTCTATTTGCGCCGCCAGCTGATTGGATATCCCCCCCAGCCTGACCTTGTCCGGGCTGTTGGCAATCATCCGCTTGATAACCATATCCCCGCCTTCGGGCTTGGCCCCTTCCCCGATGACGATGATACTGAAATTCTTACCCTTGCGATTGCGTTCGCGTATTTTATCGCAGATGACGTCGATATGATACGGCAATTCGGGAATAAGTATTATATCGCCGCCACCCGCTATACCTGACGCCAGCGCCAACCATCCGGCATAACGGCCCATGACTTCGACGATCATGACCCGGTGATGCGATTGGGCCGTGGTGTGGACTTTATCGATGGCGTCGGCCGCCGAAGCTACCGCCGAATCGAAACCGAACGTTTGGTCCGTGCCCTTGAGATCATTGTCAATCGTCTTGGGAACGCCAATTACCTTTAGTCCTTTCTTGCCCATACCGTTCGAGGCGGCCATTGTGCCGTCGCCCCCGATGGCAATCAGGGCGTCGAGACCGAGCCGTTCGAAATTCTGCAGGGCCTGCGAGGAGCGATCCAGATAGACATATTCATCGCCCTGCAAGACAGGATATTTGAATGGATCGGCCCGATTCGATGTCCCCAGGATGGTGCCGCCGAGAGTCAGGATACCGGAAACATCTCGTGCCTTAAGCTCCCGGTAACGATTTTCGACCAATCCCTCATAACCGTCAAGAAAACCGACCACCTCCATATCGTAGTCGTTCATGGCCGTTTTGACTACGGCCCGGATAACGGCATTTAAGCCCGGGCAGTCACCGCCCCCTGTCAATACTCCCAGCTTCATTTTTTCGGCCATATATTCCTCATTTAATTCCGAATTTCGGAGTCTTTTGCGCTTTCCGAGGCCACAAACTCATTATAAACATTTTCAAAGGACTGGGCAAGTTTTGTCGCTTGATCCATATAGGCCTGTTTATCAACCCAGCCCGATACCGGATTAAGAATTTCAGACGGAACATCGGGACATCTTTCAGGCATATCCAGTCCGAATATATCATGTTTTATGGTCGGAATCCGCGTTAGACTGCCGTTGAGTATGGCGCGAATTATGGCACGGGTATACGCGATACTTATTCTCTGCCCGGTGCCGTATGGACCGTTAATCCAGCCTGTATTGACCAGCCAGCAATCGACCTGATGTTTGCTGATTTTTTCGGCCAGCAGGTCGGCATAGACATCCGGTTCCAACGCCATAAATGGCGCCCCGAAACACGGACTGAAAGCCGCTTTGGGTTCGGTTATACCCTTTTCGGTACCGGCCAACTTGGCCGTATATCCTATCAGAAAATATTTCCGCGTTTGCTCCGGAGAAAGCTTTGCGACGGGAGGCATGACCCCGAAGGCATCGGCAGTCAGCAATATTATATTCTTCGGATGTCCAGCGTATCCTTTCCTGACGATATTTTCGATATGCGTAATCGGGTAGGCCGCCCGAGTATTTTCCGTCAAACTGGCATCATCAAGATCGATCCGACGCGTCTTATTATCAATGGCTACATTTTCCAATATCGTTCCGAATTTGCGCGTACATTCGTAAATATCCGGTTCGCCTTCTTCCGACAGGCGGATTACTTTGGCATAACAGCCGCCCTCGAAATTAAAGACACCGTTATCACTCCAGCCGTGTTCATCATCGCCTATTAGCCGGCGTTCCGGGTCGGTGGATAGAGTCGTTTTCCCCGTCCCTGACAGGCCGAAAAAGATGGCCACGTCGCCGTCATTGCCCATGTTGGCCGAACAATGCATGGATAGCACACTTTTTTGCGGCAAAAAATAATTCATAACGGTAAAAATGGCCTTTTTGATTTCACCGGCGTACTGGGTGCCGCCGATCAGAACCATTTTTTTAGCGAAATTGAGAATGATGAAAGCCTCTGAATTAGTTCCGTCCAATTCCGGAACGGCGTGAAAATGAGGCATGTGTAATACCGTGAATTGCGGCTCGAAATCTTCCAGCTCTTCGGACGTCTGCGCCCGGATGAACATATTGCGGGCGAATAAATTATGCCACGCCGTTTCGTTTATTATTCTGACCGGCATGCGATATTTATCGTCCGCCCCGGCGTAGCAGTCCTGCACGTATAATTGATTGCCCTGCAAATAAGCCAGCGCCCGAAAATACAGGTGATCAAACTGCTGTGGCGTAAAAGGCCGATTTTCCTTGCCCCACCAAATCTTGTCCTGTGATGAAGGCTCCTTTACGATAAATTTATCTTTTGGCGAACGCCCCGTATGATGACCGGTGCGTACCACCAGAGGCCCCATATGACCGACAAATCCCTCGCGGTTTCGAATGACCTCTTCATAAAGGGCGGGCGTCGGTAAATTCCAGTTTACCTGGCCGGTGTTGGTCATGCCATAAATTGAGAGAGTCTTCTGCATTTTTCCCCCACGGATTTTCAGGATTATAGTTTCCAATATTATACAAATTATTCTATATCATCGGCAAAATATATTGTTAATATATCTTAATTGATATAAATTCAGAAGGTTAACTGACGACATGAGAAATAGGGAAAACCTCGAAATAAAAGGATTTTAACTTGAGTCAGTCATTATGAGAGTCAAACAATTTTTGGTCCTGCCCAATCTTCCGGAAAGAATTCAGCCATTGCGTGAACTGGCCATGAATCTGTGGTTTTCATGGAATTGGGATATTGTCCGGCTGTTTATCCGAATCGACAGCGAAATGTGGGAAAAATCGTATCAGAATCCCATTGAAATGCTGGCTTATCTTCCCCAGAAAAAACTCGAAGAAGTTGCCTCCGATGAGGCCTTTCTGGCCAGCCTCGACAGGGTCTATGCCGATTACAAGACATATCTTGGCGCCCGGCGCTGGTTCGACGACAATTTTGGTCAATACAAGCAGGCCCGCATCGCCTACTTCTCTTGTGAATACGGCATCGATACCGGATTGCCTATTTATTCGGGCGGCCTGGGCGTCCTTTCCGGCGACCATTTGAAAGCATCAAGCGACATGGGCATTCCGCTGATCGCGGTAGGGTTACTATATCGTTATGGTTATTTTCGGCAATTTTTGTCATCCGACGGCTGGCAACAGGAACGTTACGAAGAAAACGACTGGTATCATATGCCCGTGACTCTGGAAAAAGACGCCAACGGTAATCCGATTAAATTCACCGTTGATTTCTCGGGGACGCCGGTTCATGTCCAGATCTGGAAAGCCATGGTGGGCATTACTCCGCTTTATTTGCTGGATACCAATATTCCGGAAAACTCAACCAAATATCGGGAAATAACCTCGGTTCTTTATAGCGGCGATAAAGACACCCGCCTGCGGCAGGAAATCCTGCTCGGCATCGGCGGTGTTAAGGCCTTAAAAGCGTTAGGGATACAGCCCTCGGTCTATCATATGAATGAGGGCCACTCCATGTTTCTTTTGCTGGAGAGAATTCGCACTTTAATAGACGAACGCGGTTTGAATTACGACGAAGCTGTGCAGGCGATCTGGCCAACCACGGTCTTCACTTCGCATACTCCGGTTCCGGCCGGAAATGAAACCTTCGACCCTAAACTGCTGGAACGCTATCTCAAAGAGTATATCGAAAAAATAGGCCTTGACTGGAACCATTTTTTATCGCTCGGCCGGGTATTTCCGTCGGATGATAAAGAACCATTTTGCATGACCGTAGCGGCTTTGAAATTATCCGCATACAATAACGGCGTTTCGAAACTTCATGGCCAGGTTACCCGCAAAATGTGGCACAACATCTGGCCCAATCTGCCGGTTGAAGAGGTCCCCGTGCATTCTATCACCAACGGCGTGCACGTTCGTTCGTGGTTAAGTCATGATCTGGTCGACCTGTTTGACACATATTTCGGCCCCAAATTTACCAAACAGCCCTCTCGTTTCGGCGACTGGGACGCCATTCGAAAGATTCCCGACGCAGAACTCTGGCGGGTTCACCAGAGACGTCGCGAAAGATTAGTCTTTTTTGCCCGGAAGCGCCTTAAATTGCAGCTTAGTCATCGCGGCGCCAGCGCCCTCGACCTCAAACAGGCCGATGAGGTTCTCGATCCGCAAATCTTCACCGTCGGCTTCGCCCGCCGCTTTTCCACATATAAAAGGGCCGGGCTTCTGTTCAAGGATATCGAGCGACTCAAAAAAATCCTCTGGAACGCGGAAAAACCGATGCAGATAATCCTCGCCGGCAAAGCTCACCCGTTGGATAATCCCGGCAAAGAAATAATCAAGGAAATCTTGAATATCGCCTCGGGTGAGGATTTCCGCCGACGGGTAGTCTTTCTTGAGGATTATGATATCAATGTTGCCCGCTATCTGGTACAGGGCGTGGATGTCTGGCTTAACAACCCCCGACGACCACAGGAAGCGTCCGGGACCAGCGGCATGAAGGCCGCCTTAAACGGAGCCATCAACGTTTCTATCCTCGACGGCTGGTGGTGTGAAGGTTACACTCCGGAAACCGGCTTCAAAATCGGCAATGGCGAAGAGTACGACAATCGCGAAATTCAGGACAAACTCGACGGCCAGTCTTTGTATGATACCCTCGAACGCGAGGTTATCCCGATGTTTTATAGAAGAAACAGCGCCGGACTGCCCGTGGAATGGGTTACCATGATGAAAAATACCATGCTCATGGCCTGCCGCGACTTCAGCGCCTTTCGCATGGTAAAAGATTATACCGAAAAATTCTATATCCCAGCCATCAATGCATATAATAAATTCTGCACCGAAGACTTTACGGCCGCCAAAACCCTTGCATCGTGGCAAAAAGAACTCTCCCGCCGCTGGGATAATATTGATTTCGAGGAAGTGGAAACCCCTGCCCTGGAGGCATCGCCACGGGTCGGCGACATCATTCCCGTCAAGCTGAAAGTCAGGTTGGGTGAAATCAAACCCGAGGATGTCGACATTGAAGTCATCGCCGGGAATCTCAATTCTCTCGAGCAAATGAACAACTACGATCCCGTAAAGGCCAATCTTGAGGACGGGACCGGGGCCGGAGGAATTTTTATTTATAAAACCGAAGTCATGTGCCGAGAATCGGGACGGTTCGGGATTGCCGCACGCGTTTTGCCCCGAAATGAGAATTTGATCCACAACCGAATCCCCAGGTTGGTTAAGTGGTGGTAATTGACGGCAAGATGCTCTTTCCCAGGCCCTGATTCTTTGTCGGGGCTTTTCTTTTGGAACAATCTCGTAATCCGAACATTTTATTTTAAAGCGCGTAATGTGATATAATGTGCTTAACTTATATGTGGGTGACCGGCAAAATCTATGAATCTTCATATTGACAATTTCCGGGATTTATTTATCCTAACGACATTATGTCGAAAAACCGATTTCAGGCGGCGTTTGGCCATAGGAATGAAATTTACTTAAGGATTATGTATTAATAACCAGGAGGAATTGAATGGGTAGCAAAATCAAAGGAATCGGAGTCCTTGGCATTTTTCTTTTGTTGCTGACTCCGGGCATTTTTGCTTTCGACTTTTCCACCGTTGAAAGCAAAATTGTCGAACACAAACTGACCAATGGATTAACCCTCATCATCTATCCCAAGCATGACGCCCCCGTCATATCGTGCTACACTCATGTCAATTACGGAGGAGCCGAGGACCCAATGGGTTCAATGGGTATTTCTCATATGTTCGAACACATGGCCTTTAAAGGGAATTCCGAAATCGGTACGACCGATTACAGAAAAGAAAAGAAATGGATGGACGAGGAAGATCGCATTTTCGAATTGATTCTCGATGAGCGCGCCAAAGGCGCTCTGGCCGATTCGGCCAGACTTGCGGCCCTCGACGCCCAGTTGAAGGCGGCCACCGACTCGGCGGCGCATTACATCGTGAACAATGAATACAGCCAGCTTTTAGAGATGGAAGGTGTCGTAGGCAAAAACGCCGGAACCAGCCGGGATGCCACCGTATATTATATGAGCCTCCCGTCCAATAAGCTGGAATTGTGGATGTATCTGGAATCGACCCGTTTCCTTGAGCCGGTCCTGCGCGAGTTCTTCCAGGAAAAACAGGTGGTTGCCGAAGAAAGACGCTATCGCGTGGAATCATCGCCCACCGGTCGGCTGTTTCAGTCCGAATACGTCGGGCTGGCCTTTAATGCTCATCCCTACGGCAAATGTCTGACCGGTGAAATGACCGAAATCCAAAACTATAGCCGGGCGGCAATGCGCCGGCAAATTGAAAACGAATACGTCCCCGGCAATATGGTGGTCTCCATTGTCGGCGACGTCGATCCCAAAAACGCCATCAAATTGGCCGAAAAATATTTCGGCAGACTTATAGACAGAAAGCGGTCGCGCCCGCTTATGATCGATGAAGCCGAACCCTATGGCGTTCGTACGACAACCCTGTATGAAAATGCCCAGCCTCTTTTCGTTATGGGCTATCGCATTCCCGCCAATACTCATCCTGATTGGCATGCCCTCGATGCCTTGAGCAGTTATCTCGGATCGGGGCGTACATCAGTTTTGTATAAAAAACTGGTCAAAGAAGATAAAACGGCCGTGGAAGTGGGCGCGTTTACCGGCTATCCGGCCAGCAAGTATGCTTCTCTTTTTTCGGTTCTCTGTGTCCCGTCCAATGAGTCGAGTAATTCCGCCAATATGGCAACCATCCTGGCCGAAATAGAAAAAGTCCGCAATGAACTTATTCCCGAAAGTGAATTGGAAAAAATTAAGGCCCAATCAAAGTCCGATTTTATAAACCTTTTGGGGTCCAATAATGGTATGGCCGGTCAGCTCGCCGCCTTCCAGGCCCGTACCGGAAACTGGCGCGACCTGTTCAAGGAACTGGATAAAATCAATTCGCTGACTACCGAAGACATTAGGCGCGTCGCACAATTATATCTGGATCCATCTCGACGGGTCGTCGGGTCGATTGAAAAACCGGAAGAATCATTATAAGGAGATAATCATGAACAGGCCCAACAAATGCTGTATTTATTTCCTGGTTGTCTCGGTATTGCTCTTGGGCACCACAGGAATGGCCGCGCGAACGGTCGATAAATTGAAATACCCGCCCCTCAACGAAATCAAAATGCCCGACATCGAAAAGGTTACGCTGGACAATGGTATTCGAGTCTATCTACTCGAAGACCATGAGCTTCCCCTGGTCCGGGCGTCCGTCCGAATGGCCGCTGGAAGTTACCTCGAACCGGCCGATAAAATCGGACTTGCATCACTTGTCGGACAAGTCATGCGGACCGGCGGAACCGCCCGCATGTCCGGTGATGAAATCGACGAAATCCTCGAATCGCTCGGCGCCTCGGTGGAAACCGGCTTCGATAATATCGGCGGCAACGCGGGCATGAACATTCTTTCCGATTACGTGGATACCGGTCTGGAAATCCTGGCCGATGTTCTTCGTACTCCACAATTCGCTGAAGATAAAATCGGTATCGCCAAAAGCGCTGAACGGACCAATATCTCGTCCCGCAACGACGAACCCTTTACCATTTGCATCCGCGAATTTAAAAAGGCCATTTACGGTGAGGATTCTCCTTATGCCCGCCATACCGAATACGCCACCGTTAATTCTATAACACGCGATGATATGCTTGCCTTTCACAAACAATATGTGACCCCTGAAAACATTCAGATTGCCCTTTGGGGTGACTTTAACAAGGCCGAAATGTTGCAGAAAATTGAGAAATATTTCGGCGATTGGTCCAGAGGATCCGGACCCGTCCCGGCTCCGCCGGCGGTGGATTATCAATATAAACCCGGTATCTACAGCATTGTTAAAGATGATATCACCCAGTCGAGTGTTCTGGTCGGACATATCGGGGGCTTGACCGGTGATCCCGACTATTTCGCCATCACCGTGGCGAACACTATCCTGGGCAGTTCCGACGGCGGCCGTATCTTTAACGAGGTGCGTTCTCGCCGCGGTCTGGCCTATTCAACGGCCGGAAATTATTCGACCAATATCGCCTATCCCGGAATCTTCTATGCCTATGCCATAACCAAATTCGGCTCCACCGCCGAAGCCATCGAAACCATGCAGGCCGAAATCCGCCGCATGCAAACCGACCCGCCCACCCCACAAGAAATGAAGCGGGCCAAAGACTCATTTCTGAACTCGTTCGTATTTCAATTCGATTCCAAAGGCGAAATTATCAACCGCATGATGACGTATGATTACTATAATTTTCCACAGGATTTTCTGTTCACTCTCAAGGATAAGATTGAAAATGTCACTCCGGAGGATGTTGTCGATGTCGCCAGACGCCGTTTTCATCCTGATGAACTTAAAATCGTCGTCGTTGGCATGCCTGAAAATTATGATAAGCCGCTTTCAAGCTTGGGCGAAGTCACCGACGTTGACATTACCATTCCCAGCGGACAGGTGGCCGAAGAAATAACCGAAGACGAGGAATCTTTGGCAAAAGGCATGGATCTGATTAACAAAGCGGCTATAGCCTGCGGCGGGGTCGCCAATTTTGCCAAAATCAACGCCACCTCATCCAAACAAAATGTCACGATCATCACTCCCCAGGGAAATATGACAATCGGTGTCAAATCCATTTTTGTCCTCCCGGACAAAGAAAAAGAAATCATCTCGACTCCGATGGGCGAAATGATTTCGGTTATTGACGGCGAAACCGGCTGGATGGCCCAGGGACCGAACGTGGCCGATATCCCGGCCGGTCAAGTTGCCGACGGCAAACAGGAAAGATTTAGGAATCAATTGTTGCTGTTTAGAAACTGCCAAAAACCCGATTTTAAAGCCATATATGTCGGTGAGGGTAAAATCGGGAACAAAGCTGTCAATATTGTAAATATCGTTTCTCTCGACGGCAAAAATTCCTATAAACTGGCCTTGGATGCCAAATCCGGCCTGCCGGTCGGCAAAATGTATTTTGGCGAAACCATGATGGGTCCGGGTAACTTGACGGTATTAATGGACGATTATCGCGACGTTTCCGGAGTTAAAATCCCCTTTGCCACATCGGTCGAATCCGAGGGCAATAAGGTCATGGATATAGTGGTGGAATCTTATGAAATTAACCCGACCATCCCCGCAAATACGTTTGACAGACCCTGAAGACTCGCCTGACGCTTATATTAAGCCGCCTTCAACAGGCGGCTTTTTTATTATTCATCTTTCGAATTTATTTGATTTTTTGACCGGTGAAACGTAATATATAAAGAAATTGCCTCTTGTTTTTGCCTTTTACCCTCACACAAAAACTTGCGCTTTTAACGTTTTCGGACTTGCGTTTTGCACATGTATGTGCTAAAATTAGAGATTGTAAAATTGGGAAAAAAGAGCTTTAAATAAACTTGGAGGGTGGAGAATGAATTCCCTGAAATATCGGGCAAAATCGACTGCCGTTGCAACCCTGATTCTATGTCTGGTTTCCGTAAGCCTGTTCGCGCGCGGGAATTTCCAGCCCGATGAACTCGGTCCTAACACTTTCTACAAACCTAACATCGATGCTGTTCCATGCGCCACTCTGGGCATGCATACTATTAATAAAATGGGCCTGTGTATAACCAACCAGGGCCATTTCGGAACAGGATTTTTGCCCGGATCAAGCGGCGTTGACCCCGTTACCGGGGAAGTCGCTCGTTCTGCCGCTTACCCCTATCCGACCACCAATACCTACCTTTTCGCCGGCGCATTCTGGATCGGCTCTATCGTCGGGAGAGATACTCTGGTGTCGGTGGGCGCCGACGGCTGGCAGCTTACCCGCGAAATGTGGCCCGCCCCGTGTGCCCTAAATGGCGATATTAGAAGGTTAAGTATTTCCAACGCGGAGGACATTGCGGCCGGAGCCCTGTCAGAGCAGGATTTCATCGCCCGCTATACTGATACCCTTACCGACCCCAGTTATGTCGCTAATGACGGGGTTGACGGACGTCCGCATCAACCACTGAATATAGAAATTACGCAAAAGAGCCTGGGGTGGTCATATAGCTACGCCGAAGATTTCATTCTATTTGATTATGCGATTAAAAGCATCGGACGCCGGGAGTTGGAAAAGGTGTACATGGGCATCTATGTCGATGGCGACGTCGGCCCGACCAACTCCCAGGGCCAGGAATTTGCCGATGACATTTGCGGTTTCAAAAGGGCCATCCCGACCCCGATGCCCAATATCGATCCCGCCTGCGGCTTCATCGACACCATTAACATCGCTTGGATCGCCGATAACGACGGACGGGTTAATGACCCTTCGATTACCTGCCCCGGCGGCTTCGACGTGCCCCATGTTACGGGAACCCGCGTCGTTAGAACTCCTTCCGATTCTTTGAAATATTCTTTCAATTGGTGGATCTCCAATGGAAATCCCGGACTTGATTTTGGCCCGCGTAAAGCCGGCACGACCACCGATCCGTTCCGGGATTTCGGCGGCTTCTTGGGCACCCCGGAAGGTGACCGTAATAAATATTATATAATGCGGCATGAAGAATTCGACTATGATCAGATTTTCAGCGCTGTGGATCAAACGGCCGACGGCTGGCTTCCCCCATCGGGTCAGGCCGGCGATTTCGCCGACGGTTATGATACCCGCTACTTGCTGTCCTTCGGACCTTTCAACATTTCTCCCGGCGAGGTCCTTCGGGTCAGTCTGGCCTATGTTGGCGGAAGGAATTTCCACCGGGACTGCGAAGATTTCCAGAGATTGTGGAATAGCCAAACGCCTCAAACTTACTATGATGCTCTTGATTTCACCGATCTCGGTTTGAATTCGGTGTGGGCCTCATGGATTTATGACAATCCCAATCGTGATACCAACGGGAATAAGTTTTTCGGAAAATACCGCGTCTGCTGCAAGGCCGAAGGCACGCAAATAGATACCATCTCGCTGGATCCCTTCGTCACCGAAACTCTCACCGTTTGCATTGACGCCGACACTATGTGGTATGAAGGCGACGGTGTCCCCGACTTTGAAGGCGCGCGTCCACCCGAACCGCCCAAATTCTGGGTCATCCCGACCATTAACGATTTTAACGAGGGTGAGCTCAAAATTCGCTTCAACGGGTTTTTATCCGAAAAGACTCCGGATAATTTCAGTCAGGAATATGATTTCGAAGGCTATCGTATTTACTACTCTCTTTCATCCGATCCCGACCAGTTCGTCTTTTTGACTTCGTATGATATCGAAGATTTCAACCGCTGGGAATATGATCAAACCAATGAAATATGGGTTATCCGGGAAATCCCTTTCACTCTTGAGCAATTGCAGGAGATGTACGGCGCGGGATTCAATCCGGAGCTGTATACCCGCGATAATTTGTACTATGATGTGGGGGATGCACAATATTACTGGTTTTCCCCCCAGGATTGGAACCAGTCGAATTATCTGGATACTATGTTGATTCATAAGAAATACCCGAATGATACTATGCCCCATTTTGCCTATAACGATAACCTCGATTCTGCCAGAGCCCTGCATCCCGAATGTTTCACCGATGACGGTTATTTGAGATACTACGAATATGAATACACCATTCGCAAGCTGTTGCCCTCACAATTGTACTATGTGGCCGTAACCGCCTTCGATTATGGTTCGCCGACAAGCGGTTTGCCTTCATTGGAAACCGCACTCAACCGTAACATGATCGCCGAGTATGCCCAATTTAGCAATACGGCCGTGCTGGAAAAGGGTCTCGATGTCGTCGTCTATCCCAATCCGTATCGCATCGACGCCAATTATCAAGGTTCTGAAGGCGGGGGATTTGAGGGACGCAATGCTGACCCGACTAATACTTCTCCCGACCGCAGGCGGGCGATACATTTTGCCAACCTGCCGCATAAGTGCACCATCCGCATTTTTACCATCGATGGTGACCTGGTGCGGCAAATTGATCATGACATGCCGAAAGACTCCCCGCAAAGCATGCATGCCACGTGGGATTTGATTACCCGTAACACCCAGGCGGTTGCTTCCGGAATTTATTTGTATTCGGTGGAATCCGAATATGGCAATCAGGTGGGTAAAATTGTTATCATATTCTAATCTTCTTCGGGAAGGCGGGTCGGATACGACCCGCCTTTTCCATATCTGCCCGGTCGCCGACTTCTCTTTGACCGTGACGCCTTGAATTATGATTATTGGGGCATTCGTCAAAATGAACCAGTCGCCGTTTCAATATAAATTGCAAGTGCTTCTTATAATGGCGTTATGTATTCCTTTTATTTTTTTATGTATTCACGATGCGACGGCCTTCGAATCCCCCAAGCAAAATTCATACCTTCGTCCCGGAACACGGTTATTGAAAACTACGGCTTCCGGTGAACCCTATGTTTCGATTGCCGTACATAATATCAACAACGTCAATCTGACCGTAACCAATATCGGGCAGTTCGGTCTCGGCTACCTTGGTGCCCAATCCGACCCGCTGACCGGTAACCAGGCCCCGTCTTGTTATTTCCCGACCAATAGTCAAATCGAACACCTGTACGTCGGCGGATTCTGGATTGGGGCGATTGTCGGTAGAGATACGCTGGTTTCCATCGGCGTCGATGACTATTATAGCGTGGTCGAATTCTGGCCGGCTTCGTACCCTTTCGGGGAAATCGAATACCGATCAATTGAACCCAGCCATTACTTTTATCACCCCCAGGCTAAATCGGAACAGGACATCATTGCCGTTTATGCCGATACTTTGACCAATGCGTCTTACGTCAGTACCGACCGTTATGATGGCCGGCCGCACCGTCCGCTGAACATCGAGGTCATTCAGAGAAGTTACGCCTGGAGTTATTCGTATGCCAGCGATTTTTTGTTGTTCGATTATTCCATCAAAAATATCGGACGACGTGACCTTGATAAGGTCTATATGGCTATTTACGTGGATGGTGACGTCCACCATGAATCCAATTTCGGTTCGGGGGGATATGAAGATGACATCTGCGGGTTCCGTGTGGATCATCCCGTCGAGTCACCCTGCGATTTTAGGGATACCATCAACGTTGCCTATATAATGGATAATGACGGCGATCCCGATGAATCCGGCAATTTTACTACCACCAGTTGTCGTAGCGTGGCCGGAGTCCGTGTCGTCAGAACCCCTTCTGATTCACTGGAATACTCCTTCAATTGGTGGATTACCAATTACAGCAGTGCCGCTCTCGATTTTGGTCCGCGCAAATCGGGTACACCGGAGCATCCTTTTCGCGACATGAGCGGAGTTTTGGGAACCCCTCTGGGAGACCGGAACAAGTATTATATAATGCAGAATAAAGAATTCGATTATGACCAGATGTTTACCGCTAAAGACCATACGGCCGGCGGCTGGCTGCCGCCCCCCACCTCCGCAACCGATTACGCTAACGGTTTCGACGCCCGATTCCTTTTATCCTTTGGCCCTTTCAACCTGTCGCCGGGCGAGGTTCTTCCTGTTTCCTTCGCATATATTTGTGCCGCCGCGTTTCATACCGGGCCCGATAATTTCAAAAACCTTTTTAGTCCCCTGCAACCGGAGACGTTTTATAATTCCCTCAATTTCGACAGTATGGCTTATAATTCCCGATGGGCCTCCTTCATTTATGATAATCCAAACTATGACAGCAACGGCGATAAATATTTCGGCAAGTATAGAATTTGCTGCCTTGATACGACCCTTGAAATAAATGATCAAGTCTTCCCGCCGGAAACTACCGTTATTTACGGTTCCTGTGATACGACCTGGTACGAAGGCGACGGGGTTCCCGATTTTGTCGGTGCCCAACCCCCCCCGGCACCGGTTTTACGAGTATTCCCGGAAGTCGATTACCTCAATCGCGGTCGTTTGATAATCCGCTGGAATGGATTCGCCAGCGAAATGACCCCGGACAGATTTTCCGGGGACCTTGATTTCGAAGGTTATCGCGTTATGTACTCCATGACACCCCGCATGCAGGACTTTGTCTTGCTTAATACCTATGACCGGGAAAACTTCAATCGCTGGACCTATGTACGCAATCATCAGGCATGGGAACTGCTCGACATTCCTTTCACGATGGATCAATTGAAAGCAATGTACGGCGACGGTTTCGATCCTATCGTACATAACGTCGATAACCCCCTCTGGGTATCCAATCCTTTCGGTGAGGACTCCATCTTCTATTTCACCCGGCAGGACTGGAATCAGAGTAATCTGCTTGATACCTTCTTTATTCATAAAGTATTTCCGGACCAGCCGTTTCCGACCGTTTTGGACCTCGATTCGGCGGCCCTTTATTACCCCGAAGAACTGACCGAAAATAGACAATTCAAATACTTCGAGTATAAGTTTATCCTCCGCGACCTGTTACCGTCGTTAATGTACTATGTAACGGTTACCGCTTTCGATTACGGGTCTCCCCGTTCCGGGCTTACCTCTCTGGAATCAAGCCCGCTCCTTAATATGGTTGCCGAATACCCGCAAAATTCGGCGCCCATGGTGGAAGATAAAGGACTCAATGTCATCGTGTATCCGAACCCCTATCGTATAGATGCCAATTATCGCGCTATGGGGCTGGAGGGAGCCGTCAACGTCTCCCTGCCCCCTGAACGCACCCGGGCCATTCATTTTGCCAACCTTCCTCATAAGTGCACCATTCGTATTTTCACGCTCGATGGCGACCTCGTCAGGCAGATTGAGCACGACGTCCCGCCTGGAAACCCGCAGGCGATGCACGAAACATGGGACCTGATAACCCGAAATACGCAGGCGATAGTTTCCGGCATTTATTATTATTCGGTTGAGTCCGCGATGGGCAACCAGTTGGGCAAGATTGTCATTATATTATGATTGGCACCAAGAAGGCACCCCATGATTCTTAGAATATTTTGTCTGGTCATAATGATCGTCATTATTATTTTCCCCCCGGCCATGGCACGTCAGGAATATCGGGATATTAAAACCCGCGCCAGCTTTAACGAAGCCGAAATATTACTTAAAAGAGTAGCCGTCCATAATGTTGGCCTGATAGCCATGACCGTATCCAATTTCGGCCAGTTCGGACTGGGCACTTCGCAACCTGTCCATGACCCGGCTACTGGATTGCAGGCCCCCGCTCTTTCGTATCCGCAGGGATTGAATGTCAATTACCTCAACGAAATGCAACTCTGGGTGGGCGCCATAGTCGGGCGAGATACACTGGTTTCGACGGCCGGCTGGCAGGACTGGTACATCCAGAGCGAGTTCTGGCCGGATACTATCCCGGTCAACGAAATAAAACGCCGCTCAATCCTCGAACCGCAACAGATCGATTTCGACAGCGCCGTTTCTCATCAGGATTTCATTTCTTACTATTGCGACACCCTGTGGGATTATCGTTGGACGGGTTATGATATCTTCAGCCGCCGTATTCATATCCCGATCGGCGTCAGAGTCACACAGAAAAGCTACGCCTGGGGATATAACTACGCCGAAGACTTCATTCTTTTCGACTTGGAAGTGTCCAATATTACTCTGCGCGATATAAACGGCGTCTATATCGGGCTGTTCGTCGACAACAGTGTCCACCGCGTCGGCGGGCCGTTTGGGGGAAGCGACGATATTGTCGGCTTTTTGAAGGATTTCCCATCGCCCTACTTGAGCGGCCTTCGTGATACTTTTAATATTGCCTGGGCCGCAGATAACAACGGCGATCCGGATCCGGTTTCTGGCCAATTCCAGGGGCTTTTCGGGGCCACCTCCGCCGCTGGTGTTATGCTGTTGCGGCCCGTTCCGCAAGAGCACAACTTCTCATTCAACTGGTGGGCGGTCGATTATACGACCGACTATTGGTCCTGGGGGCCGCGCAAAAAACCGATGCCCGGCCAAACCCTGCGGCAGTTTCGCGGCTACTACGGCGATCCCGCGTCCGACGCCGATAAATACTATATCATGTCCAATCATGAAGTGGATTATGACCTCATTGACAGCTGGCGCGATTTCACCGCCGACGGCTGGATGCCTCCGCCGACCGAGCCGGTGTGGGAAGGCTCCAATATCATGTATGTCCTTGCCACTGGCCCCCATAAACTCTATCCCGGCGGAACTGTTAATTTCACTTTTGCCGTCGTCATGGGTCAGAATTACTGGCAGGGCAGCTGGGCCGCAGAATTCGGCGGCGCCACCCGACATCTCGATGACCTCGCCCTGAACGCCCTCTGGGCATCATGGGTTTATGACAACCCCGGAGTCGATACCGACGGCGATGGCTTCAAGGGCAAGTATCATATCCGCCAGGCCGGCTATGTCCTCGATTACATCGATACCATTTATCTGGCCAGCGACACCATTTATGATTCCGTGTACAAATACATTCGCAATGACACTCTCTTTTACTCCGGCGATGGCATCCCGGATTTTGTCGGAGCGGCCCCACCCACCGCTCCCGAATTTTCACCTCTCCCGGGGGTCGATGAGTTTAACACCGGGTTTATCGAGGTCCGCTGGAATGGACTGGCCAGCGAAACTAACCCGGATCCGTTTCTCAACCGCAATGATTTCGAAGGCTACCGTGTATATTTTTCCGAAACCGGTCGCCCGGGAGACTTTACGGTATTGTCATCCTATGACCATCTCAATTATGACCGCTGGGAATTTGACAGTACTTATAATCGCTGGCAGGTCGTCGACCCGCCCTATACTTTATCCCATTTAAGGAACTTGTATGGTGAAAACTTCGATCCCGAATTATATCCGGCCGAATACAAGCTTTTCAGCCATTATAATTATCAGACACAGGCATATGATCAATATTATTTTACACCCCACGATTGGAACCAATCCAACCTCTTTGATACACTTGCCATTCATAAGCGATATCCCAACGAACCTTATCCCCCGACTTTAAGTGTTGACAGCGCCCGAATTTACTGGCCGGATGTTTTGACCGAATCGGGCCGATTCAAATACTTCGAATATTGCTATAAAATCAGAAATCTCCTGCCGTCAAAAGAGTATTTTGTATCAGTGACGGCCTTCGATCAGGGCAACCCGGCCCGCAACTTGGGTTCCCATGAAACCAACCCCTATGACAATGCCGTCCGTCAGTTTGCTCTTCCCTCCAGCGAATACGCTATGGAAAAAGGCCTCGACGTGATCGTGTATCCCAACCCCTATTATATCAACGGTAACTACCGCGAACACTATGAAGGCTGGCAATACGGTCAACAGAATATGCCTGCCGAATTTACGCGAACCCTGAATTTCGCCAATTTGCCCCATAAATGCGTTATCAGGATTTTTACCATCGACGGCGACTTGATCCGCCAGATCGACCATGATTATCCTCCGGGTGCCCCCGGTTCGATGCATGAATCATGGGATTTAATTACCAGAAATACAATGGCAATTGTCTCCGGAATTTATTATTATTCGGTCGAATCCGAATTTGGCAATTTTATTGGCAAATTCGTAATTATAAAATAGAGGAGCACTTGACAGGAAGACTTCAATGAGACATATCGCGCGGACTGCCTTGTTTGTTATACTGCTAACCTCTCTTGCCGCCTCCATTACCGCCCGCCCTTCGTTTGAACCGGATAGATTCACGCCGAAAAAGGCCCAAACCAACCAGCTTTATCCTATACGCGAAATCGCCATGCATAACGTCGGCAAGATTGATATGATGATTTCCAATTTCGGAATTTTCGGCAAAGATACCGAGGATCTTCTGCTCGATCCGTTTTCCGGACAATATGCGAAATCGCTGAATTATCCAAACAACACGCTGAATACATATCTCTGGGGCATGCGCCTGTGGATTGGCGCCATTGTCGGTCGCGACACCCTGGTTTCCACGGCCGGCTGGGGCGATTGGGATCGTGCTTCGGAATTCTGGCCCGATACACTCCCCAACAGCAATATTATTATGCGTTCAATCAACGACCGCAGCGTCGCCGAATATGAAGGAGCCGTTTCGCAACAGGATTTCGAATGCTACTATACCGACACTCTCGACAATCGCGAGTTAACCGGTTATGATGCACCGACCGGTCGCGTCCACCGCCCGATCGGCGTGAAAGTCGTCCAGCGCAGCTATGCCTGGGGCTACGATTATGCCGACGATTTTATTATTTTCGATTTGAATATCGGCAACATCACTTTCCGCACTATCGAAGGACTTTATATCGGGCTCTATGTCGATAACGATATTTTTTATGAGAACAAGGGCAGCGCCCGCGATGACATTGTCGGTTTTGTCAGAACCATGCGTTCCCTCTACATCGCCGGTCTGACCGATACCATTAACGTCGCTTGGACCGCCGACAACGACGGCGACCCCAATCCCATTACCGGGGAATATCAGGGCATCAATTCCCCAACCGCCGCCGCCGGCGTTAAAATTTTGCGCACGCCCGCCGACACCGTTCGCATGAACTTCAACTGGTGGGTTAACGATTATTATTCCGGCCTCAACTGGGGCCCCTATAAACGACCACCAACCGGCACTCCTATACGATATTTTGGCGGCGGCCTTGGCGAACCCCGCAGCGACGCCGATAAATACTTCCTCATGGCCAATGGTGAGATCGATTATGATCTTTCCGAAGCCCAGTGGGACCATTCCGCCGACGGCTGGCTTCCGCCCCATGAAAATATCGACCGCATCAGGGACGGCGCCGATGTCCATTACGTCATCTCCTCCGGGCCGTTTCGAATTAAACCCGGTGACTTCGCGCCCTTCACGTTTGCCATGATCATGGGTCAGCACTACCACCGGGACTGGCGGACACCCGGGCCAACACATAACCTCACCTACCTCGGCCTGAATTCCCTTTGGGCTTCGTGGATATTCGACAATCCCGGAGTCGATACCGACGGTGATGGGTATAAGGGCAAATACCACATTTACGAAATCGGCAAGCGCATCGTCGAGATCGATACCCTTTATCTGCCGAGCGGCATGGTCATCGACACCACTTTCGCTTTTGCCCGCGTCGATACTTTATACTACGAAGGCGACGGCGTTCCCGATTTCCGCGGAGCCGCTCCCCCCCCTGCCCCGGATTTCAGCCTTCATCCCCGCGTGAACGAATTCAACGAAGGAATCATTGAGGTCCGCTGGAACGGCGTCAAAAGTGAAACCGAACCGGACCAGTTCTCGCAATTCGCCGATTTCGAGGGTTATCGCGTCTATCTTTCCGAAACCGGCCACGCCAACGGCTTCACTATGCTGGCTTCGTATGACGTCGACAACTACGACCGCTGGGAATATGATACTTATAACAGATACTGGGATGTCATGCAACCGCCGTACACACTCGAACAGCTCCGCCAGATGTACGGCGCCAATTTCGACCCGGAAAACTATGATTCACAAGCCCGTCTGTTTTCGCACTATAATTACTCCACCGGGGAATACGAGCAGTATTACTTCACCGCCCATGACTGGAACCAGTCCGAAAAAACGGACACTACCAATATCTATAAAGTGTATCCATACGAACCGGAACCGCCGACTTCTGATCTGGACAGTGCCCGCATGTACTGGCCCGAAGTTCTCACTCCTGAAGGTCGCTTTAAATATTATGAATATCGCTATATCATACGCGACCTGTTGCCGTCGAAATCATACTATGTCTCCGTAACGGCTTTCGACCATGGCGATCCCTCCAAGGGTCTGGGGCCGATGGAAACCAATCCGACCGAAAACGCCGGACGCGAATATGCCCAGAATTCCACCGACCTGGTATTGGAACAGGGCCTGAATGTCGTCGTCTACCCCAATCCTTATTATATCAACGGCGGTTATCGCGGTCGATATGAAGGCTGGGAAGAAGGCGAACAGGCTCTTCCCTCTGAATTCACGCGGGCCTTGCATTTTTCCAATCTGCCGCCAAAATGCACGATTCGTATTTTTTCCATCGACGGCGACCTTGTCGCAACCATTGATCATAACTTCTCCCCCGGCAGTCCCGGCGCCATGCACGAGCAATGGGACATGATTTCACGCAACCGCATGGCCATCATGTCGGGAATTTATTATTACTCGGTGGAATCGGAATACGGCAATCAGGTCGGAAAATTCGTGATCATTATGTGATTATATCGCGATAGGTATTCACTTCGGGGGCGATATGTCGATGCAGGCGTATGAATCCCATACCCGCAACCACGGCCAGAACCGCGATTGCCCCCCAGGAAAAAACAAAATCAGGTTTGAACAGGTCCAGCAGCAGCGTTCCAACCAGTGGTCCCAGCGACCACCCGGCCGTCACCGCGAACCCATAAATTCCCATATAACGCCCAACCTTGTCGGGCGGGGCTAAATTGGCGGTTATCGCCAGCGCCGGCGGTGATATCAATAATTCTCCCGATGTGATGATAATCATCGAAACTATGAACATGGCATACTCCGCCGAAAGCCCGACCAGAAAATATCCGACGGCATAAACAAATGCCCCGGCCGCCATCTGCGACGTTAACCGGAATGGGCGCATCAGGCGCGCCATGGGTAACTGCAGAAAAACGACCATAAGCCCATTCAACATATACAGGTGACCCAGCTGGGACTCGGCCAGGCCGCGAAAATCGACCGAATACAATGACAGTGGTGCCATCAAATGCGCCACCACCAGATACAATATGAATAACAGCCCGGCATGATGAAACATGGTTTCATTGCCCTTTAGGATAAACATCTGTCGAAAGCTTCCATTGGCGTCGGCGCGTCGATTAAATTCAATTCCTTTCAGGAAAAATAAGATTATGAATCCCGACAGGGCGGTTATAATTCCCGACAGCAATAGCAACAATGCCAGTGAACTGGCCGCCATGTATCCGCCTATGGCCGGCCCGACCGCCCAGCCCAGATTTCCGGCGGCACGAACAATGGCAAACGCCTCCGTCCGGCGATTATTGCCGACCAGATCGGCTACCGTCGAATTGGCGGCGGGTTGAAAAAGCGCCCCGAATATAAAATTGACTATAATTAAAGCCCCCACGGCAATCAGTCCCCACGAGTAATGCACTGCGGCCGCCAAAAACGCGAAAACTACGGCCCGGCAGAGCTGGGCAACTATCATCAGGCGGTAACGCCCTACCTGGTCCGACAGCTCTCCACCATAAGCCTGAACCGTTGCCCGGATTACAGCCGTGATTCCGAAAAATAAGCCGATCTGGGTCAGCGTCATGCCCTGCCCATGAAAGTAAATGGCAATAAAAGGAATAACCAGGGCGAAACCCAGCGATGAAGTAAACCAGCCCAGGGCCAGGTTCCACAGACGATGATCGTAGTTCTTTAAAAGTTGCAGCATATGGGCGGGATGTTATGCCGTCAAACTATTACACCGGACAATTTGTATAATCCGGAAAGGTTTACGACGGGAATATTGCGGTCGTCCGCATTAAGGCGCCCTGTAATTAAATCATTTTCAGGGCCGGTATCAATAGCCTTGATTTCGGCTGTGCCGGGCCGGTCGATGCGCAATATCTCCTCCGCCGAATCGACCACCAGAGCCGCCCGTTCGCCGCCGACTTCCGTGATGACTATCATCGTGTCGGTCAGGGAGGTATGTTCTCTATTGTGCAAATGCCGCCATAAATCTATTATTGGAATGCGTTTGCTTTCGTATTCGAAATCTTTGGGCAAGGCCTGCACCGAGTCCGAAACCGATTGCGTCCCGCGTGGATTAATTATCTCGACGGCGTGCGACAGGCTGATGGCATATTGCTCGTCGGCCAGACGAATTACCAGAAACTGGCATAAATCTTTTTTATCCATCTTCACAGCTCCGCTTTTTATGCGTTCACTGTAATTTGCAGTTAAAATGGGCCAAAAACAAGAAATTTAAGAAGATTGATTGAGCCGCATAATTTCAATCATATGCCGCGCCGAACTGGGTGAATGCCCGGTATAATGATTATTGAAATAGGCGTAAACTTCACCCCGGTCACGGGAAAATTCCTCAAGCAGTTTCGCCCACCACTCCATTTCCTCATGCCTGTCAAAACGAACATAGCTGAAATCATTCTCAATTCTTTTGCGGTCGCCCAAAAAGCGAAAATAGGCAAAATCGGCGGTAAACTCCGTCCTTTTCGGCATCCACGGATGGTCTATCATGGCCAGACAAATACGCCGCTCCCGCAGGGCGCCATAGAATTTATCATTCAACCACTTACGGTTTCGCACTTCAAGCGCTACTTTAATGTCCGAAGGCATAACCGACAGCATTTCCATCATCATTGAGCCATGCTGGTCCGGCTTAAAACTGTAGGGAAATTGCAATAGCAATACGCCCAGTTTCTTCCCGAGCGTCCGCATTACTTCGATAAACCTCTTTGCCGCTTCCGCTCGCTCTTCAATATCCCCCTCATGAGTCACCGCACCGGGGAATTTGGCCGTAAAAATAAAGTCGTCCGGGGTGACTTTATCCCAGTTTTCCACGGTCGCCTTATCGGGCACGCGATAAAATGTGGCATTCAATTCCACGGTTTTGAATATGGATGAATAAAATCTCAAATAGTCCTTGGCCGAACAAAATTGCGGATAAAAATTGCCCAGCCAATCATCATAGCTGTACCCGGCCGTACCGACATATATCCGGTTTACTTTCTTGACCGACATAACATAGAGAACAATCTCATCGTTAAATTGTTCGGCACCATCTTGCCAAAATGCCGGTTATGTCTTATTATCCGATTCAAACAGGAAAGGATAATATTTATGAAAGATCCGAGAAATACTACTTTGGCCCGAAATCTCATCGACTATTCGGTAGAATTGAAGCCCGGGGAAATTGTTTATATCGAAGTCAAAGGGCTGGCGGCCCTCGAACTGGGAAAAGAACTGGTTCGTTACGCCACCCAAAGGGGAGGCGTTCCCTTTTGGTACTACAACGATGAATCCATTTCACGACATTTTATTCGTACTGCCACCGATGAGCAGTTCAAAAAACTGGCCGATTTTCATCTCGACATGATGAAAAAGGCCGCCGCATATATCGGCATTCGCGGCTCCGAGAATTCCTTCGATCTGGCCGACGTCGACCGCGATCAGATGGATAAATACCAGAAAATCTTTTATAAGCCGGTGCATCTGGAAGAACGCGTCAAAAGAACCAAATGGGTCGTCATGCGCTACCCCAACAGCGCCATGGCCCAGCTTGCGGAAACCTCGCAGGAAAAATTCGAGGACTTCTATTATAACGTCTGTAACCTCAATTATGCCAAAATGTCGAAGGCCATGGACCCCCTCGTGGAACTCATGGATAAAACCGACCGGGTGCATATCAAGAGCCCCGGAACCGACCTCACCTTTTCCATCAAAGGTATTCCGATTGTCAAATGCGACGGCACCCGCAATATTCCCGACGGCGAAGTTTACACCGCGCCGGTCCGCGATTCGATCAACGGTACGATTTCATACAATACGCCCTCCCTCTATGAAGGCACCGTGTACAATGACATCAAATTCACCTTCCAAAACGGTAAAATAATCAAGGCCACTTGCGATAATGAAGAAAAAATGAATAAGATTCTCGATACCGATGAGGGTGGCCGCTATGTCGGCGAATTTGCCATCGGCGTCAATCCCTTCGTCCTGGAACCGATGAAAGACACCCTGTTCGATGAAAAGATCCGGGGCTCCTTCCACCTGACCCCGGGTTGCTGCTACGACGAAGCTCCCAACGGCAACACGTCGGCTATACACTGGGATCTGGTTTTGATTCAGAGAAAAGAGTACGGTGGCGGCGAAATCTGGTTCGACGATAAACTTATTCGCAAAGACGGCGTCTTCACCGACCCGGCTTTGGAAAAGGCTTTTTCCGAGGAAAACCTGGCTGAATAAATACAACAGGCCGGATCGAAATGATCCGGCCTTTCTTATATCAATAAGTTTATACTATATGGCCTGTGTGAGGCGGACTTTTTCGTATCCCTCTTTGATGATTTGCACCACTTCTTCGGGATCATCGGTCAATGAAAACAGGGTCAGGTCGGCATTGGTCAACGTCCCCTCACGAATCGGGCTGGAAACAATCCAGTCAATCAGACCGCCCCAGTATTCTGACCCTACCAGGACCACCGGGAAGTTAAAAATTTTCCTCGTTTGAATCAACGTCAGGGCCTCGAATAACTCATCGAGTGTCCCGAAGCCGCCCGGCATTATGACGAAAGCCACCGCATACTTGACGAACATAACTTTGCGGGCGAAAAAGTATCGGAAATGAAGCGATATATCCTGAAATGAATTACTACGCTGTTCGGTGGGAATATCGATATTCAGTCCGACCGATTTCGATTTACCCTTTTTGGCCCCCTTATTGGCCGCCTCCATCACGCTGGGCCCGCCCCCGGTTATAATGGCAAAACCTTCATCGGACAGGCGTCGTGCAATCTTTTCCGCCAGCAGGCAGTACTTTGAATTGGGCGGTAGAGCCGATGCCCCGAATACGGATACCGCCGGCTGTAATTCTCTCAATGTCTCGAAACCCTCGACGAATTCCGACATTATCCGAAAAACCGACCAGGTTTCATGAATGGCATCGTTTTTATTGTTACCATTTAGCATTTTACTTCCCCTTTTGCAGCCACATTGGCTTTATCGACAAATAGCCATCTAAATACACCCGGCCTCAATTGCGATAAAATTACCCCGGCAATCACGATTATCCCCCCAACAATCAGAGTTAATGTTACCGGTTCGCCCAGGAAGATGGCCGCCAGGGCGGTGGCTATCACCGGCTGAATGTTCTGCAACACGGCCACCTGCGTGGCTTCGAGAAATTTTAATACCCAGTACCATACCACGTAACCGAAAATCGAAACAACGACGGCCATATACAAAATACTTAACCAGCCGATATGGTTGACACCCTGATAGTCGGAATGCAGCGCAAAGATAAAACCGAACGGCATATATACCAACGATCCATAAACCATGGCCGTGCCCATTACCCGAAACGCCCCGTAGCGTGACGCCAGAGGCTTGCCCGCCACCGTCGCCCCTGCCCAAGCCATGACGGCCAGTAATACCAGCAAATCGCCCGCAAGAAATTCCTGGCCGAATCTGACTCTGCCGGATAGGAGAATTATCAAAACTCCCGTTAGCGCTATAACAATCCCTATGGATCTTAAGAATATTAGCTTTTCCTTCAAAAACCTTATGGCCAGTACATATACAAAAACCGGCGTGGTCGCAAACAGAAGGCTGGCATGCCCGGCGCTGGTGAGTTTCTGCCCGACCAAAAACAAAACCTGATTGAACGGAATTAATAACAGCCCGATGCCGAATATCTTCAAACGATCGACCTTGGCAATTGCCGTTTTATTTCCATTGAAAACCAGGAAGGGCAAATATCCCAGAGTACAAAACAGGAATCTGAAAAAAGCGTAAACCAACGGGTCAAATTGCGCCAGCCCGATTTTGGCTACCGGAAAAGCCGCCGCATTAATTATTTGATGCACCACCAGGATTGCGTACAAAAACCAAAGCGGCCCCTTGAATACATTGGCTGGATTATTAACAATGGGAGTCAACAATACACCACAAGATAATCATATAGAATAACATACGGCCGTTAATTAAAGCAATCCTTTAATATATCCGCCATCGACGGGAATCGCCGTCCCCGTTATATAGGCCGCTTTATCTGAGGCCAGAAAACATATCAGCGCGGCCAGCTCCGAAGGATCTCCAAGACGACCGGCCGGGATATTATCTATCCAGCCTTTGAAAATATCTTCCGGTTTGACTCCTTTATCCTTGGCCTGTTTTTCGGCCAGATAGCCCAGCCTTTCCGTTTTGGTATAACCCGGACATACCGTATTCACCGTTATACCATAGGCCGCCAGTTCGTTTGAAATGGTTTTAGCAAAACCCGTGACTCCCGCCCGAAGCGAATTGGAGATTATCAATCCGGGCGCTGGTTGCTTGACCGACAACGATGTGATAAAAATTAACCGTCCCCGTCCATTTTGCATCATGGACGGCACAACCGCCCGTGCCAGATCGATGGCCGAAAATAGGGTCAGTCGGGTCGACTCCGCCCAGTGTTCTTTAGTCAGCGTCATAAAACTGCCGGACGGCGGTCCCCCGGCATTGGCCACGAGGATATCGACGGTATTATAAAACGATCTGGCCTTTTCAACCACCTTTTCACATTCCCCGGGTATGGAGAGATCCCCGGCGATTATCTGCGGCCGTAATCCGGCCTGCTTTTCAATCCGATCGGCGGCCCCCTCAAGATTATCTTGTGAACGCGAATTTATTATTACGCGGGCGCCTTCAGAGGCAAGTGCCACAGCCGCGGCAAATCCTAAACCGCTTGAGGCGCCTGTCACCAGTGCCACCCGGTCTTTGAGTCCCAGTTCCATTATCTCTTTACCTTCGAAAGCTCATCTATCAGGGCCAGGGCCGTATAACAACCCCGCTCGAAATCATCCAGCGCGAATCTTTCGTTTGGTGAATGAGCATTATCATCGGCCTGTCCCCAGCCCAATAAAAGCGTATCCAGCCCAAGGACCTTTTTGAAGGTTCCGACTATAGGAATCGAACCGCCTTCCTTAGTATAAACCGGATCGATGCCAAATCCGGTCTTGATTGCCCGCCCGGCCGCTTCCAGCCAGGGCCCGTCGGTTGGCACCGCCACCGCCGCGGCACCGCCATGCTTGATTATCTGGCAGGTGACATAATCGGGACATATCTTTTTAATATATGCCTCCAGTTTATTGCATATATCTTCGGGCCTTTGGTTGGCCACCAGACGCATCGTGATTTTACAACTGGCCCATGATGGAATAATCGTCTTGCCGCCTTCGCCTTGATAACCGCCCGTAATGCCGTTGATATCGAGCGTCGGTCGCGACCAGATCTGCTCCAGAATCGAATAGCCCTTTTCGCCGTGTAATTTGGGCGAGCCGGTCTTTGCCAGGTATTCGGCTTCATCGAAGGGCAGCTTTTTAAACTGCCGCCGTTCCCAGTCGGAGATTTCAACCACGTCGTCATAAAATCCGTCCACCAGAATTCTGCCGTTTTCGTCGTGGAACCGGGAGATTATTCGCGCCAGAACATTTATCGGATTGGCAATCGATCCCCCAAACGATCCGGAATGGAGATCGCGGTCGGGACCGGTAATTTTGGCTTCGACAAAGGCAATTCCGCGCAAACCGAAGGTGACCGCCGGATGATTACGCCCGTATTGTGAACCGTCGGATACCACGATAATATCCGCCTTGAGCAATTCGGCATTTTGCTCAACAAATGCCGCCAGGTTCTCCGCCCCCGATTCTTCTTCCCCTTCAATTAAAAATTTGACATTGACCGGCAGGTCAATTCCGGTGGCGAGATAGGCTTCTATGGCCTTGATATGCGTCCATAATTGTCCCTTATCATCCGTGGAACCGCGGGCTATGATATAACCGTTTTCGATTATCGGGTTAAAAGGCGAACTTTTCCATAATTCCAAAGGCTCCTGCGGCTGGACGTCATAATGACCATAGTAGAGAACCGTCAATTTATCCGGCGATGATATCTTTTCACCGTATACGACCGGGTGACCGCCCGTCGGCCTTAAACCGCTTTTTATACCCATATCATTGAGCTTTTTGGCCAGCCATTCGGCGCAGGCATGAACATCTCCTTTATGTTCGCTTTTGGCCGAAACCGAAGGGAATCGCAAAAATTCGAAAAGTTCATCGAGCCGTTTTTGCCTGTTCTGATCAAGAAATTGCTTGGGATCCATATTTACTCCAATATTGCAGGTATAAATTTTCCGCTCCAACAATTAAAAATATCAGAATTCACATAAAAAATCAACCAGCCCCGCCTTAATTTTGTAAAATTCATTGAAATTAAACGCAAACCGGTTATAATTATACGGCCGGGACTATATAAAAAGCAGGAGTGAAAAACTTGAAAGCGGCCCTTATAGCTGTATTTTGCGCATTAACCTTGTCCGTATCGGCTATGGCCGACCCGGAAATTCGGCTTAAACCGGACACCATAAACATCGGCTTTATCCCTCAATCCTCGAATTTCTATTTTACTGCCAAGGCTTACTCGATCGGAACCGATACCCTGTTGATTCCGGAAATCGAAACATTTAACGAGTGTATCACCGTTACTACCGATAAACACGTCCTGCCCCCTGGAGACAGTGCTAATATTTCAGTAACCTTCCGCAGTCAAAAGGTTGAAGGTTACAATATCCGGTATCCCCGCTTCAAAACCAATGCCAAAAATCTGGGTGGCCGGGCCTTAAGACTTACCGTCATTCCGATTGTCATCAAAGACCCCGAAGTTCTTTCACCTATTTATGTCAAGCCGTACCGCCTGATCGCCTCACAATTCGGGGACAGCGGACCACGCGAATTCCCATTTACCATTTATAATAAATCCGCCCAATATGTGCCCCTGCGACTCATCTACGGCGATTCGACCTATTATAGCCTGGATATGCCCATGTTCGTGCCACCAACCGATTCCGCCGTCGGATTCATTCGTCTTAACGACCTCGGATATGCCAGTGATTTCGAAGCCAATATCACATTCGAATTTATTGATGATAATTCAGAACCGAAAAATTATACGATTCCGGTTCGAAGAAAGATTTTTCGCAATGACAATCAATGACAGCCATATAATGAAAATATCCGGCAGAAATGCCCTGGAACCGGGTAACTTTTTACAGGCCAATATGGTACCGCAAATTATTGCTTGACAGAATTAACGACCCATATAGATTATGGTAACTGCTCAATTCATCGTATAATATGACGATTAATTGAAAAATAGAAAGGATTCTGGAGGTTATATGATTAAAGTTAAATTCCTGGCTTTGTTTACTGCTTGTCTTCTGCTTCTGCCAGGGATGGTATTTGCCCAGCCGAAATTGACCATCCCCGATTCCATCTTCGATTTCGGATATGTGCCGCAGAATTCTGGAATAAGCCACGTTTTCTGGCTGCATTCGACCGGCACGGAAACGCTCAAGATATTGAGCGTAAAACCCGGTTGAGGGTGCACGAAAGCTCCTCTCGATAAGGAGGAGATTGCTGTCGGTGACAGCACCAAGCTTGAAATTATTTATTCGACCGGGAAGTACAACGGCCGCCAGTCAAAAAGACCGTCGATTACCAGCAATGAGGGTGAACTTGCCAAGCGCGTCCAAATTACCGCCAACGTGGTCATCAATCCCGACTCGACTTATCCCATTCGGATTAAGCCGTATAAATTCGATGTCTCCCAGTTTGGCGAAAAGACGGTCGACAGCCGTGAATTTCTTATCGAAAATGTCTCCGACTCCGACCTCGACATCGCCCTGGTCGATATGCCTTATGGCATGTTCACGATCAAATTACCCAAGCGTGTCAAGGCGGGCCAGACCGAGAAGGGAATTCTGACGCTAAATGAAAAGTTTCTTGACCAGGAATTCGAAAAGTCGCTCACGATTGAACTTAACGACGCCGCCAAAAGCCGCTTCACCGTTCCTGTCAAACGGACGCTGCGAGTGCCCGGTGGCAACCCCGCGGCCGGCAAGGCGACCGTTCAACAACCTCCCGATAAGTCCTCGGCCCAGTCAAATCACTGAAATCAACGATAGGCTCGCAAACCCGGATATTTTATCGTTCCGGGTTTTTTATTTGTACATAACATAAGGAGGTCCTATGAGAATAACTTCTGTCGCGGTTATGATTATTATCTGCCTTTCGCTGACACCGCCCATTACTTCGGCCCAACCCAAACTAACCATCCCCGATTCC